>PEQL01000009.1 GCA_002786175.1 Parachlamydia sp.
AAAAATCATCAATGGATGCTCGGCGTCTGTCAGATAACTGAAATAGCCTGCAACATCATTGGAACCACTTAAATATTTGAAAATGACGACCCGCCGCTTTCCATCAATCAGAGGTTGTTTTAAAGACATCGGAATCGATTCATCCAAGATAATTTTTTGCGTAATGTCTTGAATAGTTCCATCTTCCAACTGATAATATTTGGCGCGATCCTTTGCTGTACGGTATTGTTGAAGACCTTCATAAAGCCTTACAAGCATCTCTCGATAAAGGAAGCCACCGACTAAAAATAAAGAAAGAACAATGATAAATATTTTCTTTAGCATCTAAGTCCTTTAAATTTTTTTAACAAGGTAGTGGCTATAGTGGAAGCTTCTTCCCGGATATCCGGTACCGCGGTGGTTTCAAATTTGGCACCGAAAAGTAAAGCCCCTAAAGCGTAGATTTGACCTGTCGCCAAACCTTTGACTGCGCACTCTTCTGTCACTGCCAGACCTAAGCCTAAGGGATCCCATTCGATCAATTGCTTTTGATGAAGATGATCTAGCAACGGATTGTGCTGATGTTTAACAGCATACTCAGGACCGGTACATTTGATGACATACTCTACCAGCAGGGTGTAAGTTTCCGCGTGTGTTTTAATCGTTGCTTGGAGCTGATCGGAAGAGATTGGCTCAATGTGCACGACGCGCCCTGACTTCATCGAAAACTTTCCTTCCTGCTTTAAGCGTTCAATCGTCAGTGCACATGCTGGAGCCATGCGATGGCGATGGTTGTTCCAGAACGAAAAAAGGTGTGCAAGAAAACGCCTTTGTTCATCGATCGGTAGTCTTTGCCACAGCGCTTGTGTGCAAGTTCTGAGAGCATCGATGACTTCTCTCCAATCCTTCGCTGCTAAGATTTCGCTTCTGATTGCTTTCAATAGCTTTAAGCTAGTTTTTGGGAGGTCTTCCAAGCAGAAAGCGGGTAAAGCCTTTTTAGGGGAATTTTTTTGATGGATTTGTGGAAAAGTTCCACGCGGAGAAATACAGATAATTTCTCCGCTAATGTGCCGTTCGGCCAAAGAAGAAATGGTGTCTACAGTAGTCAAGCCAGAACCGATAATCAAAACTTTTTGATTTTCAAGCACGGCTTTATCGCGTAAAATACTATGCTGCGGCGGGTTCCAGGGATTAGCAATGTAATTTGGGTGTTTTAAGAGCTCAGCTGATTCGAAAGACAGGCGTTTAGCAGGAGGGGCTCCTAAGGCAAGCACGAGAAAATCCACTGCTGGCATATTACCTGTACGTAGTTGCAGCAAGAGCTTACCTGAGGAAAGACGGGTGGCATCGAGGGCCTCGTCCGATACAAGCGCTATTTTAATCTGTTTTCGGGCTGCTTCTTTTTGGATTGCCTGATAAAGATCTTCTAAATACAACCCATAGACTAGACGCGGCAGAAAAGCATCGGGATTGAGTGTTAAGGTCGTCAGAAGGGGATGTTGCTTATTTTGTTCGACCCATTCCCAAAAGTGTTCTGGCTGATCGTTAAAAACTCCCATGGCTTTAGCGCGTACGTTTAAAGGATGAGCCATGGATGAAGTTGAATAAGCCACTCCTTTGGCAAAATCTTTTGAGCGTTCAATTAAATAGACAGAAAAGGGGGCCGTGGCTTGGGATATGAGATGAGCTAAAACAGATAATCCCGAGAACCCTCCTCCAATAATTGCGATCGCATGCTGTGTCATATGTCTCTTGGGTTTTATGATCGATTTTTTTAGCCGTTTTTTTCAACTTGAGTATTATTGATAGGCTGGTTACGCTCAAGTTAAACTTCCAAAAAGTATATAGTTTATGTGGGATAAAGAATATCGCGACTATCCTCCTGATACGACGCTGAAAAAACACTCAGTAGAACCGGGGAAAGGCATTATCGGATGTGAAATGCATGAATTGAATGGCTGGGGAAATAGAATCCATATCCCCAGAAAAAAGCCAAGAAAAGGGTTGCTTAGCGCTTTAATGAGTTGGTTATTTCCTGGTCGAAAAAAGGAAAATACGAGATAGAGATGACTCAAGCAGGTGAACATACATGGGATCTTTTCATTAGATACAACCGCTGTCCCAAATGTGGATATATTTTTGAAGATCGAAAAGACTTTCACTATCATGCGGGCTATTATGAAAAAGAACTCGAATGTTTACGCTGTCATCATGTCTTCACTGAGATAAAAAATGTCTCCTTAAAATTGGGACCATTAATTGGTGAGGGAGAAAAAATAGAAATGGATTGGAAAGAATAATCTGACGGAGAAAAATTCATGGTTGATTCTGATGAAGATAGCTTTAATCAAGAAGAAGAAGAAATTGCGATTGGGACTTTAGAAAGGTATTCTGGTTCTGAAGCTTCTGAATTTCAACCCTATCTTTTGTTAACTAACTTTCCCAAATATGTGCAGTATTTTGCCGCCAGTCGTGATCTGCAAGTGATTGAAGGTTCGATGTTTTCGGTCGCGCATTCTCCAAAAGAAAAGGTAAGCATTCTCGATTTTAAAATTGGGTCTCCGGCTGCAGCTTTAATCATAGATCTGTGCGCTTATCTGCCCATTAAGGCGGCTCTGCTTTTAGGAATGTGCGGGGGGTTAAGACGGCATTATCATGTCGGTGAATATTTTGTGCCCGTCGCAGGCATCCGCGGCGAAGGTACCTCAGACTTTTACTTTTCGCAAGAAGTGCCTTCGATGGCTAACTTTCTAGTGCAGAAAGCCGTCACGAATGTGCTTGTTGAAGATGAAATTAAATACCATTTGGGGATTACCCATACCACTAATAAACGCTTCTGGGAATTTAATTCAGATTTTAAAGCCCGGTTAAAAGCTACGCGTCCGCAAGCGGTGGAAATGGAATGTGCCACGCTTTTTATGGCGAGCTACTATCACAAGCTTCCACTAGGGGCCCTGCTTCTGATTTCAGATCTTCCTCTGGATCCTAAAGGGATTAAAACCAAAAAAAGCTCTCAGGATGTTTATGCAAAATATACGGCTGAACATGTGGAACTAGGGGTAAAAGCCATCGAAGAATTAGATAAGCTCCTTAAGCTCGAAGAGAAAGGTGTTTTTCGTGGTAAAAGACGGCGCTTTCAAGATAAGCATGAAGACTAGACTGAGCTAGTCAGAGGTGGTTTGATGAAAGTGATTGCGGATGTGAATAAGCTCGCCATGAAGGGAAGCTCCATTTATGATGAAGATCAGAAGATCGGTAAGTGGTGGGCACGGACCCTTTTTTACTTTGATCCTAAAAATAAAACTCTTCAGTATGAAAATTTCTCCCTCTTTGGACTGTTGCTTCATCTCTGCGGCTATAAAAAAAATTCAATGATCAAGGTTTAAAAGATTGGTTGATATCCAAAAATATCAATTTAAAACCTTTATCTCCAGACGGTAGAGTCACTAAAAAGGTCGTTTTTCAGGCATTGCAAGCTTTGCAAGATAAAAAGAAACAATTTGTATCGATCTGTTCTTATGGCGTCAAGGGGGCAGATGGAAAGTTCTCGGAAGAAGCAACCACTCATGCGCTCATCCAATTGCTGAAAGATGGATTGGAGATCAATGCGACCGTAGACTCTTGTAATACCACAGTGCTTCAAGTAGCTTGCCTGAGTAAGAGATTTGAAGTTGCTAAGTATTTAATTGAGCAGGGTGCCGAAATTAATACAATGACTACAGAAGGCTCTGGATATGTGGCTAAAACCCCATTGCAGCATGCTATTCAAAATAATCATGAGCCGCTTATTTTGCTTTTACTTGAAAAAGGAGCGGATGTAAATACAAGGAATTTCAATAAAGAGACCATTCTTCACATGGCTCTTAGAAATTTAAAAAATAAGGGTGTGGAAGTTAATCCTAAAAAAATAATCCAAGAGCTTCTAGCAAAAAATGCTAAGGTGAACGAGGCTGATGCACGCGGGGCCACCTGCCTATATACGGCCTGTGAAATGGGAGAATTGGACGTCGTTCAGTGGCTAGTAGCGAAAAAAGCGGATGTCAATGGCTTTGGGAAATATGGTAACCCGCCTTTATTTGCAGCCGTCTTTCAAGGCAATGTGGAGGTTGTGCGCTTTTTACTTGATAATGGAGCTAATCCTAAGCCCCAAGAGCCGCAAACGGAAAATAAAAATGGCTCAATAGATATTGGCCTAGAAAATAACTGGGAAACACCCTTAAGTATTGCGGTATGGAAGCCTAATTCTGAAATGATTAAGCTTTTACATGCAAAAGGTGCAGACATTAATCGGAAGAATAAATACCAAGATGCTCCCCTGCATATAGCCGCCAGACAAGGTGATTTGGAGACTGTAAAACTATTGATCGAATTAGGGGCAGACCCGTTCATTAAAAACAGAGACGAGAAAACGGCAGCTGAAGTGGCACGTGCTAAGGGCTATGATGAAATGGCAGTCTATCTTGAAGGATTACCCAAAAGTAATCTTTAAAAAGTGCGAGTAATACTTCAATGCATATGATTTTCAGGCGTTTTCAGTATTCTGAGGCGGTTTTTCCTCGAAAATAGTGCTTTGGCTATTTTCTTCGAAAAAAAGCTTCTCAATTAAACAGAGATCTCTTTGAATCTCAGAAGAGAGAAACCCAAAACTCAGGTTAATAGGATGATAACTTGACGGCATCATTCTTCCTCTCTATCGCAACCCTAATTCCCTTTCTTGATTATCCTAAAACCCTGTTATTTCTTTAAATTTCTTTGAAAAAATTCCTAGATCTAATTTCTGTTTTCGCTTCGAATAGGAAAGATTTATTTTTACATCAAACGTTGAGTACGCTATAAAAATTGGTTCTCGACCCTGTGGAGGATTAAAAGTGATGAATGAATCTACGTTGGTTATCGTTCAAATGCTTGGTATGCTTGCTTTGGTAACACTTGCAACTTTCCTGATATATAAAGAAATTGTATCAAAACTAAAAAAGTCAGAAATTAATCTGACCAAAGAGAATAAAAAAGATATTAGACGGATAATATCTTATGTTATCGGAACTTTAACCGTGTACTTCTCCCTTTTACGTTTGCTTACTGCCTTATGCAAATAGTGAGCTGTTACACACGTGAATTCAAAAAAAGTGACAGGATATTAGGATCATCTTGTTCATCCTGCCGCTTGCGATCATGCTCATCCTGTTCAAAATCCATGATATTTGAAAGAAACAGGATAATAGGATCGCAAGCGGCAGGATGAGCAAGATGAGTGCAAACTAAAGTTTTAGGTAATAGGGCGACTAGGATGACTACACAACTCTTCTTGTGCTATCCCCACGCTCTTTAGCTTTTGAATTTTTCGCTTTCCCATTTTTCTAACGCTTGCTTGGTGGCTTTTTCCAAGTCTTGCGGAGTCTTGGCTTTCCCAGTAAAAATTTTATTGGATAAAACTTGCTTGCCTTTGCGCCATTCGATGGTGACGGAGAGGGGGTCAAACTTCATGGAAATATAGCCTTTCAATGAGGCAAAGACTCGAAGCTTGGTTAGTACAAGCAGCCATTGCACGGGAGTTGGCAGCGGGCCAAATCGATCTTGCATTTCTTTGCCAATCGTCTCCACTTCATCAACGGAGAAGGCTTCACCTAGTCGTTGATATATTTCCATGCGCAAACTGACTTCATTGATATATTTTTCCGGGAGATTGGCTTCAAATTGGAATTCCAATTTAGTGTCGACAATACCGGCCGAGACTTCCCCTTGTAGTGCTTGGATGGTGCGCTTTAACATTTTGCAGTAGAAATGGAATCCAATGGCTGCCACATGACCTGATTGTTCTGTCCCTAGAATATTGCCAGCGCCTCTGATTTCCAGATCATGCATAGCTAATTTCATCCCTCCGCCATATCCACACGCTTCTGCCAGGGCATGCAGCCGTTTGCGGGCAAGCAGCGGCATGGCTTTTAAGCTGGGGACTAAGAAATAGGCGTAGGCGCGGCGGTTCCAGCGTCCCACACGTCCGCGCAATTGATATAAATCGGCCAAGCCGAATTGGTCGGCGCGATTAATCAAGATGGTATTAGCATTGGGAATATCGATGCCGCTTTCAATAATGGTGGTGGCTACAAGGATATCGGCTGAGCCTTTTTTGAAGGCATGGAAGACGGAATCTAATTCATCTGAGCTCATCTGGCCATGGCCAACGACGACGCGCGCTTGAGGCAATAGCTCTTTGATCTTGGAGGCGACTCCATGAATAGTCTCTACGCGATTATGGATGACATAGGCTTGTCCATCGCGCGATAATTCCCGCAACAGCGCATTTTTAAAGACCTGATCGCCAGGTTCTGAAATCACAGTGGTGATAGGGAGTCGATCTTGAGGCGGGGTGTTGATGACTGACATGTCTCTGGCACCAACGAGAGACATATAGAGCGTGCGCGGGATGGGGGTGGCGGAAAGGGTGATGCAATCCACTCCCATTTTGATTTTCTTCAGCGTTTCCTTGGCTTTGACGCCGAAGCGGTGCTCTTCATCGATAATGATCAATCCTAAATCGTGAAAGATGACATCTTGGCTGATGATGCGGTGTGTGCCGATAAGGATGTCAATGCTTCCTTTGGCCACCTGTTCGAGGGTATCACGAATCTCTTTAGCGCTGCGAAAGCGTGAAAGGACACCAATCCGGACGGGAAAATTCGCCATGCGTTCGACAAAATTTTCAAAATGCTGCATCGCTAAAACCGTGGTAGGGACTAGAACTGCGACCTGCTTATGTCCATCCACCACGGCTTTAAAAGCCGCGCGCATCGCAACTTCCGTTTTGCCATAACCGACATCGCCGCAGACTAAACGGTCCATTGGTTTAGTGGATTGCATGTCACCTTTAATATCCCCGATCGCTTGCAGCTGATCCTCGGTTTCGATGTAGGGGAAATCTTCTTCGAAAGCGACCATGTCCACGCTGTCTTGTGGATAAACAACCCCAACTTTGGTGGCGCGTTGCGCATAAAGCTGCAGCAAATCTTTGGCATAGCCAACAATCGCTTCATGCGTCTTTTCTTTCGTCTTCTTCCAGCGGGAGCTGCCAATGGTGTGCAGGGTGGGTAACTCTTCGTTGCTGCCAATGTATTTGGTGATAAGATGGGCCTGATTCAGAGGGACATAGAGCTTGCCATTATCGGCATACTCGATCAGGAAGAATTCACTTAAGACCCCTTGATGGTTGACTTTTTTTTCAAGCCCTAGAAAACGTCCGATCCCATGATTTAGATGGACAATCACATCTCCAGGAATTAATTGGGTCGATTCTGAGGGTGGGGTGTGATAGGTGCTCCGAAGCTTTTGGCGGCGCAGGCGATAGCGGTGTGAGACTTCGGTAAAGGGGATTAACAGAAAATGAGCCTGCGGCAGAGCGAGCCCGCTGGAGAGGTATCCCATCTCAAAAGAAGTTTGGGGAGGAAGTACAATGTCTTTATGCGCCATTTTTTGTTTGAGTGTATTTTCTTCCAGCTCAGTGGCGCATAAGAAATGGAGTTTAGTTTCTTTGGAAAGGTGAGCCAGCGCGTCTAGGAGCTCTTCACCTGAAACTTCCAGATTTTCATCACGCCCGGGAAGGAGATAATCGACCAGGGGCACAAAAGGAGATTGCCAGCGTTTGGCGGAAATATTTTGATCAAACATGCTGAAAGCGACTCCATGCATAGGGGCCGTTTCAGAATAAAAGCCTTTGCCGCGGGGATTTTCCACTTTGACTTCCGTTAATTCCTCTATCGGTTGTTTGCTCCAGTAAATTTTTTGCAACGGTTTGAGCTGTTGAAATAGCTGGTCGATGCTCTGAAAGGAACGGGTGGGGGAGCCGCAGATGTTAATGAGGGAAGCATAGCGATCTTCAAGGGCTAAAAGGTCGTCGAAGATCACGATGGTGCGCGGACCGAGATAATCTAAAATGGTGCAGACTTGTGAGGATTTTTGTAAGAGCTCCATTTCTTGCGCAGGGGTGATTTCAATTTGCTCAAGAGGTTTGACCGAGCGCTGTCCAATCGGGTCAAAGATCCGCAACGATTCCACTTCATCTCCCCAGAATTCGATGCGATAGGGATCGGGTGAAGCGACAGGAAAAACATCGATAATGCCGCCGCGTACGGAAAACTCTCCCTTATCTGAGGTGACAGGGACACGGTTGTACCCCATCTCATTCAAACGTTGAATCAGCTGATCAAACGGGAAGGAGCTCCCTTTTTTTAGAGTGAGATACAGCGAGGTGAAGTTTTGCGGTGGTATTAAGGATTGTAGGCAGGCTTGCAAGCCGCTAATGACAATATGCGGGGTGGCAGTCGATACAAGCTCTTGCAGAACTTTATAGCGTTCTCCGACGGTATCCGGGCTGGGAGGAATGTTTTCTGAGGGAAGTGTTTCCCAGGCAGGGAAATCTAAGCGTGGGGCGGCGGAGAAGAAAGGGAAGTCGTGATATAGGCGACTTTCTTCTTGGCTGCCCCCTGTTAAAATTAAAACATGGCATCCTGTCACTTTCACCGCCAATGCGGCAATTAAAGCTTTAGGCGCATTCCATAGCTCTTCCACCAGAAGATGATTTCCCTGCTTGAGGGCTTCTTCAAGTTCAATAATCTTTGGATGTTTTAATATCTCTTCGAACACATTACCTCAAGCGGCGAGCTCTAGGGAAGTGGGCAAATTATTATTGCACATTTCCTAACAGTTCGCGAATTTTTTGCAACGCTTCCGCTATTTTTTGCGGCGCTTTGCCGCCAGCTTGCGCCAAGTTGGCTTTGCCGCCACCCGTACCTTCGATAAGAGGAGCCGCGGTTTTAATCAATTGCGAAGCCTGAATACCTTTGGCCACCAGATCATCACTGACTCTGACTAGCAAATGACACTTTTCTCCCTCAGCAGCTGCTAAGGCAATTACTCCTGAAGGCATTTTAACCTGCAGAATTTCCATGCAATCCCGCAATTCCGCTGTAGGCAATTCTAGCTGAGCTGCCAGAAAAGGAATCTGTTGAACGACTTCACTTTTCTGCAACAATTGCTCAAGCATGATTCCTAGCTGCCCTTTTTTCAAGCTCTTTAATTCTTGGTGCAAATGTTTATTTTCTTCCAATAATTTTTCAATACGTTCGCGCAGTTTAGGCGGCTGGGTTTTGAGCATATCTGCCAGAAAATCTAAATCTTGCTCGCTGGCATAGGCCAAGGCTTCAGCCTCTTGGCCGGTCACGGCTTCAATACGCCGAATACCTGCAGCGATGCTGCCTTCGCGGGCGATTCTAAAATAACCGATATTTCCTAACGCTGAAGTGTGCGTGCCGCCGCAAAGTTCTCTGGAAAATTCCGCATCGACCACACGAACGATGTTGCCGTACTTTTCACCAAAAAACTGTTTGATATCTTCTCTTTTTTGGGCTTCTTCATAAGGAATTTCGTAGGTAGCTACCGGTAGATTTTCCCGAATTCTTTGGTTGACTAAATTTTCAATTTGGTGCATTTCCTCTTTGGTGACAGCCTTATGGTGGCTGAAATCAAAGCGCAAACGTTGCGGGTCAACGACGGATCCAGCTTGCTTAATGTGCTCCCCTAAGACAAGGTGCAAAGCCCAGTGCAATAAATGCGTGGCAGTGTGATTGTTGGCTATTTTTTGCCGGCGTTCCCTCTCCACATGAGCTTCAACACTATCTCCAATTTTAAGCGTGCCGTTTACGAGCAAACCGGCATGGGCTGAAACCCCCTGATAAGGGGATAGGCAGTTTGAAACTTCGAAAAGCACCCCTGTCGCAGACGTTAAACTGCCTGTGTCTCCAATCTGACCACCCATTTCGGCGTAAAAGGGCGTTTGGTCGAGAATCACTAAGCCTTCTTGCCCTGGATAAATTTGTTCCACAAATTCTTGGTTGACGACTAGGCCAATAACCTTGCTGGTGGAATTGAGTTGAGTATAGCCGATGAAAGTCGTCGGGGGATGGTTGTGTACAAATTCGACAAAAAGATTGGAGGAAGCCATCTGCTGCGTCGTTTTTTGACTTTGCCGCGAACGATCCTTGGCTGCAGCTTCCAGGACTTGAAAGCGTTCTTTATCCACTGTCAGGCCGGTATCTTTGGCAATCAGTTCAATTTCTTCGAGAGGAAATCCGTAGGTATCTTTCAATTTAAAGGCTTCATCCCCGCTGATGTGCTGCTGAGCATGGTGTGCATGGTCAATAATTTGATTGAGGATGTTGCCGCCGCGGCGTAAAGTGCGCAAAAAGGCTTCTTCTTCCACAGTTAAAATTTCGGCAATCCGGTGTTGTGCGCTAGTGAGTTCTTTATAATCTTCGCCCATGGTCGAAATAAGCCGTGGCAGGATCTTAGCGAGAAAGGGTGCATCCATCCCCATTGAGCGTCCATAGCGTACTGCGCGACGCAGTACTTTGCGCAACACATAGCCGCGATCCACATTGCTTGGTTGGACTCCATCGGCAATCGCAAAGGCTAAACAACGCAGGTGATCGGCGATGACATGGAAAGCGGGGGCTGTCTCCGCATTGGTGGCTTCATAGGGACGGTTAAAGACTTGTTCGGTTTGGGCGATCAGTTCTCGCAAAATATCGGTGGCAAAAACAGAGTCGACTCCCATTTTTAAACCGACTACTCTCTCAATCCCAGCCCCTGTATCGATGGAAGGTTTTGGCAGGGGGGAAAGCTCGCCATTTTCCAGGCGATTAAATTGCATAAAGACTAGATTCCAAAATTCCAGATATCTTTCTCCTGTGACATCTTCTGACGGATTGCGGGCGGGACCATATTTGGCGCCGCGATCGTAATAAAGTTCGCTGCAGGGGCCGCAAGGTCCAACTTCTCCCATCGACCAAAAATTGTCTTTTTCACCGAAGCGGGTAATTTTATCTGCGGGTACATATTGGGTCCATATTTCGAAGGCTTCTTCATCATCGCGAAAAACAGTGGGCCAGATAAACTCTGGTTCAAATCCAAAAACTTGCGTCGAGACATCCCAGGCATATTTGATTGCTTCCTTTTTGAAATAATTTCCAAAGGAAAAATTGCCAAGCATTTCAAAGAAGGTGAGATGACGGCTAGTATGTCCCACATTTTCGAGATCGTTGTGTTTGCCCCCCACGCGAATACATTTTTGACTGGTGGTGGCAGTTTGATAATCACGTATACTTTTTCCCAAAAAGACGTCTTTGAACTGATTCATGCCTGCATTAGTAAACAGGATCGTTGGATCATCGTGCGGGAAAACGGGGGAAGAGGAAATCACACGATGCGCATGTTGTTTGAAATAATTCAAAAACTGACGCCGGATTTTTTGAGTCTCCATAAAAAATAGCATCCTTCATACAAAGTTAAAACTCAGGTTAGAAAAACCAAGCAATCATTATGAAGGTTAGCGCATTTTTATTCCATGGCAACTTAATTTCAGCACTTTCTAACCTTCGACATAAATTTCGGGATGATTAAATAAATTGACGAGGCGTTCGCGTGATTTTTCTGTTGGATTGGATGGAGCTGCAATTTTGGCAGGCGAAGAGAGATTAAATGCGGCTTGGGCTTTTTTGGAAATCGGGAGATGATCTGGACAATTGAATGATGGTTTCTCAGTGACATTGACTCCTGGATTTTCCTCTGTGGGTTCAGATTGAGGCAATTTGGAAGGAAGAGTAACCCATGCGCGCGGGGGATAACGGTTTAGTGGATTTAGCGTCTCCTTTGATGCCCACAAGGGTTTTAAGGGAGTCACTGCAATATTTGGCACAAACTCAGAGAGGCCGATGCCAATTAAAAAGCCAAAAAGTCCTTTTTTGGCCAAATCGACCATCAGCCCGCCTAATTTCGCCTGAGCAGTTTTAGACGCATTGTTTAAATTTTGTGCATTTCCCAGAGCTTTATTTAACGAGGTCAGGATTTGATCAAAAGAAATCGGAATGTTCATTCCCGTCAGCACTTTTTGAATTAACTCTTTATGCCTAGTCATCGTTTCGAGCAGCCTTTCACTGTTGTTGACTAATCCGTCCACACTTTTGGACATATTGCAGTAGAATTCTCTGATACTCTCATTTCCTGTTTCAGGGCTGGAAGAAAAACTTTCGGCAGCGTCAAGCATGAGCATGCTGAGTTGAAAAATGCCTGTAATGATGTGATAAGAATGGTGGGCAATTTCCTTGGTGCGACTGAGGCTTTCTTGCTTTAAAGCTTTCCACCAGATAATTGTAGAAGGGGATACTAGCAAATGCTTAGAGTTAGCCGGCCAAATGGGCTTATGGTGCGGCAGATATTCGCCTTTGATGGCATGGATTAAGGAACGGCAATGTCCGCGTATTTTGATTTGCTGTTCGATGCATTCGAAAATACGACTGCAGATCATTGTGGCTTGGGCAATGCACCGAATAAAAGGGACATTAGCGCCGCCAGCTAAATAGGCTGCATGCCCTGCTGCTAATCCAGCAAAATTATTTTGATTTGTATATAGGACAGCTCGACGCCATTGGCGCCACATCCGGTGAGTCTTATGGACCACTGTGAAAGGCAGCCACACAAAGCTTGGTAATTGCCCTGAAAGAGGCGTTGATGTTTGAACAGTCGTGAAGACTAAATTTGCAACCCCAGCCATAGAATTCTCTATCCCATAAAATTTATTTCAACCATATGCAATTTACATTTTGAAATCTATGGGAAAGGTGAAGAAGTTTAAAAGATTCCCTACGAGCCGATCTAGGTGGGTGGACTCTGCGGAATATTTAATAATTCTTTGACATATTTGAAGTAGGCCTCATACGAATTTTCAATAACTCCATAGCTTGTATCAAATCCGGGCAAGCTCTCCACATGGGAATTTTCCACATCGAGTCGATGTTTAACTGCATGTACAGGTTTGTATTATGGTGGACAAAATGTTTAAACTAACGCGTTTAACTTGGATTTTTCGTGAGTTTTAAACACATCTTGCTTCGGGGTCACTGAATAGGAGGGCTTTTCATTAAAAGGTCCGACATTAATGCCCAGATTTACCCCTTATGTTTATAAGCGTCAGAATAACTTTGGGACGTCTACCATTCACTACCTGGTCTAGAAAGATGCCTGAGAAATTTTTAATAACTTTTTGACATGTGTGAGATAAGTCTCATACGAATTTTCAATGCTTCTATAGTTTATCCCAAAATCAGGCAAATCATGCATGTGAGGATTGCTTACATTAAGTCGATGTTTGACGACGTGTGTCGGTTTATAGTCTTGCTGATGAGTCGAGGGTTTTGGCGGGCGCGTACCTTTCGCTTTGACTTTTTGCCTTTCTTTTTTTAGTTTTTTGTCGGCGTTTGTCATTTTCGCTTCTTTAACAGCCTTATAGAGGCTTGCTTTTTTGTAGGAAATTACCTGATCTTTTCGATGGAAGGAAAGCATCTTATGCTCTTCGGCGATCGATTTCCAAAATTTGGCAGGGTTAAATTTCCACCCTAATGAATAGGCTAGCGGAGCTGCTACATGTCCGATTCCCAGGGGCAACAGCGCTTTAATTTCTTTGTAAAGCGTTGAAAATGAACGGTCATTGCAGAGTTTCATTTCGTGTCCTTTTTCTTGATGCAAGGCTGCCACTTCATTAGCCACGGCACCCCCTAATGACCAGCCATGCACCATCACATTTTCTGCGGGGATTTTTTTTTCGCTGAGCAGGTATTGTACCATCGTTTCGCCATCTACGATCAAATCCTTAGATTTTGAGGGACTTTTTTCGCTATAGCCCACGCCGCGGAAATTTCCTAAATAGAAATTGGCCCCAATATCTATGGATAACTGCGTTGCAAGTCCAATAAGCTGTTCATAAGCCATTCCATTAGGGGGAAAAAAGACGATCCATTTTTGATCTTTAGGATCTTTTTTGCTTTCTAGCGGATGAAGGATTTCGAACGTATCTAATTTGACATGATCTATCGTTTGAATGGTGCTCCGTGTCATTTGAAACTTTTCATAATTAACATGGGCGAATTTGTCTACTGCATTAATTTCTTCTTGCCTCGCTTTATCAAGCATTTCCTTCGAGTAAACTTGTGAGGGTAAAATAGCTTTTCCAGCTAATTTCCCTAATCCGTATTTTGTCAGCCTCATGAGTCCTATAGGGAAAATCACTGTGGACAAGATATTTAAGCTGACGCGTTTAATTTTGGATTTTTCGTGTGTTTTAAACACATCTTGCTTTGGGGTCACAGAATAGAGTGGGGTTTGCTTAAAAGGTCCAACTTTAGTACTCATATTTACGCCTTTGTTTATCTTCTATTATAAAACATTAAATTATTAATTCAAATTTAATAAGATTTTATCCCCAACAATAGGAAAAGGGGAGGCTCTTCAGGTCCTCAGCTTGCAGTGCAAAAGTAAAAATCAGAATAGGTCCCCTTGAAAGGTTTTTAAACCCTTTTTTACGATTTCACTTAAAAAGTTGACAATTTTATTTAAATAATGATTTATGTGTGAAAAACTAACACATGCAAAAAAGCGGGTCGACTATGAAAAATGAAGAATATATGAAGCAAGCCATTAAATTAAGCCGACGAGCTTCTATCGAAGAAAAGTCAGGGGGTGTCTTTGGGGCTGTGATTGTCAAAGATGGTAAAGTGATCGGAGAGGGTTACAATCAAGTGCTCAGAACGAATGACCCAACCTGGCATGCTGAAATGGAAGCGATTAGAGTTGCCTGCAAAAAATTAGGTACTCCTCATTTGGATGGCTGCATTTTATATACAAGTGCGGAATGTTGTCCCATGTGTTTGGCTGCAGCTTACTGGGCGCATATCAAGCACATTTATTACGGAGCGACTATAGAGGATTCTTTGAAGTACGGTAATTTTGCTGATGTCGATATTCTCGCAGAAATCCGCAAGCCTCCGGAGCAGCGTCGCATTCGTTTTACTGAAATAATGCGCCCTGAAGCGGTAGAAGTGTGGAAGGAATTTTCAGAGATGCCCGATAGAGCGTGTTACTAAAGATGCCTTTGCAGACCCAAAAACCCATTCTGATGACAATTCAAACGCAGTTAAGGCCTGATTCGCAGCAGGCCTTTGCCAAGCTGCAAGCGCGTTTTAACGCGGCTATTGTGCAAGCGCCAGGATTTGTCAGTGTCGAATTTTTAGCTCATGGGATGATTGTGCAGCGCTTTTCTGATGAGCAATTTGCTTCGGCTTGGCGCGCCTCGACAAGTTATACGGAACTGTTAGCCGAGCTTAAGAAATGTGCTATTGATCAGCAAGTACATGAGGATTTCTCCGCTGAATCAAGCCTGGAGCATGGCGTAACAGAAGTGATTATTACTGAAGTGAGTCCTGCCCAAGAGAAGGCATATCAGGCGTGGAGTTCCAAAATTCATCAGGCCGAAGCCGCTTTTCCAGGTTTTCATGGAGTTTATGTGCAAGCTCCAGTCAAAGGAAAGGGGCGGCATTGGATTACTTTGCTCCAATTTGACACGATTGAAAATCTGGATGGGTGGTTGGATTCCAAGGAAAGACAGGCGCTTTTAAATGAATCGATCCCTTTGATTTCCTCGTTAGAAACACATCGAATGATCTCCCCTTTCTCGGGTTGGTTTGCTTCCATCGCCAAAAGAGGCGAAATGCCTCCGGTGTGGAAACAAACCATGGTTGTATTATTAGTACTTTTTCCAATCGTGATGCTTGAGTTAAAGTATCTTTATCCGTGGCTTACCCACTTAAATATTTCATTAAAGACCTTTATCGGGAATGCGGTAAGTGTGAGTTTAATCTCTTTTCCGATGATGCCGATCGCCATCTGGTTTTTGAACTGGTGGCTTTCACCAAATCCTCAGCAAAATACGTCAACCAAGAACTTCCTCGGAACAGGACTTGTGATGCTCTTGTACGGCTTGTCAGTTTTCTTTTTCTGGGATTTTTTTTAAGGGATATCTTTCAAAGAGATTTTCTCTTTTGTGCCCCTGTGATTAGACTTGGAGCCATGAGGTCGTAGAGGTTGCTGCCCAGGCTCTGTGGTAAGAGATGCTTTCGGTTTCAGCAGCGGAGATTAACCACAGAGGCACAAAGGGGATGCTTCTCTAAGAGCTTGAGAGTAGCTTTTTCGCAATTAGTTTCAATAAAATCTAAGGGTTTAAATTTATCTCGAAGGGCTTTAGGTGTCAGCATCTGATCTGAGGAGTTTTTTTGAAAAAAACGCCTCCTGACTAGGACACTTGCAGTGCAAGTGTCCTAACGAGCTTGTGCAAGTTCTAGAGGTGCTATAGAGGTCATTAACGGAATCTGTGCCTTACTTAGCGAGGGTAGAATTACAGCGAAAGAGGTGTTTGTGTTCTCTCTGTGTCTCTGTGCCTCTGTGGTTAGCCTTGGAATCATGAGGTCGTAGAGGTTGCTGCCCAGGTGGTAGAGTTTCTTAATGCTGCTTTTCGATTTCTGCCTGCGTTTTACGCAAATAAAGCAGCTCTAAATGTGCATCGTATGAGGCATTTCCAGCTGCGATTTCCTCCAAAGCTGCTGAGTAAAGAGCTTTCCAAGAGGGATGTTTTTCAATGAGTTCACTTTTGAGCGTGGGGATAGCTTGTAATAATTTTGCTTGAAGTTGTGCGCTGCTAGGGGTGATGAGAACTTGGCTTGCAGCTATGACTTCAGGGACTTCAGTATAAGTGCACATTTGAGGGGCTGTCCAGGAGAAGTCTTTATCGTTTTGTCTGATTCCGTTCTGCACATAGAAACCGCCTATTTTGGCATCGATAATGGCGGAAAAAACAGTATCATGATCTGGTATAAATCCCTTTAAGCTTGAAACCCCAATTAAAGGAATATCGCAGGCATAGGCTAAGGTTTTAGCACAAATGGCCCCGATTCGAATCCCAGTGTAAGACCCGGGGCCTTGACCGCATACTATTTGATCCAAATCCTGCGCTTGAATTTTAAGCTTAGTCAAGCCGGCTTGAATGGCGGGGAGGAGGTAAGATGAGCTATTATGGCCAAAGGGGAATTCGTGAAGGAAAAGTAGTTCATCACCTTCAAGGATGGCGATGAGGCCTCTTTCGGTACTTGTTTCAATAATTAAAGTCAGCATAACATTATAGCGTAATATTCATCGGGACGATGAGGTTTTGTAAAGTTCTCACAAAGAAAGTATCTGTCATCCCTGCGATAAAATCAACAACCTTTTGAATGTCAGATGTTTGAGACCGATAATTGGCGGATTTATTATGTAAAAAAGCCTTTTCCAAATGGCTTTTTTCGCCTAGCGTTTGATAATCTTCTAAAAGCATTTCAAACAAAATGCGGTAGCTGCGTTTGACTTTTTCTGATTCAACTTTCAACGTAGGGTGGTTGTAAATATGATGAAAATTGAATTTTCGCAGAGTTTTGAGGGCATCAAATACTTCTTCTGAGATAGCAATGTAATTTTGCTCATAGCTATGTTTAATCATATCGCGTGCTACAAAGGTTAAAATTTCCCCATTGGTGGTTCCTAGGATTGTTGGCGGCACAGCTTTACGTTCTAAAATTTTTAAGTTAATGGCGTCTTCAATATCTCTTCCCAGATAGCTGACGGTATCGCATAGCTTGACTAAACAGCCTTCCAGAGTGGTGGGCATGATATTATGGTTGGGTTTTTCTAGTTTAAGTTTCCTGTCAGCAAAATGGTCTTCCCAGGTTTTTCCGAGATGCGGCTTTAGTTGGCATCCCTGCATGCCGCCATCGTGGCATAAAAATCCATCGTATACTGCTAAACCTAGATTTAAAGGCTCAATATTCATAAAAAGATGGCAAGATTGCCATGGATGTGCAAAAGCGGGTAAACCGTGTTCTTTGACTAATGCAGATAGGTAATTTTCTCCTTCGTGGCCAAAGGGAGGATGTCCTACATCATGTCCGAGTGAAATCGCTTCAACTAGATCGAGATTTAAGCGTAAAATCTCAGCGATTCCTCTCGCAAAATTACTGACTAGCTGTACATGGAGGCTGCGGTGTGTGACATGATCATTTTTTACTAAATACACAACCTGGGTTTTATCTGTATAACGTGAGTAGGCTTTGGAGTGGACAATGCGATCCACATCTCGTTTATAGGGTAGGCGGTGATCTTGTTCGCTCCCGTGAAAACGCGTATGGTCTTTAGAAAGAGCGGCCAAAGGGTGCAGGGTTTTGAGCTCATTTTCTTCGACTAATTTTCTGTGAGCCGTAAAGAGATCATTTTCAACATTTTTCATTAAAGTACCCTATAAAGATTCGTGGGATTTGGCAAGTAATTCTTTAAATTTCTTTTGGATGGTGATGATTTCCATAACGTCATGGTTATCTGATGAAGCTGATTTATAGGTTGCATGGAGTACTTTTAAGCCGTTTAATATCGCAGGGATTTTTCCTGCCAAATGTAAATAATCGTTTTTCTTGTCTAACAGTGCGCATGTCTTTTCATAGTCAGTAATCAAGGCAAAAAAATTATCAAAATACTTAAAGAGTATGGGGAGATTGGTAATATTCGGATGTTTAATTTCGCTAAAAAGCCATCCGCTTTTTAAATTGATAATGCTCAATTCTCCGTTCGATTTGACAAAGACTTCTTGTTTATCTGAAAGATGTGTAAAGACCTCTAAGCTTTTACAGATCTCTTCGAGTTTCTTTCGAAGGGATTCCTCTTTTTGCCTGGGCTGCTCACTCATAATTTGAGGATCAATGTGTGAGGCGAATACTTCACAGTGGCTAAAGGGGGCTAACCAACCTAGTTTAAGTTTTGAGAAGGGGGAAAGTTTAGGCAAAGCGGAATTGCTAAATGAAGGAATTCTTAATGTGGCCTCTGTGTGTGCTACAGGTAATTTTTCTGTAAAGAGACTTTTGGAGAGCTTTTCACTTCCGGAGGGATTTGTAATTGTAAAATTTATGCGGCAGGTCAGGGAGTTAAAGTCATGTGTGTTGTTGAATTCAAATTTAATTGCTTGCGCCTGCGGCATGAGCATTGTCGAAATATCTTGGTCTGGTCCTTGTTGAAGGGCTTCGGCAATTTTTTGGATGGGTATAGCATGCAGAGATTGATTCATAATCATCATCAGTTGGAGCATTTTTTTGCGCATCAAGGGTTCAATTTCTTGCGGTGCGCAACCCGAATTTTTAGCAATGTCTTGAATGAGCCTCTCATCAAAATCAGTCGCTGCTTGTAATGCCAATAGTCGTTTATGTGTTTCTTGCTCTGCGAGATCTGAGCTTTCTGCATAGCGTTTCAGCGAGGGGGCTAGAAGGCGATTAAAACAACTTTTTGGAAAGTTGGATATGGCAAACTCAGTGGCATCACAAGGGAAAAACTCCAGAATTTTTTGAAAGAGTAATGAGTCTTCTTCTTTAATGAGTTTTTGTGTTTCGCACGGATGATCGTGTAGATATTTTCCGTAGAGGTCTCTGATTAAACTAAAGACAGATTGAGTCGTTTCAGGAATATTCTCCATGATTTCAAATGTCTTGCTATCAATGGAAATTTGATTTCCTTTTCTGTCCAAGCAATCTTTGATAAATTGTTCAGCGGATCCCAGAAGATTTGTCTTAAAATGTTCATCGGCATCCTGCCCCTCTTTTCTTTGTTGGAATGTGGTGAATTGATAATCGACAAAGTTTTTGTTTGGGGCGAGGTAGATCATTTTAGAAGGGCTTTGTTTTCCAGCTAACTCAAGAATTTGAAAGCACAAATCAGACTGGGGCAGTGGTTCTTTGATGAAAGATGGGCCAGCTAAAAGAATTTGGATTAAGCGTGCGATTTTAATGCGTTGCGGGAGATTATAAGCAAGAGAAGTCAGATGAGGAAATTGTTTTTTTATCAAATCGATAGCGATGTTCAATTGATAAAGGGTTGAAGTCACAATGACATCCTCGATTGTGGAAACTTGGATGAGATTGTTTGGATCATATTTAATCCTGAAAGCTTGATGTAAGGCCGGCATTTGGCTTAAGGCTTTCTTCCAGCTCTCATCAAAAAGTTGGTCTGCCTTCTCAAAAAAAATAGGATCCCTAGCCTTAGGGGTTTTGATCAGCTGCTTCTTAATATTTTTGCTGTATTCTTTTAACAAAAGGGGGGATAAATCTTCGAGGGTTACGTTTTCCTTCAGTGGAAACGGAACGCGCATGACAGGTGGTGATGGCGGCGGTGGCGGTGTTTCTGATGTTTCCGGCTCAGATTCTTTAGGTTTGGGATTGGGCTGGAGTGAGGGTTCAGCTTTTTTTAAAATGTTTTTTTGCTGCGAATAGTACTCTAATAAGAATTCAATTTTCTTCACTGCAGCATCGGGCTTTACGCGCTTCTTCAATTGCTCAAAAATTATGGCAATCATTCGGATTTTATCTGGAGAAGGATGGTTTGCTTTGCACAAGCTTGAAGTTTGCAGCGCTGTAATTTCCTTATTCAATTCCGCCATCAAGATGCTTTTAATTTTTCTGGTATTGATCCAACCATTTGTTTTAAAAAGCAAAAAGCGGAGGCGGCAAAAAAATATTTTGACATGTTCCCAGGAAATTCTTAAAGATCTTTTTTTCGCAATGACAATAGTTCCATCTGTTTTGCGTATTTCTGTCGTTCGGGCTGGAGTTAATACTTTTAAATAATTAGAGGTATTCAAGCCTCGGATAGTTGGCATAAAAGAAAATCCTATCAATCATTAGGTTGTGAGTTTTGCATAAGAGTTAATTAAGTAGTCGAATTAAGAGTTTTTGAACGATCATTATAGGCAAAAATATTTATTGGTCAAAAGGTTCATTTTTGAAAATGGGAGCTAAACACTTATTAGCAGAAAAAAGGTTAATATGCTAAAATAACCTTCGTCGTTGAAAAGTTTACTCGGATTCTTTAAAGTCCTTTATCCGTAACTTTGCAGCGGCAGGCAATTTACGATTAAAATCATCAAGAAAGTACAGTCTAAAATTAAACCCTTGAGGCAACCTTGATTCCAGAGAATGAAAATGATAATAACCCTTTAGAGGCTGAATTCGAAAGTGCTTTGCTAGATTCTTTAGATAAGGCTCCGAAAGATGGTAAGCAGGGAGTAATTTTACCGGACGATCTTTTTATTTTTCCTTTGCTGCGACGTCCTTTCTTTCCTGGAATGGCAGCGCCGATAGTGATTGAGCCCGGTCCCTTTTATGAAGTCCTGAAACAGCTGGCTAAATCAGATCATAAATGTGTCGGTTTATTTCTGACTAAATCGGAAGATTCTGATATTTATAAGGTTAAGTTTGATGAGCTCTACCAGGTTGGTGTGATGGCGCGCATTTTGCGCATTATTCCCATGGAGCAAGGCAGTGCGCAAGTCATATTGAACATGGAAAAAAGGATTAAAATTCGCGAGCCGATCCAGGGAACTCATCTACAAGCTCAGATTTCATACATTGATGATAGTCCTATCCTGACGAATGAACTTAAAGCCTACGCCATTAGCATTATCTCTACCATTAAGGAGCTGTTAAAGCTTAACCCGTTATTCAAAGAAGAACTTCAGATTTTTCTTGGGCATTCAGATTTTACAGAACCGGGAAAACTGGCTGATTTTGCAGTGGCTTTAACGACCGCTTCACGGGAAGAGCTCCAAGATGTTTTGGAAACCTTTGATCCAGGCCGTCGCATTGATAAGGCGCTTATTCTGCTGAAGAAGGAACTTGATCTGAGCATTTTGCAGAACAATATCAACCAAAAAATTGAAGCGACAATTTCCAAAAGTCAAAAAGATTTCTTTTTGCGCGAGCAGCTCAAAACTATCAAGAAAGAGCTGGGGATTGAACGCGATGACAAATCCCTAGATAAAGAAAAATTCGAAACCCGCCTGAAAAGCCGGACAGTACCGCCTGATGTACTTCAAGTGATTAAAGAAGAAATGGAAAAACTCAGCGCTCTAGAGCCTCAATCTGCTGAATATGCAGTATGTCGAGGGTATTTAGACTGGTTAACCATTATCCCTTGGGGGATTAATTCCGAAGAGTGCCATGATTTGCAAGAAGCAGAGAAGGTTTTAGCAAAAGACCATTATGGCTTGGAAGATATCAAAGAGCGTATTCTGGAGTTTATTGGAGTTGGCAAGCTTTCTGGGGGTGTTAAAGGTAGTATTATTTGCCTGGTGGGCCCGCCGGGGGTTGGTAAAACAAGTATCGGCAAAAGCATTGCGCGCTCTCTGGGGCGAAAATTTTATCGTTTTTCTGTGGGCGGCATGCGGGATGAGGCTGAAATCAAAGGGCACCGCAGAACTTACATTGGCGCTATGCCGGGCAAATTGATTCAAGCGCTCAAATTCTGTCAGACTATGAATCCGGTTATTATGCTGGATGAAGTGGATAAAATGGGCAGTAGTTATCAAGGAGATCCAGCTTCTGCATTGTTAGAAGTTCTTGATCCTGAACAAAATTCTGAGTTTTTAGATCATTACTTAGATGTCCGCTGCAACCTATCCCATATTCTTTTCATTGTCACAGCGAACGTGCTCGATACGATTCCAGAGCCGCTTAAAGACCGCATGGATATCCTGCGTCTTTCTGGTTATATCATGCAGGAAAAAATTGAGATCGCAAAAAAATATTTGATTCCACGCAATCGCAAATTAATGGGATTAAAAGCTTCACAAGTGACTTTCTCTAATGATGCCTTACGAGGGATCATCAATGGATATGCCAGAGAGGCAGGGGTTCGGAGCTTGGAAAATAATATCAAAAAAATCTTGCGGAAGTTAGCTGTGCTTATTGTTCGGGATGAACAAGAAAAGAGTAAAAAAAGTCCAGGCAAGCGCAAGGTAATTCCAAAACCAAAGGCTTACCGTATTACCGGAGATTCTCTTTCAGAATATTTGGGTAAGCCGCTCTTCACCAGTGATCGTTTTTATAAGCGCACTCCTGTTGGTGTGTGCATGGGACTGGCCTGGACAGCGATGGGGGGTGCAACTCTTTATATTGAAGCCATAAAAGTCACTTCAGATAAAACTGAAATGAAGCTAACTGGTCAAGCGGGTAATGTGATGAAGGAATCTTCCGAAATCGCTTGGAGCTATCTAAGTAGTTCCGCTCACAAATATGCGCCCGGCTTCACTTTTTTTGAAAAATCGCAAGTTCATATGCATATTCCCGAGGGGGCTACTCCTAAAGATGGACCTTCAGCCGGTATTACTATGGTGACCTCGCTTCTGTCACTTTTGACAGATACACCGGTTCTTGATAACTTGGGAATGACAGGAGAATTGACTTTAACAGGGCGTATTTTGGGGATTGGCGGCGTGAAAGAAAAGCTGGTAGCCTCACGGCGTTCCGGGTTAAAAACCCTAATCTTCCCTAAAGATAATATGCGTGACTATGCGGAACTGCCCGAATATATTAAAAAAGGGCTGACGGTGCATTTCGTCGAACACTACGACGAAGTTTTTAAAATTGCTTTTCCGCAAGAATAATCGAAGGAACTCTCAATGAAAATGTGGAAAGATGCCTGTGTTAAAAAAATTTGTCCTCCGACTGCCATTGAAGACTTGAGTGAACGCCTGCGAGCGGAGGGGAAAACTATCGCCACCTTGAATGGTTCTTTTGATCTGCTCCATGCGGGGCACTTGCAGATTTTATTTGAAGCTTCGCAAGTCGGAGACGTTTTGATTGTCGCTTTAAACACGGATGCATCCATTAAGCAATATAAAAGTTCAATGCGCCCATTTATTCCACTCCAGTATCGCCTGGAGTTGATTGCAGCGCTTTCTTTTGTGGATTTTGTGACGTGGTTTGATGAAACTGACCCTTGCCGCATTCTCGCCAAAATCAAACCCAATGTGCATGTAAATGGTGCAGAATATGGGGAAAATTGTATAGAAGCGGAAGTTGTGAAATCGAATGGAGGATGCATGCATATTGTGCAGCTAGTCCCTGGGCTTTCTACGACTCAAATTGTACAAAAAATTGCTGCAGCCCAGACGGGCAAATTATAAGTGCACACTTCTTAAGGAAAACAAGATGCGGTTGATTCATGTCTTTAAAGACCCCGTGCTGGCTCAAACCTTTGCTGCGTTTCTAGCAAAAAAAGGAGTTGACTACCAACTAGAACAAAATGTTGATAAAGATTGGGGGAGTACAGACTATGGCATAGTCTCAACAGAATTATGGACGATAAATGAAGAGGATTTAGAGGCCGTGAATCAGTGGTTTGCTGAATTCAATCGTAATCCTAGCGATCCCCAGTTTCAAATCACGGAAGAATCTTTGAAGCAATTTCCTGAAGAGGAGCTGCTTGAAAAAGAACCGCATATTCTTCTCGAGCCGGAAAATAAAGACACTGTCTTCAGAAGAGCGCCTCAACAACCTTTAGGGCCGGTAACCCTCTATTGTTTATTGACTTGCATTTGCCTTTTTCTCTTTAGCCTGGCAACTACGCCTGAGATAAAAATGCCAAATCAAATGACCAATATCCCTTATCCAGTTCTTTTATCTCCTGTGAAAAAAGCTCTTTTATATGACTATCCGGAAGCTTTTGAGCTGATCGATCGCTTTGTCAATACCTTTGGGTTGGAAAAACTGCAGGACCATCAACCTTTATCGCCCGAAGGGATTATTCTGGTAGAAAAATTTGCCCAAACTCCTTACTGGCAAGGGATGTATGATAAAATTGTTTCTCATCTTCAACATC
The DNA here is from genome assembly GCA_002786175.1 of Parachlamydia sp. Classification (GTDB taxonomy): domain Bacteria; phylum Chlamydiota; class Chlamydiia; order Chlamydiales; family Parachlamydiaceae; genus Parachlamydia. The sequence goes on from PEQL01000009.1 coordinate 24,580, forward strand.
CGGAAGCCCCTTGGAATTTCAACGCTCCACTGTTTGAAAAGATTAGGCAGGGCGAAATTTGGCGCTTAATGACGCCTGTTTTCCTGCACAGCGACCTCTTTCATCTCTTCTTTAATATGATTTGGCTGATTGTGATTGGCAAGCAAATTGAACAACGTTTGGGGAAAAAGAGATATATCTTCTTTCTCCTGCTGACAGGGATTTTTTCAAATACCGCTCAATATTTAATGAGCGGTTCTAATTTCTTGGGTTTTTCAGGTATTTTATGTGCCATGATTGCCTTTATCTGGGTACGCCAAAAACAGGCTGCTTGGGAGGGATATCAGCTTCAAGGATCCACCATGGGCTTCATTCTTTTTTTTATATGTACCATGCTAGCTATTCAACTTATTTCCTTTGGGCTCGAGGTTTATGAGCAAACGCCGTTTTCACCAGGAATTGCTAACACCGCTCATTTAAGCGGGGCTTTTTTGGGGTATGTTTTAGGAAAAATGCCTTACTTCTCATGGAGAGGTGTTTAAAGTCTAAGCATTTTTTGCCGATAAGCCCCGAATAGGATAAGTGCCAAAAATAAAAGATAGCACATGCTTGCAGCAAAATAGATACGACAATGTTTCCTTGGGCTGAATGTTTCATTCATCATGTATAGTACATTCGTATGAGGTAAAGGAAACGTGTGGTAGTAGCTTGGTGGGAAGTTCCTAAGCGCTCCTGTCTCCATTTCTTCCAGGTTGTTTGCCTGATATTCAGCCAGACCGTTTTGCAACTTGGTCAGTTTGGGTTTTAGATCTTCGTTAGTTTGATTAGGAGTGGAAGTTCTGATCTGAATCAGGTGAGAAAGCTGTTGGGTTTTCAACACGGTGGGATTTAGTTCTTGGCGAACTGCTTCAGTGCTTCCGTTTAAAAGAGGCGCTTTCGTAGGTGCAGAGGGTTTATGAGATTCAAAGGAAGGCAGCAGGTTCGTTAGTTCCGTGGAGGATGGGATACTCATGGATGCCTATAGGGTAGATTAATTTTTATTTGACTAAGTTTCAAGTAGCAATTCTTTCCTAGTTTGCCTATAATAAATTGGTGCATTAAAACTAGAATATGAAAAATATATTCTTCCCCAGAATTTCAACCAAGTTAAATCATGAGTGTGCGCGACCTTATCATCTTAGGCACTTCCAGCCAGCAGCCCACGCGTTTTAGAAATCATGGGGCCTATCTTTTTCGCTGGAATAATGAGGGCTTTTTATTTGATCCTGGCGAAGGGACGCAGCGGCAATTTATTTTTGCCAACGTCGCTCCGCCTGTGGTAAATCGCATCTTTGTGTCGCATTTTCATGGAGACCATTGCTTAGGTCTTGGATCGATTTTAATGCGCTTAAATCTCGATAAAGTGACCCATCCGATCCATTGTTACTACCCAGCCAGCGGCAAAAAATATTTTGATCGCTTGCGTTATGGAACCATCTATCATGAAAATATCCACGTCATCGAGCATCCAGTGCTTGAACCGGGTTTAGTGCATGATGATGGAGCCTTTAAAATCGAAGCGACTTTCCTTGAACATGCCGTTGAGAATATTGGATGGCGCATTACCGAAGCGGATACGCGGAAGTTTGATAGCGCCAAGTTAAATGCCTGCGGTATTTTTGGCCCTGAGGTAAAAGAGCTTCAACGTCTTGGAAAGCTGATGGTTGGAGATAAAGAAATCCACCTTGATGATGTCAGTTGTGTGAGGGTAGGGGATAGCATTGCGGTGGTCATTGATACGCGTGTGTGTCCGCAAGCCATTGAAATTGCGCGCAATGCCAAGATCTTGCTTTGTGAGAGCACCTACATGGAGGAGCATCAAGAGTTGGCTTATCGCCATTTTCATTTAACTTCCAAGCAAGCTGCGCACATTGCTAAAGAAGCCAATGCACGTAAACTGATCCTAACCCATTTCTCCGCGCGTTATTTAAATTTGAAGCCTATGGAAAATGAAGCCCGGACGATTTTTCCGGAGACCGAAGTTGCTGAAGATCTAAGAGTGTTCCCCTTCCCGAAAAACTAATTGTCTGCAGTATAGACTAGACAAAAATCCTTTAATTACTTAAGAAAGCAGTACCAGCAAGTATTAAAAAGGACTTTTTTGTGTTTATTCTAGCTTCTTACCGTTTTTTAGACTATTTGCGTGTCATTAAAAATGCTTCAGTGCATACCGTTCGAAATTATGCCATCGACCTCAATGCCTTGAAAGAATATCTGGAAATTGATCTTTTTAACGAAGAGACTGAAAAGAAGATCCCGGGCAAGATTCGGTATGAAGAAAATTATGCGGAAAGAGCTCTGATAGAATTGGATGCTGCTCTATCTTTAGAGGCAATTTCGCGCAAAACGATTCGCGGTTTTTTAGCGCATTTAAATACAAATCAAGTCAGCAAACGCACTATTGTGCGCAGGCTTTCTTCCCTGCGAACGTTTTTTAAATATGCCGCTTCGCAAAAATGGATTTCCTACAATCCCACGGAAGAGCTTGAATCCCCCCGATTAGAAAAGAAAGTTCCTTATTCTTTATCCTACGATCAAGTGCAAACTCTGTTTGATCAGCCGGATGTCAAAACCTACCTGGGTTTTCGCGACCGCGCTATCATGGAGTTGTTCTACAGTTCTGGGTTGCGCGTGAGCGAACTGGTGGCGCTGGATCGCCAAGAGTTCGACCCCAAAAATTTATTAATTAAGCTTAAGGGAAAAGGGAAGAAAGAAAGAATTGTCCCGATCACCAAGAATGCTGCAGATTGGATTGTGGCTTATTTGGAACATCCTGAACGTTTTGTTGAGATGGATGGGCATTTCGCCCAAAGCGATCCCCATGCTGTTTTTTTAAATAGGCTAGGCACGCGTTTAACAACCCGGTCTGTGGATCGCAAATTTGATAAATATCTGACATTAAGTGGTTTGATAGGGAATGTGACTCCGCATACGATCCGTCATACAATAGCGACTCATTGGCTGGAAAATGGCATGGATTTGAAGACCATTCAGATGATTCTCGGGCATATCTCGTTGGCGACCACGACCATTTATACGCAAGTTTCCACAAAGCTCAAGAAAAAGGTCTATGATGAGGCGCACCCTCGGGCCTAACCTCTGTCGAATGTTTTCCTCGCTCTGAAAGTAAATTTTTTTTAAACAAACAGGATATTGGCTTAGCTTTCTGAAGCTCCAATGAAGTGTGCGCGGCTTTAGAAAATAAGACACCTCAATGAAGAATTTCCTCCTGCGCACTTCATAAAATGCTATTTGTTTTTTAATTTATATTCTTTTTGCTTTCTTCTTTCTCGCTTTTTTGTTAGAGTTATCGTTTTTTAAAATCTATCGAATGTATAAAAAATGATCACACTAAATCGAATCTCAAAGAGTTTTGGTAGTCGCATTCTTTTTGATGATGTGACTATGACTTTTAATGAAGGCAAACGTTATGGCTTAACGGGGCCCAACGGCTCTGGGAAGTCAACTCTCCTAAAAATTATTATGGGTTTTGAGGAGCCTTCTAGCGGCACTGTTACGCTGCCTGACCGCGTTGGCATTTTAAGGCAAAATATTGAGGAATTTAAAGATTTCGTCGTTTTAGATGTGGTTATTGCAGGAAATGCGCGTCTGTGGGCAGCCTTAAAAGAAAGAGATGCTCTCTACGATCTCGAGATGACAGATGAAGTGGGCATGAAGCTGGGTGAATTAGAAGGTGTGATCGCCGAGGAAGATGGGTATTCTGCCGATTCCAATGCAGAACTCCTTTTAGCTGGAATGGGCTTGCCTGCTGATATTTTCACTAAGAAAATGCATGAAATTCCAACCGATACTCAATTCCGGGTGTTGCTATGTCAATCGCTGTTTGGTAATCCTCAAGCCTTGCTGTTGGATGAGCCGACTAACCACTTAGACTTAGAATCAATTGGCTGGCTTGAGACGTTCTTAAAGAGCTACAAAGGCACACTCATTGTGATCAGCCACGACAGGCATTTCCTTAATTCCGTGACAACTGATATTGCGGATATCGATTACGACACGATTATTATTTATCCGGGAAATTATGACGATATGGTGGTTGCCAAAACTGCTGTGAGAGAGCGTGCGGAGTCAGAAGCGAAATCGAAAGAAAAAAAGATTTCGCAATTGAGAGAATTTGTGGCGCGCTTTGGAGCAGGGACACGTGCAAGCCAGGTGCAATCCCGCGTGCGCGAAATGAATCGGCTGCAGCCTCAGGAGCTCAAAAAATCAAATATCCAGCGCCCTTATATTCGATTTATTCCTTCTGAAAAAACTTCTGGCAAAATTGTCATTAAAGCAGATAGTATTTCCAAAACTTATGATAAAAATCCTGTAATTAAAGATTTAAGTGTTGAAATTGTCAGGGGCGATAAAGTCGGGATTATTGGAAACAATGGGCGCGGCAAAACAACTCTCTTAAAGTTATTGGCTGGAGTGATTTCGCCCGATCAAGGAAGTATCGAAATTGGTCATAATGCATTGATCAGCTACTTCCCTCAAAACCACAGCGAAGTGGTGTCGAAAAAAGATGCAAGTACCGCTTTTGAGTGGCTGAAAGAACGGCGTGCTGGCATCTACGATCAGGATATTCGCAGTGTGATGGGTAAGTTGCTCTTTGGGGGAGATGATGCTTTTAAACCCGTATCGACTCTTTCTGGCGGAGAAACAGCACGACTTATTTTGTCTGGAATGATGTTGGCTGAACACAATGTGCTTTTACTCGATGAGCCCAACAACCACTTAGATCTCGAAGCCGTTTCAGCCCTAGCGTGGGGTTTGTCTGAATATAAAGGCACTGTCGTTGTTGTCAGCCACGATAGAGATTTAATCTCGACTGTGGCTACAAAAATTATTTCTTTTGAAGCGGATGGAGTCCACTTTTTTGATGGCCCATTCGATGAGTATCTTGTAGCTAAGGAAGAAAGAACAAGCAGAACATAAAGAATAGGCCCTCCATTTCAACAAGTGGGAAGCAATTCATAGTGTTTAATTTTACGAAACGTAGATTTCAATCTCTCTCAGAGCAACAGCAGCACAAAAAATGTGCTGAATTGATTCGCTTTCTTTATGAACAAAAGGATGGTGAAACCAAAAAAAAGCTTTTAGAATTTTACTCTGCTTGGCAAACATGGATGGGGTTATTGTTACCTCCTATTCACAATGTCGAATCGTTAATAGATCGTTTCCACCATCATTTAAAGTTGGGGAAATTATCTCTAAAAGAATGGAATTTGCTCCCCCGTATCTCTACTGGCGACCGTGAAAGAGCGCTGGAAGAACCTGGACCCATTTCCATCTATCTAGATGGCATTCGCTCGGCTTTTAACGTGGGAAGTATTGTACGAACAGTTGAGGCCTTATCTTTGGGGACTCTCTATTTTTCTAAAGAAACTCCTTTTATCGATCATGCCCAAGTGCAGAAAACATCGATGGGAGCTGATCAATGGGTGCGTTGTATCCAAAACGTGCCATTAAATGAACTGCGAAAGCCAGTTGTGGCATTAGAAACCAGTTCAAGTGCAATACCAATATACGATTTTATTTTTCCAGAAAGTTTTTCACTTGTTGTGGGGAATGAAGAGTATGGGTGTTCAGAATTAACTTTAAAACAAGTCGATTTCCTCGTCGAAATTCCCTTGTGTGGGAAAAAAAATTCGTTAAACGTAGCCAATGCATTTGCACTTGCTGCCGGGGAAATTCGAAGACAAAAAAACCTTAAGGCTTATCATGCAAAATACCAAGCAAACATTCAACCTAGCTGCTAACAAACTGGCCACGAAATATGTGTCATCCAGTCAAGAAATTCTCGTTAGCGAAGAAGTTTCAAAGCTCGCTGCTTTAACACATTACCCCTCCCCAATCTCATCAGCAAAATGTAAGATGAGTAAGGAAGAAAAAATCGCTTTCATTGCCGATAAATTTCGCGATATCATGATCGCTCTAGATTTAGATTTGAATGATCACTCTTTAGCTAGAACCCCTGAACGCGTGGCTAAAATGTATGTTGAAGAAGTGTTTTCGGGATTGGATGCCTCCCAATTTCCTCGGGTAAGTTTCATTGAAGATCATTATCAACATGAAAACAAAGCCAATATCGTCCTAGTCAAAGTCAAATTTCATAGTTTTTGCGAACATCATTTTGTTCCCATGTTTGGAACAGCTCATGTGGCTTACATCCCCAATGGCAAATTGATCGGTCTTTCAAAAATCCCACGCATTGTAAGATTTTTTGCTCGACGTCCGCAAGTTCAGGAAAGATTAACGGCCCAAATTGCAGATTCCCTATGTACTCTTTTGGATACGCCGGATGTCGCCGTTTCCATTTCAGCCCAACATTTTTGCGTGATTGCCAGAGGGATTGAAGATGAAAACAGCCATACGATTACTAATGTTTTGAGAGGCGGATTCGATACTAATGAGGTTCTGACAAGAGAATTCTTCGAGGGAGTCAATCGCAAATACGTACATGTTTAGGAGGAGACCATGAGGGGTGAAATCGTTGATTTTCTCAAAAGCCTTCGGGATAGGATCGTTTTAGCCTTTGAGCAATTGGAGCCTTCTCAGCGCTTTATTCGAAAAAATTGGCCGTATGGGTCAGGCACAGGGGGCGGCGAAATGTCGCTTCTCCGAGGAGCTGTTTTTGAGAAAGCTGCTGTAAACTGGTCGGGAGTTGCCGGAGATCAATTTCCCATGCAAGACGGGCAAGGACCCTTTTTTGCCACAGGTGTCAGTTTAATCACACACATGTTCAATCCGCATGCTCCTACATCCCATATGAATATTCGCTATATCGAAACGGCAAACGGACATTGGTTTGGCGGAGGATATGATTTGACTCCCATGGGATTCCCCTATGAAGAAGACACGCTGCATTTTCATGAGGTTGCGAAACAAACGCTCGACCCCTATGGGCCATCCCTTTACCCGGAATTTTCGCAGAATGCCCGTGATTACTTCTACATTCCTCACCTTAAAAAGGAAAGAGGTGTGGGAGGCATTTTTTTTGATCACTATAATACCGGAAATTTTGCGCAGGATTTTTCCATGTGGAAACGCGTCGGTGAAACTTTCGTAGAAGCTCTCCTGCCTATTTTAAAAAGAAGGGTTGAAACACCCTTTACCGAAGCGGAAAAAGACTTTCAAGCTCAGCAAAGAGGACACTATGCAGAGTTTAATCTTTTATATGACCGCGGCACCAAGTTTGGCTTTCAATCAGGTGGAAACCCTGAAGCCATCCTTTGTTCGCTGCCCCCTCTTGTTAGATGGTAAGAAACCGATTGCTTATATTCACTTGGCTTTTTTATTTTAAGTGGACGAGTAATCATCCGTGCCATACATAAAAATAGACTTCTTGCATTTCTCGCTTGATTGGATCAATGGAGGATGCACGAAGTCTAATCAAGAGGGTCAACATGCTGCAAGCAATTTTAGGCACTTCGCCTTTAAGTGAAAATCAAAAAAGAATCAATCAAACCACCCACCCTTTAACGACACTGACTCAACTTTTTTTCTTAGTTGTTAAAGAGGAGGGGACTAAGGTGGAATTTAAAGACCATTGCATTCACTTTATGCGCCCCATCATGGGGCAAGCGGTAGCTAGAATTCGCGATGGCACGAGCTTTGTGGATTTAAAGAAGCTTAGAACATCAATCGATGAAGTCGTGAAGATGTACCCCCCCAACGAATATCCAGAAATTTGTCACATCTTTGATTTGGCGATCCTCGGTCTTACTACTCACAGCAATGGTTCTTACAGTAGCAATCCGCCTGCGCAAAAAGTGATTAGAAAAATCCTCAAGGCCGCCAAAGAAAAGCAGGGTGAATATAAGGCAGCCAAAGAAAATAGGGATTTGTTGGAGGTGCAAGATGAAGTTGAAAAGATTATGGAAAGGGCTTGGATTCATTTGCAAAAATTAGCCCAAGAGCAGGAAAATGAATCCGTTCATAAGCTCTCCACAGCTCTCTATGATATTCAAAGAAAACGTGCCTCTGACTCTAATGCAAAAGAGTCGTCTGAAAACGTGTCTGCGAGAGTGGGGACTTTACTCGAAGATGTGCAACAAGACTTAAATCTTCAAAAGGAAAATTTTGAAAATAGCTCTAAAGCAAAGAAGAAAATTGAAAACGTAATAGAAAAGTTTAAAGAAGCAAAGAGTGAATTTAGCAAGCTCGACGACACTGAAGACAGGTCCGAAAATGAGGAAACAGACGGTAGCTCCGATTCAGATGAATTTGAAAGAGAAGATGTAAAACTCTTTGAAGATGAAGGATTCTATGAAGCTGAGGAAGTCGATGAACCCTCAAATCAGCTTAAAGAAATTTGGCGTAGGGATGAAATTCAAGAGTTTTTAGCTAAGGCTGAATTTGTTAAACTTAATCTCGAAGATACCAATGGAAAAGCCAAGATTATTTGGCAGAATAAAGTGAGAGAACTAGAGGCTCTTGTCGAAGGGAAGATCGAGCTCTATCGCTATGTATTTACCAAACGTGCTCTTAAGCAATTTTAAAAGGCGCTGCACAAATGGATACACCTGCTAAACAAGCCTCTTCAGTTTTCTCGTGGCGTTTTTGGGAAAACCTTTTTCTTAGCCTGAGTAAAAAAGGCAAAGCCTTTCTGAGTCGGATTGAGATCAAAGTAGCCATTCGAGGGGGAGTGGCAGCGGGCTTAAGCTGGTTTATTGGAGTATGGTTTAGCCAAACATTAGCGCATCCGAACAACCTGGTCAGCGGCATTTGGTGTGTATTAACGGCCATTGTAGTTTTACAATCTCACCTAGGCGGCACCTACAAAGCTGCCTGGCTGCGTTTCTTAGGGGTGATTTTAGGATCTTTTGTAGGGGCAATTTGTACGTCGGCGTTTGGGGCACATCCCTTGACTTTGGGTTTAAGCGTGATTTTGACAATATCCCTGCTTTCGCTACTCAATTTAAAAGATAGCATACGCATTGCGTGCATGTCCTTATCGGTGGTCATGATTTTGTGGGGATTAAACTCCTCTATCAGTCCTTGGACTTTTGCCTTTTTCAGGACCATAGATTCCGTTCTGGGAATTCTTGTGGCGGTAGTGGTCGCACACACCTTATGGCCATCAGAAGCTACGCAAATTGTCAGGCAGCAGATGGCCCGCGTTCTTAACTTAAGCGGAAAGATGTACCGTCAAATGCTCACCCTTGAAGGCAGTGAGGAAGAATTTAAAACACATTATTTAAAAATTTTAAATGAAGCCGATAGCTTAATTGTTACAAGTCGCGAATTTTTGGCAGAGTCCAAATTAGAACTGCTCATCAAATCTTCTAGTACCGATCGCTGGGAAAATCTCATCGAAGAAATAGAGAAAACTTTTCAGATCGTCCAAAACATCCAGGGTTACCGTCAATATCACCTGCAGCGGATTTTCGATGAAGATCTATCGCGGCATCTTGCGCAAGTCATCAATGTGTCGGAGCTAGCTTTTCAAGAACTATCACGAAGCTTATTAACCGGCGAGACGCTTGAATCAATGAGTCATGTTTTAGTGGCTGCGGATGCTTTATATCTAGATCTTGAACGCTTTCGTGCCACGCGTGCGACACGAAAGTTCAATTTTGAAGATCTTGAGAATTATTTTGTCTTTTTCTTTAATCTGAAACAAGTCGTTGATGAACTCGTTGAAATCGAGCAAAAAATTAATGGCTTAAACAAGAGTGAATGATCATGTGTTTCGGCATAAGTCTGCTTCAATCAAGGTCCAGTGGTTGCGATTTTGTTGATAGATGGGGATCAATAGTTTCCCGTTAGAATAGAATTCCTGTGAAAAGTTATTGAATACGGCGGGAAAGGTATCTTCGGGGGCTTCATTATCTGACAAAAATAGATCAAAAGCTCTGCAATCCAGAATATGAACCTTGTCATTGTTTGCTTTTGCGAGTAAATCTTTACTGAATGCTGCAATGATTGGATCAGCTATCCAGTCTTGCTGGAAAAGGGATGAGAGGGCGTTTTCAATTTTAAGATTTTTGACGGTATCAGGACTCATAGCATGCCCTTTAGCAGCGCGTTTTGCGCAATGTCATCAATTAAATGATTAAATTTCTCGGCTACACGTTTATTTAACGCTTTATCCACGCTGGCAGATTGGTTACATTCTACCAAGATTTTTTTTAATTTTTTTGAGGAGCGCTCGATATCAATGGCAAATAGATTTTTTCTCACCCATCCAATGTTGATCAATCCTAAAGCACAGCAAATTTTGTAAAGGCGGCCCTTAGATTTGACATTAAGTTTCTTGGTTAAAATGACAGAATTTAAATCACATTGATCAATGCTATTTAATTTATTAATTTTTCTGAAATCCCAGTCATAATACCTATAGTATATAGTGATTTTATTTTTTTTAGTTTATCAGAAGGTAGGTTAGTTTAATCAGAAGGTGGATTAGTTTACAATGGATGCGTATTGTTATTTTAAACTTGCGGTTTATAAAAATTGATGCTATATACAATAGAATTCAAAAATCGGAATTTAGCCTTCGCGAAGAGTTCTCTTTTTTAACCTTTTGAGTTCCTCAAGTATTTATATGAAAAAATTGAATTGTGTGGTGATTGGCGGAGGAGCTGCCGGGTTTTTTGGGGCGATTTCCTGTGCTGCCAAAAATCCGGAGGCGCATGTCTTCCTTTTAGAAAAAAATAGACAGATTTTAGCTAAAGTGCGCATTTCTGGCGGTGGGCGTTGTAATGTCACGCATGCGTGTTTCGATCCACAGGAGTTAGCGAGCCATTATCCAAGGGGTTCTAAGGCGCTATTGGGTCCTTTTTATCGTTTTCAACCAAAAGATACGATTGAATGGTTTGAAAAACGGGGCGTAGAGCTGAAAATAGAAGATGATGGACGCATGTTTCCGATTACTGACAGTTCTCAAACAATTATCGATTGTTTGCTTGCAGAATCCCGAAAGTTAAAGGTTGATCTTCGGTTAGAAGCGGGGATTGAGAACATTCAAAAAAGCGGGGAGGGGTTTGATCTAATTCTTTCCGATGGATCTGAGCTATATGCAGATCGCCTCCTTATTGCCACGGGCAGTCATCCTGCGGCTCATCAATGGGCGTTAGCGCTCGGACATAGCATTGTTCCTCCGGTACCTTCCCTCTTTACCTTCACAATTCCAAATTTTCCACTTCAGGAATTAGCCGGTATTTCTGTCGAATGTGCCGAAGCGAGCATTTCCGAGACCTCTTTAGTGCAGTCGGGTCCGCTGTTGATTACACATTGGGGTTTTAGCGGTCCAGCTATCTTGAAACTTTCTGCCTGGGGCGCGCGCATACTTCATCAAAAAGCCTATCAAGGGACATTAAGCATTAATTGGCTGCCCCATTTGACTGTCGAAAAGCTGCGTCAGATGTTGCTGCAATGGAAGATTGATTTTCCGCGCAAGCAAATCAGCACTGATAATCCCTGCGGTATGCCGCGTCAGCTATGGAAGGCTTTGGGAGCGCACGCTGGCATTCCGCTAGAAAAAAAATGGGCTAATTTAGATAATCTGAGTTTAACCAAGCTCTTGCAAGTTCTGCGCCAGGATAGCTATTCAATCCATGGAAAAAGCACCTATAAGCAAGAATTTGTCACATGCGGCGGGGTGAATTTAGATGAGATTAACTTTAAAACGATGGAAAGCCGGGTCTGCAAAAATCTTTATTTTGCCGGCGAAGTGCTAGATATTGATGGTGTCACCGGCGGTTTTAATTTTCAAAGTGCATGGACAACTTCGTGGTTGGCTGGTCAAGCTATGGCGGAAGAGGGGGAATAGGCATGCGTATTACTTCGGGCATCTATAAAAATCGGTTAATAGTTGCTCCAAAAGGGGATCAAACGCGCCCTACCTCTGCCAAATTGCGGGCGGCATTTTTTAATATCTGCCAATTGTATATCGAAGATGCTTTTTTGTTAGATCTTTTTGCTGGATCAGGAGCTATTGGCTTGGAAGCGCTCAGCCGGGGCGCAAAACAAGTCGTTTTCGTCGATAAGCAGCGCCACTGTGTCCAATGCATACAGGAAAATTTGCGTTTGCTTGGCGAAGAAGCGCACGGAACGGCGTTGTGCATGGATGTGTTGGCTTACTTAGAGAAATTCAAAAGCGGGCCTGAAAAATTTACGATGATCTATGCCGATCCACCTTATAATGCGCAAATAGGCAAAAATGCAGGCGCTTTAACCTTTAGCGAAAAAGTGCTAGCTCTTGTGGACGAAAAAAAGATTTTGCAGCCGAATGGATTATTATATTTGGAAGATTCCACTTCCGCCTTCGCTGAGATCAAAGAGTGGGGGAGTTTGCGCCTAAAAAGTGCGCGCCGTTTTGGCCATTCCCAGCTCCTGGAATATCAAAATATTTTGAGCCTTTGAAAATAAAAGAATTTGTGATTGATAGTTCATTGTGGACAGAATGGACTTTTTTTTGCTATCCTAATTTAATCAAGTTACATATTTCACTTCAATCTAATATAGAAGGAAGCACATCGCGATGGAAAAACAAAAACGGTGGCAATTATATTTGATCATAGCGGTTCTTGTTCTGACTCTTTACAATATATTGCCGACAATTTTTTACTACAGCAAACCATTATCCAGTCCAATCGATGAGAAAAGGGCTCAAGAAGTCGCCTTATCAATTGTGGACCGGGTAAATTCTTTAGAAAATGAGTCGAAGGCATGGCTAGGGTCGTTCAATAAACTTTTGGGAGTAAAGCCCGAATATATTGAATTAAATGCAGAAGATCCGCGTCTGTTTCGAGTTGGATTCAAAAACACCCACGACGCAGAGCTGTTTAAAAAGTTTCTTCCGCAAGCGGGAGCACTCATTCCTTTCCCTCCTGAGCAGTTAAGCTTATATCCAGGGGCTTCGTTAAACGGTCCGCAAGAGATATTAGTGGCGCGTCAGATAGATGTGCATTTGCAGCCGGAGGATGTTGGACAACTTTTCAAGTTTACGCCAAAGTATCTAGAAGATGGAGCGATTTCTCCTGGGTATCGCCAAATCGTCAACGATAGAGCGGCTCTTTTAATCCAAAGTCTTGCAGGGCCAAGTTCCAGTGGGTTAATGGTGCAGTCGATTATCGAGAATCCAACTAATACCGATGATGAAGAAAAAATCTTATTTTTAGCGCGCGAAATCATCGATATCGAGAAATCGCTTGGGAAAGAAAGTTCTCTTGCCAAAAGACTTTTTGCAAGCTTTACGCAAGTTGAAGGAGACAAAGCTGGGTTTTCACAAAAGCTTTTAGCCAAAATGGAAACCCTTAAAACGACTCTTGAAGCACGTCGCGAAGCGCTCATTCAAGAGCAAAAGAAAAAGACTGAAAGCGGCGAATTGCTTGCAGAATCACAAGGACAAGAACTTGCGCTTCTTGGCAATCAAATGCAAATTTTAGAGAGTGCGCGTACAATTCTGCGCAGCCGCAGTGCTGAATTCAATGCAGGATTGAAGCCTCTCACGCAAGCTGAAATTCAAAAGAATATTGACCAGACAGCCTCTAAAAGTTCTACCCAAATCGTAAGCTTAGAAGGGCGCAACCCTTTTGTGGAATCTCTTTTAATTGATTGGGATAGCGATCGGTTGCAGGTTAAATTTTATGACGATGTGCAGAAAATTCGTGAAGCAGATCCAAAAAATGAATCCCTGGTCTATCTCAAAAATAAATTAAATCAATTTATCATTAATGAGATTGCCCTCGTTTCACGCCTGTCAGATGAAAACCTTCTTCCTGATGGCGAAAGTTTTGGCGTCAATTTGAATAAGATCACAAGTCCAAAGAGCTTTTTAACGTTTGATATTGGGTATCTTGCAAGCAAGCAAATCCAACAGATCGTCCGTCAACTCAATCAGGCATGGGTGCCACAGCACGCCGACCTTGTGCGAGAAAACTATCCGATCAACTCTTTTGACGCTTATCAAAAGCTCTCGCCGCAAGATCAAAAATTAGGTTTAGTGATTTATGCACCGGCCATGTACCAAAAGACGCCGCCTACTGGATTTAGTATGGGGTCTTTGTATGTCATTGCCAAAGGTTTGGATACAATTATTCAAAAGTATCAAGAGAATCCTAAATCGCCAGATAATGAGCTGCTTGCGGGCAATATTAATCAACTGGTTGATCTTCTGCAGAAGAATGGCTTTATTGGATATTCAGGTGCGAGCTATGGTATGGGACCTGAATTTAGCAAGGATTTTATTTTTGAGTTGCAAGGGTATTATAACCCTCTCTTAACAGCTACACGTGAAGATTTTAACGTTAAAGGAAGCAAAAGAATCGCGGTTCTGGGCTTTACGGATGTTGAACAACGCATCTTAACGGAAAATAAAATCGATGACCGTATCCAGGAAGATCTCCTAAAATGGAGTGAAGATTACCACGCTGCTCAAGTCGATCTAGATGCGACCAACAAGTACTTAATTCCTGCGCCGACAAAGAATTCTTTTTGGCAAAATTTTAAGCTAAGCTTTGTCAAGTATTTCCGCGGAGATGATCGCAAAGTATTGAAATGGGGCTTGGATCTTTCAGGAGGAAAAACGGTGCGGATTGGTCTGCGTGATCATAATAATCGCCCAGTGACGAATCCAGATGATATTAAGCAAGCTACCAACGAATTATACACGCGTATTAATGCTATGGGTGTGTCTGAAAGAACGATTCGTGTGGAGAATAACAATATTATTCTCGACTTCCCAGGTTCGCAAGCCTTGTCAGCGTCAGAGTTGGTGCAGGCTTCCGCGATGTATTTCCACATTGTAAACGAAAAATTCACCCCAAATAATCCAGCTTTGAAACAAGCGGTTAATCAATTCCTGCAAAGTGTGTGGAATGAAGCTGCCGTTACGAATCGCAAGGATGTTCAGGGTGTTAATGAAATTGCATGGCGACAACTTGGCGGGGATGACCAGCAAACCTATCCTCGTAGTGAAGCTGCGCGTTTACTTTATGAGAATGGCCTACGTTTCCCTGCACCGGGAGATGCTGCAGTGAGCAATGCATTTAATGATACCCTCTCGTCCGTAGCGATTTTGCGTGGAGAGGATTTCATGGAATGGGAAAATCAAACCTATCCATTGTTGATTGTTTTCCACAACTATGCCTTAGATGGCGCTAGCTTGACTAATGTGCAGGTTGGGTATGATCAAACACAAGGAAATATTCTCTCATTCAACGTGAAGAATAGCTATGATGGCAATAAAGGCAGTGGAAATCCGCGGGATAACTTTTATGCGTGGACTTCACAATTTGCTGAAGACAAAATTCTTGGCACTCCTCGTGAAGAATATTCACAGGGAAGAGGGTGGAGAATGGCTGTGATCCTTAACCAGAAAGTGATTAGTCAGCCAGGTCTTAAAGCAGCTCTTCGCGAAAGTGCGACGATTAGCGGCCGCTTTTCACAAAGAGACATTAACAAGCTTGCGGCTGATCTTAAAGCCGGCTCGTTAAGCTTTACGCCCCATATCCTTTCAGAACAGAATGTGAGTGCTGAGTTAGGAACGCAAGAGCGTGTGCGAGGAATTGTCGCTTCGCTGGTTGCCTTAGCTTTAGTCATGGTTGCCATGATCGGCTATTACCGATTTGCTGGCTTAGTGGCTACCTGTGCCGTCCTTTTAAATATTCTCATTATGTGGGGCGTCTTGCAAAATCTTGGAGCGGCCTTGACCTTACCTGGGATTGCGGGGATTGTCTTGACCATCGGGATGGCGGTTGATGCCAACGTGCTCGTTTTTGAAAGAATTCGGGAAGAGTTTAAGATTTCAGGTAGGATTGCTCCAGCAATTCAGGCTGGATATCGCAAAGCCTTTAGTGCAATTGTGGACTCTAACGTCACAACCATCATCGCCGCCTTGATTCTGATTCAGTTTGATTCAGGTCCTATTAAAGGATTTGCAATTACATTGATCATCGGGATCTTGTCTTCGATGTTTACAGCGCTATTTATGACTCGGTATTTCTTTGCAGGATGGGTCAAAAATCCGAATAATAAATCTTTAACGATGTGTGAATTTATCGGAAAAACCCATTTTGATTTCATTGGACAAGCTAAGAAAGCTATTATTCTTTCGCTTGTAGCGATCGTATTGGGTTCTTACCTCTTTGTGTCACAACGCAACACAATCTTTGGCATGGACTTTACCGGAGGTTATTCTTTGACGGTTGATGTCGAAGAAAAACCAGGCAACCCCTCCTATCGCAGAGAAGTGATAGATAGTTTGCTGGCTGCTGGTGCAACTAATAACGATCTGCAAGTGCAGGAATTGAGCAAGCCGAACCAGTTGCGTATTCAATTAGGCGTGGGCATGGAAGAAAAAGGGCATCCTTTCTACCAACTCCCAGAAATAACTCCGGAAGAAGGCGTCGCGTATGAGTACCAAACTAATCCAAGAATTGTCTGGTTAGTCAATGCTCTACACGAAGGACACGTCCAATTGCCAAAGAATCAGCTGGATAGTCTCAGTAAAAACTGGACAGTGATGAGCGGTCAATTGTCCGAGTCGATGCGAAATAATGCCTTAATTGGTCTAAGCATTGCATTGCTCAGCATTTTAATTTACATCACTCTGCGATTTGAATTTAAATATGCGATTGCGGCTGTGATTGCCTTAGCTCACGATGTGATTATCACGCTTGGGGTTCTTGCTTTATTCCATAAGCTTGGATTCCCAGTCCAAATTGATCTTGAGGTTGTTGGGGCTATCATGACGATTATTGGATATTCGTTGAATGACACCATTATTGTTTTTGACCGCATTCGCGAGGATGTAAAAATCTACCGCAAGATGTCATTTAAAGAGATCTTAAACCATTCGATAAACGTTACTCTAGGTCGTACAATGATGACTTCTGGAACGACTTTACTCGTATTGCTTGCGTTAGTCTTACTGGGAGGTCCTTCTATCTTTGGATTCTCATTAGTTATGACTATCGGCGTCGTTGTTGGAACACTCTCATCTCTGTTTATTGCTGGTCCGGTTATGTTATATTTTCATAATCGCGAGCTTGCACAGCACGAAAATGAAGTGGGATACCGCAAAGTATAAGTGTGTTAGCCCGACCCCTATGCCAAGGCAGCAGGGGTCGGGATTTTTTATCATCCCCTGCTTGAAAGCTCCTCATTTTAATTTCCTCGCCCTATTTATTTTATTTCATTGCTCTATAACGAATTTTTTTATATAAAAATTTAAGTTTAAGCGCTGGGAAATAGTCTTATCGATAAGATGCATTTTTTCTACTTGTATCCCCGATCAATTTTTCCGGTAAACGTCCCTTGTGTCTATGAGAAAAATGGTAAATAAGGAGAAATATGAAAATCTTTAAAAGTGCGAGTGTTGCATTAGGCGTGTTAGTTTGTTTAAATGCACCTCTTTTAGCCTTGCAAAATGATACTAATGAGTTAAAAGGATGGGGAAAGGGGGCTGTTGGGCCGACAGGACCAACCGGACCACAGGGGCCGACTGGACCGACAGGAGCACAAGGACCTGCTGGGCAATCGGGTATTAAAACATATGGTTCGTATTACTACACGCTAATTGCCACAGGATCTGTCATTCCCTTTAATCAAAATTCGGTTTCATCTGCTGGGGGAATTACAAACGCAGAGGGTGTCTTTACAGTCATAGAGGCCGGGGTTTACGAAATATCTTTTGGAGGTGAATCAGATTCTGCACCGGGATTTGATCTAGAACTAGAAATCAATGGAGTTCCGGTCAATCAGCCAGGAACCAGTGTCCTGCTAAACGCAAATTTTCAGTCTGGAAGCACGACCTCCTTGCAAAATTTAAAAGCAGGGGATACGTTCAGTATTACCACAAAGCTTAATGGAGCACCTATTAATGCTTTTATCACGATCAAAAAAATAGCCTGAGTGACCCAAAATACAAGCTTTCCAAAAAGAAAGTTTGTATTTCTAGTATGAGTGAAAAAAACTATTATTCGTACACCTGGAGAGTTTTTGCTTAGGAAATTAGCGGTAACCTATTTTTGCCATCCACTTGCCTCAAGTCGGTATAAGACACATCTTTTCAGTACATGCCCTTCTGGAATGTCGGGGTGATCAAAATCATCTTGCCGATCATAATGCATGCCAATTTTTTCCATGACATTTCTGGAGCGTTTGTTGGCGACAGTTGTAAAAGAGACGATTTCATCAAGTTTTAATGTCTCGAATCCATAGTGTAAAGCGGCTAAGGCACCTTCGGTTGCATAACCTTTTCCCCAATGCTTAAAAGCCAGTCGCCACCCGATTTGAACTGTTGGAGTTTGCGAGAAATGCGCTGTGAAGTGGATATCTTCTAAACCAATAAAACCAATAAATTCGCCAGTCTGAATCAGGGAAGCTGCCCAAAAACCCCAGCCGCATCGATCAATGTGCTCAGAAATTCCTTTGACAGAGTTGTCGCTTTCTTCACGGCTTAAAAGTTTAAAAAAATATTCTCGGACCCTGGCATCGGCATTTAACTGAGCAAAAGGCTCTAAATCTTCTTGCCGCCACTGACGAAGAAGTAATCGTTCTGTTTTAATGGTATTTTTCATGCTTAGTTCCGAGTTTGATGAGGATTTTAAATAGAGTATAACAAAATAAGAAAAAAATCTATCAATCCCCATCAATCTAGCAGGTGAATGCAAAGACAGGATTCTCTATAGAGCTTTGCTCCTTAGAAGTTTTAATGTAAAAAATTTTATCGAATATTTTTAACTTGCAATACTGGGGGCGCGATTGATATTGACAAAGAGGGACTTATCTTTGTATAACTATCACTGGGGAAGTTACTTCTAGTTCTAATTATACCCAAACAACCTGAAACTCGGTTTTTTCCTATACTGTCATCATCGGATTTTTAAGTCTGCTGCATGCCCATATGGATGCCCATATGGACTGTTTCGCAGCCTGCTAATCTTATGAACCAGTTTTGATTCCACTTTTTCAGGTTGATTGGGATGCAGAAACCAGGTTACCCCAAGCCACTTCTTTATGAAGCCCAAGAGAGTCTGTTTTTCAAGAGAATGGAAGTAACAAGTTTATCATTAGAATGGAGTGACTCATGCTTTCGTGGCACAATGAAACCGCCGACCTTGTTTGGGTATATCCACAAGAAAATCCAGAATTAGTCGAAAAAATCGTTAAGGAATTTAAAATTCATCCTGTGGTCGCGCAGGTTTTTGTTTCGCGCGGGTTCACTACCCTTCCTCAAATTCATACTTTTCTCTATGCGCGGTTGCCTGATTTATGCGATCCTTTTTTGATGGTGGAAATGCCTCAGGCCGTGCAGCGTATCGCCAAAGCGATAGAAAAAGGGGAAGGTATTCTCATTTACGGTGATAATGATGTCGATGGGATGACTGGGACGGCATTATTGACTGAATTTTTTCGCTATATTGGGGTCAATGTCTTTTTTTATGTCTCCAATCGCGGGGCACATCGCGGTAGTTTAATTGTCGAAGCATTGGAATATGCACTGAAAAACGAATGCAAGCTTTTGATTACGGTCGATTGCGGGATCACAGCTGCTGGGGAAATTGCTAAAGTTGTCGAAAATGATATTGATGTCATCATCACAGATCATCATGCGCCAACGGATAAAATTCCTAACTGTGTAGCCACTCTTAATCCAAAACTGGTCAACAATTCTTATCCTAATCAGGATATTACGGGTGTAGGTGTGGCCTTCAAATTGGCTCATGCGGTAACCGAACATTTGACTGCTGAAGGTAAACTTCCGCATAAAAAAGTGGATTTAAAGCGCTATCTAGACCTTGTGGCACTTGGAACGATTTCTGATATGGGAACCTTGCAAGGAGAGAACCGTATTTTAGTTAGTTACGGCTTGCATGAGTTGGCCAAACGCAAACGTTTAGGTTTATCTAAGCTTATGTCGATTTCAGATGTAGATCTCAATGATCTTTCAACCTTTACCATAGCTTCAAAAGTCGCACCTCGCTTAAATAGTCTTGGAAGAATCGATGACCCTCAGAAAGGGGTGCAAATGCTGCTGATTCGCAATGCGGTAGCGGCAGAAAAAATGGCTTTAGAACTAGATCTAAATAACATTGAGCGGCAAAAAATTGAACGTGCCATGGCTGCTGATATTGAAAATCAGCTGCTGAATCATCCTGAGATTTTAACACGCAAAGCCATTATCATGCATTCTGAGAATTGGCATCCGGGTGTAATAGCCATTCTTTCAACGCGCATTGCGAAATATTATAATCGACCGACAGTGATCATGGCTTGTGACGATAAATTTGCTAAAGGGTCTTTGCGTTCCATCCCTGAATTTCCACTATTGCCGATCCTGGATCAATGCTCAGACATCTTAGTGAATTACGGCGGTCATGATTTTGCGGCTGGAGTCACCTTAAAACTGGAACATATTGAAGAGTTTAAGCGTCGATTTATTGAAGCCGCTGAAGCAATTTTGAAAGATAGCGATGTTTTAACTAAATTGAGATTAGATGCCAAAATCGACTTTGATGAATTAACATTTGATTTCATGGAATCATTGCGTTTGCTGGAACCCTATGGAAATGGTAATCCGCAGCCTGTGCTATATTGTGATGCTAAACAAGCCTTTCCTCCCAAAGTTCTGAAAAAAACACACTTAAAGCTTTATTTGGTCCAGGGTGAAGGGGATCGCATGCTTGAAGGGATTGCTCTCGGGAAAGCTAGTCAAAGTCCGCTTTTACGTAAAAAAGATCTGGTTCTACGCATTGCCTTTACGCCTCAAATCAACAATTATCAAGGGCAAAGTATTCAGCTCATGATCCGCGATTTCCAAATTCTTGGTGATGCGCCGACATCCCCCTTCTCTGTCATCTCCTGATTATACATAACTGTATATAAAGGATCGTAAGCAGCAGGATAAGCAAGACTGATTTCATCCTTGCTTATCCTGTCGCTGTGATTTTGTTTTAATGATTTGCAGTCCCTTATTCCTCTGCTTGGATTGTATTTAAGCTAATGTTTAAGAAGCCCGCTAGTTAGCTTTGAAAACAAGAAACCGAAGGTCTTCGGATAAGTCTTCCTTAATGTGGATACAACACACCAAAGAAAAGTTTGCCCTTTTCCAGTAATAGCTTTTAGTTGAATTTTCCTTAAACCCCCGGCCGTAGAGTTTGTGGTTTGTTTAAACCTTCTGCGTGCGCTTTTTAGCTAGGTTTTCGTTCCATCTCTCCAAGTAAAGATAGATCACAGGAGTCAGAAAGAGAGTCACGAGTTGAGAAAAAATCATCCCTCCGATAATGACAAATCCTAAGGGCCGGCGTGCATCGGCTCCTCCGCCTGCGGCGAGGGCAATGGGGATGGCTCCTGCAATAGTGGCCATGGTCGTCATCATGATCGGGCGAAAGCGGGTCGTACAGGCTTCAAAAATAGACTGCTCGGGGCTTTCATGTTTGGCGCGAATATTCTCGAGAGCGTAGTCAACCACCATAATTCCGTTTTTCTTGACAATCCCAATCAAAAGAATCAGCCCCAGGTATCCATAGAGAGATAAGGGGAGATGCAGCAGGTAGAGGGTTGCCAGTCCGCCTAAAAGTGCCGGGGGGAGGGTAGAAAGAATCGTCAAAGGATGGATAAAGCTTTCGTACAGGATTCCCAGAAAAATGTAAATGCAGAAGATGGCGACAATCAGGAGGTATGAGGAATTTTTGATCGACTCTTCAAAGGTTTGAGCGCTGCCTTGCACTTTTCCTGTGACTCCAGGTACAAAGGATTCTTCGGCGAGATCGCGTACTTTTTGCAAAGCCGTTCCCAAAGGAACATTAGGAGCGGTATTAAAGCTAATGGTGACAGCCGGGAATTGCGAGATATGGCTGACGCTGGCAGGACCAATCCCTTGCTTCCAACTGGCAACTGCATCTAAAGGCACAAATTGGTCCGTTGTACTTGAACGCACATAGATGGAACCTAGTGAAGCCGCACTTCTTTGGAAAGAACGTTCAACTTCCAGGATGACGTCATATTGGTCTAGCGGAGTTTGTATGCGGGAAACGCGATTGCCAGAAAAGGCCAGTAGTAAAGCATTTTCAATTTGGGCAGCCGTTACTCCTAATGCAGAAGCTTGATTTCTGAGAATATCGACATAAAGTTGCGGTGATGAAATTTCAAAGTCGCTGTTGACTGCTTGAAAAATCGGATCATTTTTCATTTTCTCGATTAATTTCTCGGCGGTTTCATAGAGAGCCTCTTTATTGATGCTTTGGAGGGTATATTGGTAGGCTGATTTGCTCGATACACCTTGCGAGAGATCAATCAAAGGGACATTTTTGAGGAACACATTAACCCCGGTAACTGTACTCAACTCTTGGTAAAGATTTTGAATAATGGCTGTAATATTAGGGCGCTCCGAGCGTGGTTTCAAGCGGATAAAGCTAATTCCGTTGCGAAAATCTGGCGAAGCGGAGATGGAAACAAATGAAGCGACGCTAGGATCTTTTTGAATAATATCTGCGACCGCATTTTGATAGTGTGCCATTCTCTCTGATGATGTCCCTTGCTCAGCTTGGCTATAGCCAATAATAAATCCGATATCATCATCTGGAATAAAATCGGTAGGTAGGGAATAGAACAAGAGTCCAGTAAAAAGCACACAAAGCAGCCCGGTGAGTAAAATTGGGAAAGGATGTTCAATCACCCATTTCAAAAGGGGCTTATAATAACTTAGCATCCATTCGTTAAAGCGATTAGAAAAACGTTCGACAGCGGTCTGCTGCTCGCGGTCGCGCGGCTTGATAAAGCGGCTGCAAAGCATCGGAGTTAAGGTCAGGGCGATGATTCCTGAAATGACAGTCACTGAAACCAGGGTCACGGAAAACTCTTGGAAAATTTTTCCTACAAGGCCGCTCATGAATAGCATAGGGATAAAGACAGCGATTAAGGACACGCTCATGGAAACGATAGTGAATCCTATTTGTTGCGATCCATTTATAGAGGCTTCCCATGGGGTTTCTCCTTGCTCAACGCGGCGGACGATATTTTCGATCACAATAATGGCGTCGTCAATGATAAAACCGATGGCTAGAATAAGTGCCAGGAGTGAAAGATTATCGACGGTGTAATGCATAAACCACATGACGATAAACGTCGCGATGATCGACATAGGCATGATCACTGCGGGAATAATAGTGTCCGTAAGATTCCCCAGGTACAAGAAGATGACCAAGACCACAAGGATGAAGGCGATCACCAAGGTGAATTTCACTTCAGTGATCGATTCTCTAATGGAAACTGAACGGTCAAAAATGACAATCATCTCGATAGCCGCTGGGAGCTCTTTGGCTATGCTGGGAAGGAATTTTTGGATTTCATCCGAAACTTCAACAGTATTTGCATCGGGCTGTCTTTGAATGGCTAATACGACCGTCGATTGACGTTTATTCGCTTCTACGTATTCCAAATTGATCCGATCGTTTTGCAGAGAATCAATCGCTCTGCCTAAATCTTCAACCCGGATAGGCGCACCATTGCGATAAGCGATGACCAGCGGTTGATAGACATCTGCATGTTCTAATTGGCCATTCGCAATGATATTGGAAGAGATGAAATTGCCATCTAATTGTCCAGTGGGAAGGCTCGGATTGCCGCTATTAATGGCTATGGCGGTTTCCTCTAAAGTCACACCAAGGCTGGCTAATTTCCCGGGATCTACCTGCACTCTGACGGCATAGGGAGAGCCATATGTAGTGACTTGAGCGACGCCATTCAGCATTGAAATGCGTTGGCCGATGAAGGTGTGTCCATAAGTGTAAAGTTCCGAGCGCGTAACGATATTAGAAGTTAAAGCAATATACAAAATCGGTGTGCTGGAAGGATTAACTTTTTTATAAGTGGGGGCATTTGGCAAATTGGGTGGCAAGTTTGGCAAGGCTCGCGAAATGGCCGCTTCCA
The DNA here is from genome assembly GCA_002786175.1 of Parachlamydia sp. Classification (GTDB taxonomy): domain Bacteria; phylum Chlamydiota; class Chlamydiia; order Chlamydiales; family Parachlamydiaceae; genus Parachlamydia. The sequence goes on from PEQL01000009.1 coordinate 48,487, forward strand.
CATCTTGGGCGGCGGAGTCCATACTTTTGGTAATATCAAATTGCAGCACAACCGTCGTATTGCCCAATGTACTGGAAGAGGTTACATTGGTAATGCCGGGAATCGTCATGAATTCCCGTTCCATGGGAGCAGCAACAGTATTGGCCATGGTATCTGGGTTGGCTCCCGGCAGGCTTGCGGTGACATTAATCGTGGGATAATTCACATCCGGTAAATTACTCACAGGAAGGTTGCTATAGCTCATGTATCCGAGTACTGCCAAGGCGACAAAAATTAAGGTGGTCATGACGGGTCGATGAATAAAAGGAGCCGAAATATTCATTCTTTCTCCGCGGGTTTGGCTGCAGCAGGTGCATCATTTTGGATTGTGACCTTAGATCCCGGGCGCAAGTTGATTTGCCCATCGATGACGACGATATCGTTAGGAGCTAACCCTTGACTGACGACAATCCTATCCTCTTGTGTGACACCTGTTTCTACCAGTTGTAAAGCCACCGTTTGGTCGGGTTTCACCACGTATACAAAAGTTCCCTGCTGTCCGTATTGAATAGCAGACAAGGGGACGACGATGGCCTGGTTTTTGACTTCCAGTAAAAGTCGAACGCGTACAAAAGCTCCAGGCCATAGCTCTTTTTCTGCGTTCGGAGTGCGCCCCTTCATCAGCAATGTTCCTGTGCGCAAATCCACCGCATTATCCACAAAAAAGACTTCGCCAGGATAGGCTTTAGTGGGGTTGTCAGGGAGGATGGCTTCGAAGGTTAAAGGTCTTTCTACAAATGCTTGCTTCACTGTCGCAAAGTGATGCTGTGAGATAGCAAAATTAATTAAGGCCGGAGAGATTTGCTTCACAGTGGTCAAAATGGTGCTGCTGTCTGCTTTAACAATGTTGCCTACATCGACCAGGTATTGGCTAATCCTGCCTTCAATCGGCGAACGGATTGAGCAATATCCAAGATTAATTTTTGCTAAAGCTAAATTGGCGCGATTGACCTGAACCTCCGCTTCATTGGACATCACCTCTGTTTTGAATTCGTCAAAAGAGAGTTGAGACACATAGTCATTTTTAACCAAATCAGAATAACGTTTTACCCGATCTTCAGATAGTCTAAGAGCGGCCTTGGCTTTGTGTAAATTGCCCTTGGCGCGATCAAGTTCAGCTTGGTAGACACTGGGATCAATCGAGTATAGAAGTTCCCCTTTAGTCACATCTTGTCCCTCTTTGACATGTACAGCGAGTAGTTTACCCTCCACCTGAGGTTTGATGGCTACAGTGAGATTGGGAAATACATTGCCGATGGCCTCGACATAGACGGGTACATCAGCTTGGATGGCTTCGGCTGTCTTTACGTATAACTTGCGCCCTGGAGGAGGAGCTTTTGCAGAATTAGAACAGCTGGTTAATAAGAGAATCAAGAGAGAGCAGGTCCCGAAGAGATGAATATGGATAAGGTTTTTTAAACAATTCTTCATGACTTTATTTCCTTTTCTCCATGACTTGCATGATTGAACGCATTTTTGTACAATTTTTAGTGCCATTTCCTAAAGTACCGGTGGCATGAGCTAAAGTTGCTAAGGAGATAGCCCATTGGGTCTTAGCTGTAATGCGAGTGGATCTAGCATTGGATAAAGTTCCTTGCACGGCGAGAAGATCCAGAATGGTGGATACCCCTTCTTTGTAATTGCTTAAAATGGCGTCGTAGGATTCTTGCGCATATTTAAGAAATTCTTCACTAAAACGGACGGTTTCCACTGCGGTGGTATGTGAATAATAGCTTCTGACAACATCTTGAAAAATCGTCGATTTTTTTTCCTCCACTTGGGCTAGTGCTTCAGCTGCTAAGGCCCTGGCTCTTCTGGCTCGATTAACGTGGAAAAAACCTTGAAAGATAGGAACATTTAAGAAAAGTTGACCGGTGTAAACTGTACCATCTAGAATGGAATTATGAATGTAATGATAATGTTGGATATCTCCATCCACACTTAAAGTCGGTAAGCCGGCGGAGACCGCGGTGATGATGTCTGCTTTTTTACTCAAGTATTCAGCGTGCGCCGCTGCTAAATCGGGGCGATTATCTGTCGCGATTTCAACAAGTTCATCAAGTCCGATGTCTATTTTGTTAAATTTTAGATTGGTGGGTAATTCTGCGACCTTAAATTCGGCATTGGCAGGAATGCCTATAGCAGTGGCCAAATCCCCTTTAGCTGTTTGGATGTTCCCGTTAATTTGTGCGAGCTGAAGCTCAGTATTCACATAATCGGATTGCGCGCGCAGAACATCGACTTTGGTTTTGATTCCTGCCGCATGCAGATGTTCCGCTGCTTCCAGGTTCGTTTTCGCATCTTTTAAATCCTGCAATTTGGCTTCGTATAGAGCCTGGTCGCTTAAGAGAATGTAATAGGCGTTGATGATGCTTAAGATGACATCTTGCAAAGTTTGATTATTCAGCCAATTGGCCTCTATGAGGGCTTGTCGGAAAGATTCGATATTAGCATTCCTGCCCCCCGCATCGAATAAAAGAAAAGAAGCCATCAGATCTGTAATCAAAATTTGGTTAGAGTTAAAGCTCCCTTGGACAGAAGATGTGTTGATATTGGTCGTATTGGTGTTGGTTCCTGTTCCGGCCAAAGTACTAGAACTGCTGCCCACTGACTGAGAACCAAAAGTGCGATGGATTAGCTCCAGCGTTTCCTGAAAGTCTACTCTGGGATAAAGGTCGCTTTGCGAGACCTTCCATTGATAGGCAGCTGCTTTGGCGGCTTGCCAGGCAATTTGGGTGAGCGGATTATTTTTTAGACCTATATCAATAAGCTGTTCAATGGCTAGAGGCGCAGCATCCTCCCCATCGAGAGGTTTTAAGGGGCCAGGTAAAACAACCGTTTTTGGGATGCCTGACCAAAATTCCCCTGGCACCGGGGCGATTTCAATTGAAATGGGGGGGTTAATGCAGCAGCATCCTACGCAGAAGATACCGATAAGGGGATAATTTAGTAAAATAGAAGTGAAGCGTTGTCCCATGTAGTCCGTAAACCCATATCATTATACTCATAGGGGTCACTATAGAACATTGATTTGAAAGGAGCTATATAAAAATTTAGTGAATACTTTTAGCTTGTGTAAGAAGCAAAGGCGCAAAGAGAGTGCCCAAGCTTGCGTCAAAAATATTCGTTCATTCTCTTCCGCATTCCTAGCCTGTAAGATCTCGGAGGAGTCTGGAGGTTGTGTCTCGCTAATTGTAGCCTCAAAAAACGCCAGAAGCAAATATGCTATATAAAATGCTAACCCCGAGCCTGTGCCTCTGTGGTTTTGTCTTTAAGCAGCCACAGGTGGCAGGTTGAAGCTGGAACGCTGGCTGACCCCGGTTTTGTCGGAAATTTGAGCTGTTGTTTGAGCAATCGCCGGAAGATTTTGGCTGTTCATTAAATTTGCTAAAATTTGCTTAAGCATTTTTAACATCGCTCGCAGAGCTTCAAGGTTATCAGCCCCATCCCCTGGATGGAGGTTAAGTTTATCGAGGGCGTTTAAAGTATCTTGAATGTTATTTGATTCTAAGTCCTTTGATCCTAAACCCATGACAGCAGTTAGATTTTGTAGAATAGGGGAGAGATCTTGATTATTTTCTAGGAAATCAAGGGGATTAGCTGGTTGTCCATCAGAGCTTTTGGCTGAAGCAAACATGACACTCAAATGGGTTCCCACTAAAAGGGAATTGGTTAAACTTGTGAGAGAGTCTTTTAGTTCTTGATTTCCTTCTCCGACAAGGGAGTTGACCAGTTGCTCTGCTAAATTTGATTCGCTATGGGCATTAAGAATGTTTTTCATCTGATCAATGATTTGATTGTCTGTGGTCGGAGATTGTTTAGACGGTGCCAAACTGCTTTGGAGGAGTTGGGTAAAAATGGTTGTTTCAATAAAATTGATTAAGGTGTCAGCAGTGTCTTGTGGCAATGTAGAGTCTTTAAGCGCGGCTTGAAGCTGAGGGGAAATGTTGTTTTGGACATAGGCTTCAATAGGCTTCATCATTTCCGCCAAGTGAGCGGAAGCATAAGCTTCGGCAGGGTTTGGGATGGTATCGAGCGCTTCAAAGTCGGCAAGTGTCAGGGAGGTTGATTTAGCGATTTCAAGCATTTTGGCTTGAATAGTTGTTTGCAAGTTTTTTATTTGGTCAGAAGTAATTGTCGAAGCATCTTTAGGCAAAATTCCCATATCTTGTAAGGGTTGGAGTAAATCTGGGTTTTCTAATAAAGTTTTTAAATAGTCTGAATTTCCCGTGAAATTTAGCTTAACGCTAATATTATAAAGTTCCAATATCTTGGGATTATTTTGAAATAAGCGTGTGGCTTGATCCGCTGCTTTTTTACCGGCGGCCTCAGCACTATTGCCTAGAATGCCGTCAGTGGAGCTGGCATCAGGAGTATCTGCCAACTTCTTCGTCCATTTGTAAATATCTCTGGCAAAGTCTCTACGGGATGTTTTCATATCCACAATGCCCAAATTCTGGAGAAGCTTATTCAATTGTCCGATTTTGTCCTGCAGTGCTTTCGGATACATTGAAATGTTGCCCCCGATGAAATTTATTGTAGCAAACGGCCCAGCCATTAATTGAGCCATTCTCATCTCATTTTTAACATCATTGGCCAAGTTTTTTGCTAACGCCAACTGAGAAGCTTTTGTGGGCTGTTGATCTGCCGGACCGTTCAAAACGGCTAATGAAGCATCTGATCCGACATACAGTGGACTGTCAGGATTATCTGGATCTTGCGCTCGAATATCTTTAATATCAGAGGCTTGACGATTGATCTCTTGTTCTAGAGCTTTAATAGCATCACTTAACGTTTTCATATAGGCCATGGCGGAAAGACTGCCCTTAGACTCTGGATTTTTAACATTATCCAGACTGAGAGAGCCAGCTACGGTTTGACCTGCTTGAATAAATTCAGTGTTAGGAATGACGGCTTTGCCTGAATCAGCAGCTGAAACGCCTGCGATTTGATTCGAAAGTACAGGTATTTGTGACGAACTTCCACTCGAACCACTGGCAATTAGAGCGGCTTCTTCTGAGGCCACAATCGAGTCGGTGATGACAACTTTATGCTGGGGTGTGATCTGAGTTGCATCAGTCGCATCAGTATTTCCTGTAGAGTACTGACCGCTCACGTCTTGTTGGTTAATATTTAAATCAGAAGACATATCTCATCCTCCTTGAATGTGAAGGAATGCTTTTATTTAGGTGACTTGGTTGATTCCTTCCTTTTCTTTGAGAAGTTATTGAGAACTAGTAATGCCCGATTTTTTACATCTCGATACTTGGATTTCTCCCCGGCGCGCTCAACCACAGCTTGTAGTGCAATTAAAGTAGAAGGCACATCTTTCTTTTTTTCGTAGCATCTTGAGATGTAGAAATAAACGATCGGGTCATCAGGAACTAAGGCCGCATACTGCATAAAAGCGGCGATCGCTTCGTCAAATTCATTTAGCAGAAGCGCAGCAGAGCCCAATCCGAAAATAAAAGTCGGGTTATTTCTCTCCAGAAGGGTAAGCGTTGAGAAAAGGGCGCGTGCATCTGCGTACTTACCGGCATCATATAAATTTTTAGCCTTGGTATAGATCATTTTCAAATCTTTATCGTCTAAGCGAAGATTTTCTTTATTAAGAACATTGCAAGTGACTAGAGTTTGAATCAATTCGCTATTTAAGTTGAATTTTTTCATAGAGTATCTCGCATTAGTTTGATTAATAGCTTATTACCATTATAACACTTTTTTTAATAAAGTGATAAGGTTGTTTGGAGGAAAAAATTCTAAGTAAAGAGCCAAACACGCTTTTTTTGCTGTTTAATCTGGAATATAGCATGATTGCCCCTAATAGATCTTGTTGCAAAGTGAGTTAAGGGGGGAATAGTGAGGCTTAAAAAAATAGAAATCATTGGTTTTAAATCGTTTGCAGACAAAACGGTGCTAGAGTTTCATGAAGGGATTACGGCGATTGTTGGGCCTAATGGGTGTGGGAAATCGAATACGGCAGATGCATTCCGTTGGGTCTTAGGGGAGCAATCAGCAAAGTCGCTGCGAGGGGGTAAAATGCACGATGTGATTTTCGCGGGTGCCTCACAGCGAAAACCTCTGAATATGGCAGAAGTAACCATTACGCTGACTGATAATCAGGGAGAATTGCCAGTGGATTATCATGAAGTTTCTGTAACAAGACGTCTGTTTCGCAATGGGGATTCTTTTTACTTAATTAATGGAAATCCTGTCCGTTTGAAGGATGTGCAGAATCTATTTCTTGGATCCGGCATAGGCAAAAATTCCCTTTATATGTTTGAGCAAGGCAAGCTGGACCAAGTCATCAACTACACTCCCCACGAAAGACGCTTTATCTTTGATAATGCTGCTGATATTGGCCCTTTTTTACAGAAGAAAGCGGAAGCTTTGCGTAAATTGCAGCAGTCAGAAGGAAATATTGACCGCGTTAAGGATATTCACCTCGAAGTCCAAAAACAAATGTCAGTCCTTGAATCCCAAGCTGAAAAAGCGCGGATTTTTAAAGAGAATAAAGCTCAGCTCGAAATCGTGGAAAAAAGTGTTTTAGTCCAACGTTGGGATCAGCTTGAAATGAAATCTGAAACCCATAAACAGCGCGAAGCGGAGCAAAAAAATCAGTGGGATCTTTCTCTGAAAGAAGCCGTTGAAATGCAGGAACAGTTCAAAATGGGTAAGGCCGAACTGGAGAAGGAGGAAAAGTCACTGCAAGTGCGCAAGGAAGAGGTTTATAAGACGCAAAGTGAAAAGGAAATTAAATCTCAAGAGATGCGCACTAATGCCGAGCGATTGAAAGAGTTATTGGAGAAAGAGAAAAAATGGAAGCAAGAGCTGGAAGTTATCATTGAGAAGCGCAGTTTTCATGAGACTGAATCTCAGACTTTACATAAAGCCCAGACAAAACTAGAAACTGAACTCAAAGAGTGGGAAAAAAAGCGAAATACACAATCCTCACAGGTGCTTGCTCTCGAAGAAAAATTGAAAAAGAAACGCCATGAATATCAGGAGATGCAAAAAGAACTCCTGATCTTAATCCAAAAAGAAAATCAATTTGAAAGCGATCTTAAGCAAAATCGCTTGCGTTTAGAAACAAATATAGAACGTGTCGCTCAGGTTCAAGAAAAAAAAGAAAAGCTATCAAATACGATTGCCAACTTGACTGAACAATCTTTGTTAAAAAAGCGCGAAGTTGAAGAGTTTTCAGCTGGGATCGATCGGCAACGCCAGCTTTTCAATAGTATGGAGAAACAGCTTCAGCAATTCGTAGAAGAAATTGAGAAAGGGCAGGATGCGCTCCAACTGATTCAAAAAGAGCGTACGGAGTATCTAGCCAGGCAAAAAGTATTAATTCGGATGCGTGAGGACTTGGAAGGATTTTCGCAAGGCAGTAAGAAATTGCTCCAGGAATCGGCTAATCCTAAAAGTCTTTTATTTCAAAAATTAAGAGGCCTTTATGAATGCATTGAAGCAACTTCCGAGTCCGCTCCAATGCTTTCCGCTGTATTAAGACCTTACGCTCAGACACTGGTAGTGCAAACAACTGATGATCTTTCTGAGGTCATTTTCTTTATTCAGAAACATCAGATAAAGGACATTTCTTTAGTCTGTATGGAGGGGATCAAAGACGATTTATTCACGCATTTTTGCGCATCTGTCCAGGCAAGCCCCACCACACTTGCCGCATTAGAGATCTCACTTAAGCAGCGCGGATGTGAAATCTTGACGGCAGAAGAAAGCTTTATCGATCACAGGCAAGTCATTTTTTTCGGGTTCCAAAAAGAAAACACGCCTTTTTCCAGAGAGACTGAACTCAAAACCCTAGAAAAAAAATTAAAGGAGCTCGAGCGCTCTGCGTATGATCAAGAAGCGATCATTCAGATCTTGCAAGGGAAAAAATCTAAGCTGCAGCTAGAGCGGATGGAACTAGATAAAACCATCCGCAAAGATGAGATGAAGTTGATGGAAAGTAATTTTTCGCTGCAGCGTTTTTTAGGAGACCTGGAAAAAGCAAAAAGCGAACAAGCACATCTAGATGCAGATCTGCGTAATTTCAAGCATGTCTATGAAGAGTTAATTGTGGTGATTGATGACTTGGAGAGTCGACTGAAGAGTGCCAAAGAGCACGTGCAAAAAATAAAAAATGCTATTTTGCAGCTAGGGGAAGAGGTCGAAGCCGAAAGTCAGCTTCTAAAACAGCAGCAAACGGATTATCAGATCATTGAAGGGCATTATCACCACGTGACTGATGAAAATCGCAAAATCCTGCATGCTTTAAATGTGCTGGAAGTCAAAAATAAGGAAGGCTATCTCCAACAGGTTCGTCTGGAAGAAGAATTGCAGATGAGCCAGGAAAGACAGATTCAATTCAAGCAAAAAGGATCTGAATATGGGGAACTCCTTAAAAAAGTGGAGGGGAATCTTGGGGCTGTTGTCGAAGTGTGCGCCGAACTGCAGCAAAAGGTCCAAGCCAAAAAAGCGGCTATCGAGCAGCTTGAAAGCAAAATTGCCAAATTTAACCAACTTTTGAAAGAACAGGAAAAAGCCTTTTATCAGCTAGAAACGCAAGCTGCTCAAGCACAAACTCAGCGGGAAGCCATTATAAACGAACTCCAGGAAAGGCATCACCTCTCTCTGGAAGAAGCCCGCACCCACTGTCCAAAAAATGGGCAAACGCTGGAACAGCTTGAGAAAAATTTAAAGCATCTGCGGCATGAAGTGGAATCAGCCGGAGATATCAATTTAACCTCGATTGAAGAGTATGCCCGATTCCAAACACGTCACCAGTTTCTTGATGAGCAGATTGATGATTTAGAGGTTTCCAAAAAAGAACTGTTGGAAATCATTGCCGAACTCGATTCAGAAAGCCGCAAAATTTTTAAGGATGTTTTTGAAAAGATTCGCGCTAATTTCCAAAAAAACTTCCAGATTTTGTTTGTAGGGGGGGAGGCTGATCTCCAATTTACGGACACGGAAGATATCTTAGAAGCCGGGATCGAGATTATCGCCAAGCCCCCAGGCAAACAAATGCGCTCTATTAATTTGCTTTCCGGCGGCGAGAAGTGTTTGACAGCCGTAGCCTTGCTCTTCTCTATTTTTGAAGTCAAATCCTCTCCATTTTGTATTTTGGATGAGATTGATGCACCCTTGGATGATTCGAATGTGGAGCGCTTTGTGAATGTCGTGAAAGAATTTGTCGATCGCTGCCAATTTATCATCATCACACACAACAAAAGAACCATGGCGATTGCCGATCGGCTATTTGGCGTGTCTATGGAAGAAAAAGGGGTCTCCAAGCTCTTATCCATAGAATTTAGCCCAAGTGCAGCCCCAAAACCTGAGCTTCTTTCGCTTTAAATTTAGTGATTGCGAAAGTACTCTTTGATCACGTGAATCGTTTTGTCAATATCACTTTCGCAGATGTCCAGGTGCGTAACAAAACGCACCAGGCCTTCATTTCCTAGAGCTAAAATATTGTGGGTCTTCAAATGCTGCAGCAGATCCTGCTGCCTTTCTGGTCCTACGCGAAATAATACAATATTTGTATTGGCATCTAAGCACTCATTCAGTCCAGGGATTTTCCGCAGCTCATTTGCCAGGTGAAACGCGTTGATATGATCTTCTGCAAGCCGGTTAATATTATTCTGCAAGGCATAGAGTCCAGCTGCAGCTAGCACGCCGGCTTGGCGCATGCCTCCGCCGAGCATTTTGCGTAAATGCCTGGCTTTTTCAATAGTTGCGGCTGAACCACAGAGGAGAGAGCCTACAGGAGCCCCCAGGCCTTTAGATAAACAAAAGGAAACTGTGTCAAAATATTTAGAGATCGTGCTGACAGGTGCTCCAAGGGCTACGGCTGCATTAAAAACACGCGCACCATCTAAATGCATTTTCAGATGGTTTTTATTTGCCAATGCACTAGCCTTGGCAAGGTAATCCAAGGGCAGGACTTTGCCCCACATGGTATTTTCCAAGGCGAGTAATTTTGTTTTAGCAAAATGCACATCCCAAGGTTTGATATGCTTTTGGATGTTCTCTAAATGAAGGGTGCCATCTTTTTCTACCTGGATAGGCTGCGGCTGTACGCCGCCTAAAACAGCGCAACCACCGCCCTCCCACTTATACACATGGGCATTTTGTCCGGCGATATATTCTTCCCCTCGATTGCAGTGGCATAATACGGAAATGAGATTGGCCTGCGTCCCACTGCTCACAAAGAGAGCTTTTTCTTTTTCGAATAGCTCTGCGCTGAGTTTTTCCAGCTGGTTAACAGTAGGGTCTTCTTCAAAAACATCGTCTCCAACTTCTGCATTGAAAATGGCTCTTCGCATCTCTAGTGAGGGTTTTGTGACAGTATCGCTGCGCAAATCAATGAATGACATGGTTTAGCTCCATTGTTAAGGATGGGAGGTTCACTTTTAACATGCCCTTCCATTTCAGAAAAGAGGCTTGATCTTAAAAAAATAAAAAAAAGATCTTGAATTTTAAATGCAAGACTTTTAGTTTTTTGGGCAATTTAAAATTTAAATGTAACCTTGGAGGAAAAATGCAGATCGTTAAAATTATTTGCATAGCTTTTTTTTTAATTGTTCACGTCAATGCGCACGCATTAGATTCTCACTATAAACTTGTCAAAGTCCCACCTGAGCGCCTGGTTGTTAACGATGAAGGCTTATTTTACATGAACGAGGAGCTTGGTCTTCTGGAACCATTGGAAGCCGTGATGCATAAAGCGGACGGCCTTTATGTGATTAAGCATAAAAAAGAGGCTGTTTGCGGACATCAGTACGGATGTCGGACATGTTGGGGCTGTTCTCAGATGCGTTGCTGGAATTTTTGTTCCGGTTGCTAAGGCTGAAGGCTTTTTTTCTTCCGAAGCGCGAGGATTTTTGTGGAAGTAAACCTCTAAGTCTCTTACAATTTTAGTTTATTATTTAGTTTAAATAACAAATTTAAAATTGAGATAAACTATGCTTATTGGTGTCCCTAAAGAAATTAAAAATCATGAATATCGCGTTGGGGCGACTCCCTCAAATATCAGAAGTCTAAAAAATGCTGGGCACACAGTCCTTGTGCAAACCCAGGCCGGAGGTAAGGTCGGTTTTAGCGATGCAGATTATGAAGCGGCGGGAGCGCAAATCGTCTCTTCTGCCGAAAAAGTGTATCAAAGCGACATGATCATCAAAGTGAAAGAGCCTCAAGAAGAGGAGTTTCCACTGATGCATGAAGGACAGACGCTTTTTTGCTTTCTGCATTTAGCCCCAGACCCAATTCAGGCGCGTCATTTGATTGAAAGAGGGGTGATTGCCATTGCCTATGAAACGATTACTGATGCACATGGACGTCTTCCTTTGCTGGTGCCTATGAGTGAGATTGCCGGCCGCATTGCTATCCAGGTAGGTGCATGTGCCTTACAATTAAATCATGGTGGTAAAGGGATTCTGTTAGGCGGTGTTCCAGGTGTAGCCCCTGCCAATGTTGTGGTATTGGGTGGCGGGATTGTAGGGACAGAAGCCGCCCGCATGGCTTTGGGATTAGGTGCTCAGGTCACAATCCTGGATCGGGATTTGAATCGCCTTCGTCAACTCGATGCACTATTTGGTCCAAGGCTTATGACACTTTACTCTACTCCTTCCTCCATCGAAGAGGCATTGTGTAAAGCGGATTTGGCCATCGGCGCTGTGTTAATCCCTGGCAAAAAAGCCCCTAAATTAGTTTCCAGAGAAATGGTATCAGCCATGACACCCGGTTCAGTCATTGTCGACGTTGCGATCGACCAGGGTGGTTGTTTTGAAACAGCTAAACCGACGACACATGCTAACCCGACTTATGAAGTCGATGGTGTCGTTCACTACTGCGTCACAAATATGCCAGGAGCGTGTGCGGCGACATCCACCAGGGCTTTGACTAATGCGACGATGGAATATGCTCTTGAGCTAGCCAATAAAGGGATTAAAACGGCTCTTCTAGAAAATGCTTATTTACGGCAAGGGGTGAACCTCTATGCAGGAAAAGTCACTTATTTACCCGTTGCGCAAGATTTAGGTTATGAGTACTTCCCGCTAGAAGCATGCCTGAGTTAATGGAATTTTATGCGTTATATCATTGGAATTGACCTCGGGACGACCAATAGCTGTGTCTCTTTTGTAGATACCGAAAGTCCCAAACTTGCTGTGGAAGCTTTTTTCATTCCGCAACTTTCAGCACCGGGTTTTGTGGAAGCGCAGCCGGTGCTGCCCTCTTTTTGCTATTTAACGTTGCCCCATGAATGGGTGGCAGGAGCCTTAGACCTCCCATGGAAAAAGCAAGAGTCGGTTGTTGTAGGCAAATTTGCCCAAACTCAGGGTGAAAAATCTCCCAACCGCAGCATCCAATCCGCTAAAAGTTGGCTGTGTCATTCCGCCGCTAATCGACGAGATCGTATCCTCCCCTTTGAAGCTTCTGAAGGGATTGAAAAACTAAGCCCCGTGCATGCGACTGCCAATTATTTGAAGCATATCAAGGAGGCTTGGAATCATTTAATGGGAAAAGGACGTCCCGAAAATGAATTCGAGGCGCAAGAAATTATTCTGACCGTCCCAGCTTCCTTCGATGAAGTGGCCCGTTCATTAACAGTCGAATCCGCCAAAGAGGCTGGCTACGCCTCCATGACGCTGTTGGAAGAGCCTCAAGCAGCCTTTTATTGCTGGATCGCTGCGCATGAAAAAAAATGGGAGCAGCTTTTTAAGGAAGGAGATACCATCTTAATTTGCGACGTAGGAGGGGGGACGACTGATTTTAGCCTGATTCAAGTGGTGACGCACAACAACCAACGCACCTTTCAACGCATGTCTGTCGGCGACCACCTGCTCCTTGGCGGAGATAATATGGACGCCGCTCTCTGCCACATGCTGGAACAGAAGCTAAACAAGGAGCTCAACCCGCAGCAACGTGTGCAGCTCAGTTATCAAGCACGTCATGCAAAAGAGCAGCTCCTGAATCCCGCCAACACTCAGAGTGAGAATTATCAATGCATCCTGCAAGGTACAGGTTCAAAGGTTGTTCAAGATAGCTTCCATGTGAATACATCTAAAAAGGAAATCGAAGAGTGCCTATTGCAAGGTTTCTTTGGTGTTTATCCATGGAATGAAGCAGTCAACACTAAAAAAGGCACTCCATTTAGGACGATGGGTTTGCCTTATGAAACAGAGCCCTCCATTACGAAACATCTAGCTAGTTTCCTCCTGAAAGCTGCTAAAATTTGCGGCGAAACGAAATCCCCCGACTATGTACTCGTGAATGGGGGGACCATGAAACCCCGCCTGTTTCAACAAGCAATTTTGGATTCACTTTCGCTGTGGTTTCCTGGGAAAACCCCTCAGCTGTTGACGTCCCCCTCTTTAGATTTAGCGGTTTCGCGTGGGGCAGCTTACTATGGCAAAGTGCGACGCGGTTTAGGCGTAAAAATTTATGGAGGTGTTCCTCGCAGTTATTATTTAGCTTTGGACACGGGAGATGCAACACCTAAAGCCTTGACACTTTTGACAAGAGGAGCTGAAGAAGGGGCCTCTTATCAACCGCAAGAAACATTTTGGGTGTCTCCGAACAAACCCGTAGCTTTCCATCTCTATAGCAGCGAAGTGCGGCTGCACGACCAGCAGGGTGAGTTGGTTGAGATTGCGGCAGAGGAGATGCATCGGATGCCCCCGATCCATACGATCTTGCGTTATGGCAAGGGAGCTGGTGAACAAAAGATCCCCGTGAATTTGCACATGTCTCTGACTAGCATTGGGACGCTTGAACTATGGCTGCAATCGCAAAAAACGGATCATCGCTGGACGTTAGAATTTCAAGTGCGCGCTTCGTCCGGGAAAGAGGATCGCCTGCTCTCCGTCCAAGAAGCGCGAACCGATGAAACCTATGATTTGAATTTCCTCAACCAAAGCAAGCAAGTGTTAGAAGCATTGTTTTTAGAGCCGCGCTTAAATCATCCAAAAGGAATTATTGAACGTCTCGAAGGTTCCCTTGAGAAACCACGGCAGGAGTGGGCCCCAAGCATTCTTAGGGGACTTTGGGAGACTCTCGTTAACTATGCTTCAAAACGCAAGTTGACAGATGAGTTGGAAAAGCGTTGGTGGAATCTAGCGGGGTATTTTTTACGTCCAGGCTTTGGATATCCCCTCGATGATTTTCGCCTTAAAGAATTATGGAAAATTATTCTGGAAGATTCTCGCAAAACCACTCAATCAGATGATGAGACGCATAAATGGATTTGCTATCGTAGAGTAGCAGGGGGCCTTTCCAAAGGACAGCAAGTCCAGCTAGCCAATGAAATTCTCCCGACTATTTGGAATAAGCGCACCCATGAATTTATCATTAAAAATAAAAAAGATCTGTATCCTTACTCTGAAAAAGTTCGCATGGTGGCTTCTTTTGAATTGCTTGACATACCGCTTAAAATTAAATTAGGTGAAGCCTTGCTCAAAAGAATGACTGCCGGCCAAGCAGAATCGTGTGATTTCTGGGCCTTGGGACGCATTGGGGCGCGCCATTTATTTCATGGTTCAAGTGCTAATGTCATCCCGCGTGAAGTCTGCATGGCATGGATACAGACCTTGTTGAAGCTTCAGCCGATAAATCGTTCTATTTGCTTTGTCCTTGTGCAATTAGCTCGCCAAACCGATCATCAAATTTTGAATGTACCGTCTGAAGTGATCAAGCAAGTGGAGAAGATCTTGTCTGAACATGCTGCCGATCTCAAACATATCCTGCTCAATGAAGGCGGCTTCACCCAGCAAGATCAAGAGATGATTTTTGGGGAACAGTTGCCCCTTGGCTTGTCATTAGAAAATACTTAAAAGAACGTCAGCATTTGCCTGCGGTATCTTTGGGATGCCATAGCTTCAAGGCACAAGGATCTCACTGTTTTTATCGTAGAAAAAGCATCAGAATGGGAACGCATGAATGGAACGGGCCTTCTCTGGGCCTCTATGGCGCCCTTGTTCAAGAAGTGGATTAGTCCGACTCTAAAAGCGCGTCACAGGCATTCACTTTCCCTTTAAGAGGGAACGGGCACGTAAAAATAAAGTTCTAATAAAGCCAGAATGCCGAGTACTAGAAAGATCGTGAAGATGACCGGTGGGATGACGATGTTGAGGGAAAGGCAAATCAACACAATGAATTGGAAGAAAGTGGAAAGCTTACCGCACCAAATCGAGCGAAACCGGTGCTGTCCTAATTTGCCCGAGAGAATCAGGTAGCACCCATAAATGAACACAGCCAAATCCCTGCAAAAAAAGGCCATGATTTCCCAGGATGTAAGGGGATTAGTTTCCTGAATGATAATGCCTAAAACAAAACAAACGAACAGTTTGTCCATCAGGGGATCAAGGAGTGTGCCAATGCGGCTTGAGAGCTTATAACGACGTGCACAGTAGCCGTCTAGGGCGTCGCTCATCATTGCTAAAATCAAAGCAGTTAAACGAAAGACAATGTTCTCTTGTAAAAAAATGAGTGCAAGTGGAATCCTTGTCAAAGAAATGATGTTCGGAAGAGTAAACATTGCAAATCCGTTTTAATCGTAAATTATCGACTATAATTGCTAGTAAGTTTAACCACTTATGCTTTTAAATTCACCAATTCTTGAATCCTTTGTAAAAATTTACGCCTCATTAAAGACTTTTTCCAAAGCGGATGAGTTTTGGAACGAAATGTTTACTAAAGTTCTAAGCACTCCATAGCTGGTGCCGCATCTTGGTATTTTTACCCATTTAGCAGTATTTAGCAAAAATTTCGATTTGAGATAAATGCGTCTTAGCATACAAATGCATTTTATTTAATCTAACAAAAGAGGTAGAAATGGGTGCTGTAACGCTTAATTCAATTCCTGTTTATCCAGTACTCCCTGCGAACCAGGCTGACCGGGTCAAAGTCAGGGCCAAATTAGAAGGGGAAGGCAATGGCACATCTTCTTTAAAAGATCTGGCCTTTGCCAATTATCGTATTCCTACCACCGATCCTCAAGAGAAAATCCGGCGAGCAGCAGAATTAAATAATTGGCGTTTTTGTTTAGAAAAATCGCGTGCTTCGATCGAAAATCATCTTGAGCAGCGCGTGTCTCTAGTCTTTATGCAAGCTGTGCTTTGTTATAAGACAAATTATCGTTTTAGAGAAGGCCATACCCTTCATCAGGGATATAATGCTCAAAGTCTTTCCTATCAAGGCGGAGTGCATGAATTCAATGCGGCGCATCGGGCGACTGTTCCATGTATATATGCCCGTTCTCCGCAAACTCAACAAGAAATCGTCTATCTTTATCGCTCAGGATACTATGATGAAGGCAATGCTACAGATGACTTATTGAAAAAAGTTAATAACGCAGATAGAGCGATTGATGAAAAATTTAACGTCAGTTTGTTGAGAGAGAATCTTGTTGCTCTTTTAAATCGAGCCGCGGTAGGGGAATTAACACCTGATCAGGTGGTGAAAAGATTTGTTGAAGATTTGCTTGCGCAAATTGATGTCTCGTTTGAAAGAGAAACTGATCCTCAGGTAAAAGATGTTTTACAGGTATACCGTAATCGAGCTGAACTTTTGCGGGCCTATGTGAACGAAGCTAAGCACATCGATCGTTGGTTGGATCTCAGGATGGATGACCCCGCGTTTGGGTATACTTCGAATACAGTCGAAAAGATAAAGCATAATGAACCTGTCGACAGAGTGCATGTATTGACTTTGATTAAAAAGAAAATTGAGGAATTGCCTGCCATCATCATGCAAGAGAGGCATCAACGTGAAAACGAATCGCGTGCACCCAATCACTTTTATGATCTTTTTCATTACGCTGTTCTGAATTCATTTCAGGAGGCTGATCGCAGAGTCGTCGAAGAAGCACTGGGGATGCAGTTTCAAGCATTAAGCAGGCGAGTGGCTGCATTTCAAAAAACAGGAACAACACGTTTGTTATTAGCTAGAAATGCCGCAAAAGTCAATTCCCTGGTGCAAGGAATATTGCCGTTTTTGGCTTCATTAAATGGGCAAGCAATGGATGCCGCTCAGCTTGCGGGCCTTTCTCCCCAAAAGCAGGTCTCATTACGTCCTGGAATTTATCGGCTTCGCTATCAAATCATCCGTGCCGACCAGGAAACGCAAAGTAAAATTAAGAGCAAAATCGAGAGCGCTCTAAATGCGATAAAAAACACTGCGCGTTCAAAGACTAATCTTGAAACTTTTTTTTACGCTTCTTTGATTGCCCAAACGCGAGATGAATCCGTCAAGAGAATGTTCTACAAGCTTTTGAATATTTCTGGGTTGCAGCTAAGCCAGAGAGTGCGCGAACTCAAAGTTAATGTGCAAGACCATGCTGTTTTAAATGCCCAATCCTCCCAAATTAGCTTGTTATCAGGGTGGATTCAGCGCATTAGTCGAGATCTTACGCCTCACAACAAAACTATTCTTTCCGGGTACTTTAATAACCTTTGGAGTGTATTAAGAAGCACTAAATCGAGCAAAACTCTCTACATCCAATTTTGCAAGCGTCTTTATGACCATGCCCAAACTCATGCAGAAAGACAGCTTATTGCTGGATTAGCTGGTTATACGGAAAAACAGCTTGATACTTTCATTGAAAATACCATAGCTAGCAAACCGGCCTCTAGTGCAGAAACTCACGTAGCTAGGAATGCGGCCCTCGTGAAAGAGGTCGCAAGAGAAGCTTTTACGCAAATAGCCGTTTTGCAAAGAGCCACACAGCAATTCCGCCATCGATTGCTTGTTGAGCTGCGGTTGTCGCACGGAATGAATCAGGGATTTTTTAAGAGCACCTATCGAGAGCTATTTCCGCATTATCCCATGAGTGATGGCACCTTGAGCAATCTCGAAAATGGGCAAAAAGCGATTACCCCGATGCTTGCGAAGCAGATTTCACAGATTTTTGGAGTAGATCGATCGCTATTTTACCCAAGCCATTTTGCTGAGGTGGAAACGTAGCCACCGTTATGGTTGCTCTAATTCAGCTGTTTGTGAATATGTCTATGGTGTTTATCGCCTTCCTATATATGCTAGGAGGTAAAACAGCAGCCGCTATTTCTGCGAAATAGCGGCACTGGGAATTTAATTATAATCAGATTCCAGCCAAGTTGGGCATCAGGTGAGATAAAATCTTTTTCACCCAATCAGGGCTAGAAAGAATAGTTTGAATGCGACGACTTTGAATGAGATATTTCTTCTCTAAATCAATTGACTCTTGCTCGCATCGATCTGCAGCATATTGTGGATGGCAGTACATTATAAATGGCAAGCAAGAGTATTCATTGCATCCTTGCAATCTTTTCTGAATGCAGTTTATTTCTTCTTCGGTCTCTATAATTTCTTTGCAATTTCTCACAGTATCGAGAGATGCCGTTAGTTGATACAAGTCTGCTCTTCTTTGAAATAGCCAGGCATTGTGTTCACCAAATCCTAGAAGAATTCCGATAAGATAATGATTATAATTCAGAAAGCTGTGTAAATCTAAATCCGATTCTTTAAAATTCTTTATAAATAAATCCCCAGAGAAATCTTGCCCAAACACAGATTGAAAAAGGTTGATATGGCTATTAATGCAATCTACTGTAGCCTGCTTATTGATAAAACATATCGTTTCATTCCTCTCTACCAAAATATAATTTTCGTCGCAAAATCTTAGGTATTTGCTCAATGTTTTCCAAGCTTTTGTTAAACCTTTATTCCTATGTCCTCCTTGTGAAAGCAATGTGGCAGTTACAAAATAATTCACTCCGAAATGCTTAATAAGAAAGTCAGCTGTATCTGATCCTTCACTTAATTCAGCAAAGGAAATAGGTTTATCAAAAAAAAGAGTATAAGAAAGCGGATGGAATTTGAACAAATAATTACACACATACTCAATATCATCCCAATCTTTAGCATCAATTTGGATTGATGAATATGAATGGAACGGGATAATGGATAAGATTAAGTAAAAAAGAATGTATATAAAATTCATATTTTTATTAGATGTAATGACTCACATTGGCACAGATAAACCTATCAAGCAGTGCCAATGTGAGTCGAGTTTATTTTCGAGCAGGACAATTTTTTAAATGATTGTCGTATGTTCCAAAGTAAACATTTCGACAATTTAAGCAGTACCCGCCAAGATTAGCATATACCCCACCCTCATCAATAGCAAGGCTTTCTACCGGGATAAATTGCTCATTGACATGCATATATATTGCATCTTGTGAAACATAAATAGAGCCAGGTGAAACATAGACCTTTTCTCCTTGGTAAAAGTTTTCACCAGATTGCCAAGCAATTCCAAAAGCTGGAATAAATAACAGCAAGGACAAAATTAAATTTTTCATTCAACACCCCCTAATTTAGGTTAAAAATCCAAGTTAATAGATGCAGAAAAAAGGTAAACCAAAAATTCGAATTTGACAAGATAAATTATTTTGAACCGCCGAGGATACTTGCTTCAACTAATCATATATGGATGATAATGAATGTTTTCATAGACATTCTCCCCATCTATTTTTGAAGTGGTTAAGCTATTTTGCAGAAATAGCGGTACTTCGTTTCCTAGCGCTAGCTAGGAAACGAAAGAGTAGTAGGCATGTTCAAGATTTTCTAGATCGTCGGAGCTTTGCGGTTGCGTATCCATATAAAGATTCCCACGCAAAGAGCGAGCACGCCAAAGACGGCTAATGCGATGAAATTGTATGTCTTAAAATAATGAATCAAGAGAGGGTAGTTCTGACCAAAGCTATATCCTAGGGAGAAGATGACGGCTGAGGAGATTAAGCACGCAAAACCATCGCGCAAAACAAATTTGAGGTAATGCATTTTGCCTAAGCCGGCTGTCATGAATAAGGCATTACGGGCGCCGCCTGGAATAAAGCGGCCGATAATGAAAGTAAAGATCCCAAATTTTTCGTAGTAATGATGCAGTGTCGCAATGCGTTTGGGGGTTAAAATGCGATTGAACCATCGGATGTCATAAAGTTTGGGGCCTAACAACCTCCCAATCCAGTACGCTTCCGAAGCAGATATCCAGCATCCAAAATAGATCCAGAGATACATGCGGAGAGTATGGTCAGGCACACAGGTAGCAGCTAAAGCACCCCCGACTAAAAGGCATACATCTTCACTGATAGGCACATTCAGCCCTGCTAACATCAATAATGAAAAGATGATTAAATGAGCCGAATGTGCATGTGAACAGGTATACTCAAGAATTTCTTCCATTAAGCTGCTTCATCTTTCATTAAATCAGCGCAGTTTTTTGTATCCCATCCTTTTTTCAGCAGGGACATTTTCTTGTTAGAAATCCCTCCCAAAAATTCGATCGAATTTAATAAGCGCACGCGTGTTAGATCTTTGCCAAGGATAGCCGCTGAATCAAACAATGGTGGTCCTTGATTTTTTCCCATGATGCTGGCAAAAAGCAGGGGCATGATAACCTTTTTATGGTTTACTCCAAAGATAGTCGCCAGGTCGCGAGAGGCTTGATTCACTCCTGTGCTGCCCCAATTTTCAGCTTCATCCATATGCCAAATCATGGCTTGGAAGATATAACAAGCTTGTTCAGGGGTAATTCCTTTGACAGCAAATAATTCTGGTGTGTATCGCAGATGGTTGATGAAAAAGAAATCGCATAATTCCATGAATTCGCCGAAAGTTTTAATGCGCGAATGGCAAAGCGGCATGAGTTTCTGCAGGTAGGCATCGCTAAAATTCCATTCTTTCAAACGACTGAGTAATTTATCTTCAGGGATATTCTTGATAAGATATTGCTGATTCAGCCAATCGAGTTTCAGGATATCAAAAACGGCGCCTGAAACCCCAATGCGTTTGTAGTCAAATTCTTTGACAATTTCTTCAAAAGAGTAGACTTCCCTATCTCCTGGCATGCTATAGCCCATAAGGGTTAAAAAGTTTACAAACGCTTCTGGTAGGTAACCGCTATCCCGATAAAAGAAGATCGAAGTTGGATTGCGTCGTTTTGAGAGCTTTTTACCATCTTTGCCAAGCAATAGAGGCATATGCATAAATACAGGAGGGGTCCAGTCAAAGAGATCATACAATAAAATATGCTTGGGAGTTGAACTCATCCATTCATCGCCTCGGATGACATGCGTGATTTTCATCAGGTGGTCATCGACCACATTAGCCATATGATAGGTAGGGAATCCGTCTGATTTCATTAAGACTTGGTCATCGACATCGGCCCAAGGGAACACAATGCGTCCTTTAATGGCATCTTCATAAACACATTCCCCTTTTAAAGGGACTTTTAGCCTGACCACAGAAGGGATGCCTGCCGCTTCTTTATCCTGGATCTCTTTTGGGCTGAGGTTGCGGCATCTTCGGTCATAGCCTTGCCGGCCGCCAGTTTTCGCAGAAAGCTCTCGCATCTCGGCTAATTCTTCTGCAGTGCAGAAACATTTATAGGCTCCGCCGCGTTCGATAAGATGTTTGCATTCTTCTTGGTAGATAGGGAGGCGCTCTGATTGACGATAGGGGCCGTAGTCGCCGCCTACATCCGGACCTTCATCCCACTCAATATTGCTCCATTTTAAGGCTTTGTAAATGTTTTGCTCGTACTCAGGGCGGCTGCGGGATTGGTCTGTATCTTCAATCCGCAAAATAAATTTGCCCTGGTGATGACGTGCAAAAATCATATTAAAAAGAGCCATGTAAGCTGTTCCGACGTGAGGATCACCGGTCGGAGAGGGTGCTATACGTACGCGTACTGACATAAGGATTCCTTAAGGGTTTCAAGATACTAAGAATAAGTATTATAATCCCGAATACTTTGATTTCAAGGAAAAGATGTTTTATCTCAAGAATGAGTATATTACATGCCCCATTTAATAGGGATTCAGATCTCCTGGAAGGAGGAGATCTGAATTGCATCAAGATCGATTACTTTTTGTGCAGATCGATCATTAGAATTAAATCCTTCATAATATTATACGTTTCAGCCAGCTGTAAGTCATTTTGACCAAAGGAGGCTTCTTCCTCGTCTTCACTGACTATGACATCCTTATCTTTTTTACCGAGTTCTTTTAAGAAAATCTGATAATTTTTATTATGTTCTAATCTATAAGCTGAGTTCTTTTTAAGCGTTTCTAAATACTTGGTATAAGTTGTCAACTTAGGCTGGAGGTCAAATTTATATAGGAGCTTAATTTTTGGGCGTTGGGTAAAAGGAATATCTGCGAGATCGTCGTCGAAATTTTCTTTAATTTGATCGCTTTCTAAAGGATATTTGGCAAATTTTTCCCCCATTTCAGATTCAGATAAAACCCCGGGAACGACGATATCAGCAAAGACGCCGTTTAATTGAGGGGTTTTGCCTGAAACGGTATAGTAGCGGCCGCGCGTCACTTTATATTCTCCTTCGGGATTGACGGAACCAACGGAATTTGAATTTAAAGTGAATGTTTGAAATGACCCTTTGCCGTAACTGTGGTCATCACCAACAATCAACGCGCGCCCATAGTCCTGCAAAGTCTGGGCTACAATTTCTGAAGCCGAGGCGCTGGCACGATTAATTAAGACAATTAAAGGACCATCCCAGGTGGTCTTTGGTTCCAAATTCCGCAGATGCTGAATATTGCCGCTGCTATCTTTAATGGTAACGACAACCCCTTTGGTGATAAATAGACCGGTGACATTGACAGCCTGTGAAAGCATGCCCCCAGAATTATAGCGTAGATCTAAAATGAGTCCTTGCAACTTTTGCTCTTTTTTCATTTTGATAATCTCTTTTTCTAAGTCCGTCGAAGAGGCGCTGTCCGGATCTTGATAGAAAGAATTGAGACGTAAGTAGCCGATGGCGCCATATCCATAAGGATCATGGGAGGCTTCGTAGCGTGTTTCTTTTAAGACGACTTCCCCTCTCTGAATCGAAATATCTAATTTCTCCTCTGAAAGTTGATTGGGCTCGCCATTTTCTCGAATGACAGTGAGCACGACGGGAGTGCCTTCTGCTCCGCGGATTAATTCTACGGCACTTGAAATATCCATTCCGACAACGGGTTCGCCGTCAACTGCGATAATGCGATCTTTAGCCTTGAGTTCCTTACCTAAGGCTGCAGGGCCGCCTTCGATGACTTTAACGACGGTGAATCCATTCAGATCATCTCTGAGCTGAGCGCCTATACCAAGCAGGCGTTGCTGCACAGCGATCATAAATTCCGTGGCTTCATCGGGTGTAAAGTATGCTGTGTGTGAATCTAATGCCGAGGTGCTGGCTTTTAAGAAGTTGGTCAATATTCTTTTGGTCTGCTCACCCTCCTTAGAAGTTAGGATTTCTTCCTCATACTTTTCTTGTCGCTTCTTGATTCTTTGCAGGGTCTTTTCTTTTAATTCATTATTGAGCTTCGAGGCGGCTTCAATTTGCAGCGCCTTAATGCGCGATAATCTTGTCAGCAGCTCTTCTTCATTTTCAGCCCATTTCATGTCTTTAAATTCTTCCGGACTGACATGAGAGGGGAGGTTTTTTTCATCGATTTGCTGGTCTAGCACTTTGCGTCGTGCAATGGCCTCGATCATTTTTTGATGGATTTGCTCAAATGTAGAGAATTGATTCTTTTCATAATCCTTATGAATTTGATCAAGCATGGCATCTGATGGATCTGTCCATTGCTTAATATCTGAACTAATGAAATATGTTTTGGTTGGATCAAGTTCTTCAAGATAATTGGTTAGGGTGCGCTTAATCAAAGCAGGAGTTAATTGATGGTAGGAAGCATGGGCTTTCATGATTTCTTCAAGTTTTGCATGGGTGACCTGAGGGGTAATATCGGGAAGTTTTCCTTGAATGCTGCAAGCCGCAACAAGAAAAAATACAGCAAAGATGGTTCGTAAGGCTTTTGAAACTCTCATGTAGACTCTCATATATCAGTATTTATAATTGATTATCGCTTTTCCCACACAGGAGAAGGAGATGCACGTTTTTTGAGGACGTGCTGCTTTTTTCGCTTATTTTTGATAGTAAGTGTTAAGTTCTTTTCTTCCCATATGAAATGTGATCCTTGCTTCTTTCTCCTTTCAGAGAGATTATTTTAGCTTTCTTACATTTCATATTTAATTTATGCTTAATGTCATCTTTAAACTATTTTAATGATTAAATTCTATTCTAGTAAATTAATTTATCAACCGGAGATCTTTATGACTTATATTCAAGATACTAATAAAATATGCCGTTTTGGCGAAAAAGTTTTTAACGTGGGTGAATGTATTCCTGTGGTGGGGGTCGCTGTGAGCATAGGTCGTATTCAAGTTTCTTATTGGCAAGAGCTTATTGCTGTGGCTACAATTGCAGTAGGAAGCTTTACCTTACTGAGTGCGTTAGTCTTAAAAAAAGATGAACAAACTAAAGAGGGTTGCAGGAAAATAGTGTGTTTAGGAGCTGAACAATTGCTGCAGGGAGTATTGAATACTTTGCATGGATATGGCGTGCTTATATTTTCGTGTGCCACTATAGGACTGGGAAATGCCTTTTTAGTTATTCCTCATCTGATGAATAAGGATAAATTTGGGCCTTATGTCAGATATGGATTCCTTACCGAGCCTAATAAAGTTGTCACTAACAAATAATAAAAGCTTGTGAATGTATAATCTCTTTTGTTTTAAGCCTGCATATTTGTCAATAAATTTCAGGAATTCAATAAAAAATGACAGATTATTAATTTTTTGTTAATTTTACTAGATTTTTTTTGCTATATTTTTTAATCTACTTGCGTTTGATTTATCTTTTTCGCAAAACTACTGAAGTTTCCTATCTATTTTCCATGAACTAGGACAAGATTCGGGCCTCAGAAAATTTGTAAAAAAAAGCTTGAATTAAACTCGTTTTTATGTAAAATGGATTGTTCGCAAACGCGTAAAATCTCGCTAGATCTCAAGATCATGAGAGCAATGCAGCTTAAATTTTTAAAAATCGAATTCGTATGGCCGAGAAATTCAGCCTGAATTCTAAAAGTGATTAATGTTTATAACAAATATATATTGTGGGTAGGAGGTATAAAATGCCTAAAAATAAA
Organism: Parachlamydia sp.; assembly: GCA_002786175.1. Classification (GTDB taxonomy): domain Bacteria; phylum Chlamydiota; class Chlamydiia; order Chlamydiales; family Parachlamydiaceae; genus Parachlamydia. Next base: position 73,554 of record PEQL01000009.1, read on the forward strand.
GAAAATCAAAGTGGCAAAAAGGTTGTCTCTATTACAGAGGCTGCTAAGCTAAATAAAGTAACAAGACAAGCAATCTATGTTGCTATTAAATTAAATAAACTTAAAGCTCAGAAAGAAACGACTCGCTGGACAATTAGCCTGGAAGATTTAGAAGCTTATAGAAAACAAAAATATTCGCGCACTAAATCTTTGTTTAATGGAGAGTTATTATTTGATAATCACAAAGGATACTTTTCTGTTAACCAAGTTGCTAAAATGTTAAACGTGCCAGCTCAAAAAATTTATTATGCGACTCGGATTGGAATCCTGAAGGCTCATCGCAAAGGTGCAGCTTGGGTTATTCATACAGATGATGTAGAACTTTACAGAGAGAATTATTTAGGAAAGAAAAATAATCGCCGTAAAGCCGGTTAATTTGTACGGCAGTCGGGCTGATCATTTGATTTTTTAAGTTGGTAGAAATCAAAACATCAGCCTGACTGCAGTATTGAGAAAGCATTTCCCAAACCCAACGTGCATTTTAAAAGTGCGTTGGGCTGGAATTGTTTTTTTGGGTTCGGGGTCTTTCTTTTGCTAATGAACGTGGCCTAGTGAAAAATTAGAGAATAAAAAAATGATTTTTTGCTAATATCCTATTGCAAAGCAAAACTTTTAGATTCTTACGAGGCACAAAATGGAATTTGGGAAATTATTCGCGGTCAATATCGAATTTAAAGAGATCAATTGTCTGCGCACGGATAAAAATTTAGTGCTGGACGTTGTCTTAATTGCGAAAAATCACCAGTTTCTTCAACCTCTCCTCTATGAATTAAAGCACCAAGCTCTTATGGGATTGGCTTTAGGCTCCTATCATCAATTCGCTGAAGACATTTTTCCTAGTGAGTGTACTTTGGTTGGGGAAGTCATGTCTTTAAAACGCCAAAGTAAGCAAGTCATCTTAAGCAATCGCGTTTTAGTCTATTATCAACATTTGATTCTAGTGACTCATGAAAACCAAAATGTTTCTTCAATGGAAGAAGAATTTGCAGCAGCATTCCAAGCCCTTGTTAGTGCCTTACGTGTTCAGGCGCAAAAAGTAAGCGTGCTGCAGACATCCTCCCAATCGCTGGAAAAAGCGAAAGAGATTCAAAAACCGATTTATTATTCAGAAGGTTTGCCCGAAGGGGCGGCAAAAATGCCTTATCCTAAAAATAATCCAGAAAATAATTCGGGACTACGTTCAAATAAGCGACTTTACGAGCTCTATCTAGGTAGTTAGGTTATTAGATTTCTTTCGAAATTCCTTTGATGATTAAAATGGCTGACATTTTCGCTAAATTTCTTGGACACATGTCGATGTGTGTTTGCTCCAAGATTGCACATTTATCTCATCCAAGCGATTTTCGAAAAAAAACTGTCGAAGCCTTTGATGTCTTTTGGAGACATCATCCTGCTTTGCTTTATGCCCTGTTTGCTCTGATTGGGATTCATGTTGCTCTCTCTTATTCAATCTTGACCTTAATTCCCTTGACAATACTGGGGCTCCCTTTTTTCCTCAGTTCACTTTATTCCTTCAGACAACTTAAAATACGCCTGCTGTGCGGTCTAGCCATTAGCTGCGGTTTTTATGCCTATGTGGCAGCAGCGTATGTGTATCCTAAAATTGAGGTGCAGGGAGTATCGGGGATCGCATGCATTGATATTTCGGCTTTGAGGCAGGTTAATGGATATCATGGGAAGAATTGGAAATATGCGGGGACACTTTTGCATTTTACCCCAAAATCAGCGAAAGGCGATGCGATTTCAATCGCGCGCAATGTGCCGTATACCCTTTTTTTGCCGGGATCAGCAGAAACTCATCCGCCGGCTTCGGGAGCTTATTATGTAGAAGCCGTGCTTAAAGAATGGCGTTCCGGCTACTATATTTTAAATGTCAAAAAGGGTGGTCAATGGATTCCAATCCCACATTCCTGGAGTTTGGCTGAATGGCGTTTTCAACTAAAGCGCAAAGCTGTTGCTGCTATCCATGCCTCAATTCCTAACGAGCGGAGTGCGCATTTTTTAGCAGGCATTGTCACAGGGGAATTTGATGACGAACTTTTGAGTTTTGAGTTTTCAAGATTTGGATTGCAGCATATTATGGCAATATCCGGTTTCCATTTTGGGATTATTGCCTCTATTTTGGGCTTTTTTTTGCAACAAGGTTTCTCTCAAAAAAATCAGGCTATTTTATTACTGATTTTTCTAACCCTTTATTTTCTTTTTTTAGGTCCAGCCTGTTCGATTATGCGCGCTTGGATCACCATTTCCATTTATTTGTTAGGACATTTGTTGGGCAAAAGAACCTTTGGGTTAAATTCCCTTGGAATTGCTCTCTTAATTTTATTATTCTTTAATCCCTTAAGTTATCGCAGTCTAGCATTTCAGTTCAGTGTTTTGACCACTGCCGGAATTTTATTATTTGTGCCTCTGAGTTTAAATTTTTTAGAGAAAATTTGGCGCAAAAGGCCTTTGCAAGCAGTCATCAAAATGCCGTTGCTGGATCAGCACGGTTACACTCTTTTAAGTATTTTCCGCCATGGGATTGCCTTATGCTTAGCTGTTAATGTTTGTGCTTTCCCATTAACTCTCTATCATTTTCACAAGTTTCCGCTGATGAGTTTAGTCTACAATCTCTTTTTCCCTTTTTTGGTGAGTGTAGCGGTTTTTTTGTTAATTGCGGCCATTTGCGTTGGGATGATATGTCCTTATTTGGGGGATTGGATTCATGCCCTGAACAGTGAGTTTAGTGCCTGGATGCTTGATTTTACTTTTAACATGCCGACGACGGTAGATTTTTTTTATAGAGTTAGCTCTATGTCGGGATTAAGCCTGGTATGTTATCTGACGCTATTATTTAGCGGGGGTATTCTTCTGACCAACTCTATGCGGCAAGCAAAATCTAGCATCGATTATTTGACGTGAACATCTCTTTTGACGGGCAGCAGAATGGTAAAAGTGGTTCCTTTGTTAAGTTCAGAAGCCACCGTAATTTTGCCAAAATGTTTTTCGATAATTGTTTCAACGATCGAAAGGCCCAAACCCGAGCCGCCTAATTTACGCGAGTGGGCTTTATCGACTGTGTAAAAACGTTCAAAAATATGTTCCAAATCCTGAGGCGGAATCCCGATTCCTTGATCGGCAATTGTCAGTTTGATCATCCGCACCTCTTTTGTCAGGACGATAGTAATTTTGGCAGGAGGATTAGAGTATTTAACGGCATTTTCTAAAAGATTAGTGAGGGCCATTTCCATTAAATCGACATCAGCGGTTAAGTGAAAATCCATTCCCTCTGTTTTATGGAGCGAGATTTCAGCCTGGGGGAACATATCTTTGATGGTGGTCATGCATGCGGAGATAAGTTGTTCGAGATCACATTCGACTAGTCTGGAAGGGGGAATGTGTTCGATATCGGATAACGTAAGCAAATCTTTGATTAGGATTGTCATGCGCTGGCAGTTACGCACGATTTTGCTGGTCGCTTCTTTGTAAACTTCACGCGGGAGATCAGGGTTATCATTCAAAGCTTCAGCAAATCCGTGAATGATGGTAATGGGAGTTTTAAGTTCATGAGAAGCATTTGAAATAAATTCTTTGCGCATTTCTAAGATTTTGTAATGTGAGGACTTATCCTGCAGCACTAGAATCGCGCCAGTATCTCCTTTCTTGGGAGTTGCAACGATATCAATATAATGTTTGTGATGTTCGGTTTTGATTAGGATATTTTCATTTAGTAGGCGATTTTCATGTTGACAGGCTAACAGAAGAGCGTAGCATTTGGTCTGATTGGTCACTTTAAAGTTTTTTCCAATTAATTGATGCGCAGGATATTTTAAGAGTTCTTGGGCCCGATGATTGATATAGGTCACCTGCATCTCTTTATCGACCGCGACAACACCTTCTGCCAAGGATTCCAAAATGGTTTCCTTCTCATCCCGTTCATAGGTTAAATTGTGGATTTGGTTTTTGATTTTAGATGAAAGAGTGTTGAGTGTTTCGGCGAGTTGGCCAAATTCATCTTTACGATTTTGCCACGAAAGTTTGATTTCTGGAATCGTTGTTTCAACCCCATCGTGAAAAGGTTTAATGAGGCGCAAGATCTGTTCAATCGGACTGGTAAGATAATGGATGATAAACCAGGTCATAAGGCTAAAAAGCAATAGAACGGCTCCTGCTAAACCTAAAAAGCCTAATTCAAAATCTCTAGTTAGCTCAGCGACATAATAGTAAGGAAAGGCGGTGCGCAGCACATAAGTTTTGCCATGAAAATCAAAAGCTTTGGCAATATAAACAAATTTTTGCGAAAGGAGTTTTGAGTACTCTTCGTTATAGCCGTAGCCTTCCTGAAAAGCCGTGGCTACCTCGGGATGGCTAACCACATAATCCTGGCTAAAACGTAAACCTAGCAATCTTTTGGTGTGGGAGTCATAAAGAACCTTGTGCTCATTCGAAATGACGCTGACGCGGAAAAAAAATCCCGATTTCTGATACTTAATACGCCTGATCATCGCTTCATTATCCGGAGCGGATTGAATGCGCGTAATCAGCTCTGTCGCACGATCTTCCATGGCTTTAATAACAATTCTTTTGACGGTGGAGGACGCGAAAGGGTAAAGCAGAAAAACAAATGCTAAAAAAACAATGACATACGCAATCAGGATTTTTTGTCTAAAACTAAACATGGGTTCTTTATTTTAAAATTAATAGCTCTTTCGAGCGATTGGTTAAGTTTTCATATCCGTCATCTACTATTAAGATGCTATCTTCAATCCTAATGCCGCCCAGATCTGCGAGATAAATCCCTGGCTCAATTGTGATCACCATCCCAGGCTCTAGTTTTACATGTTTCTGCGCTGGTGTGTTTCGGATGAGCGGAAATTCATGCACTTCTAAGCCTATGCCATGTCCTAGGCTATGGGGAAATTGTTCCCCATAGCCGGCGGCCACGATTATATTGCGGGCCGCTTCATCGACCGCACTCACAGTTATCCCAGCCCGGCAAATTTCTAGGGCGGCTTGCTGCGCTTGCAGCACAACGGTGTAAAGATGCAGGAGCAGGGGATCTGGTTCTCCAAAAAATAAAGTTCGGGTCATATCTGAATGATAATGCGCCAAAGTGACTCCAATATCAATTAAAACAGCATCTCCTGGTTTGAGTGTGGCAGTTCCCGCTCGATAATGGGGCATGGAGCTGTTGGCTCCAAAAGCAATAATGGGATCGAAAGCCAATCCGTCAGCCCCTTGCTGTTTCCAAAACAATTCCAGTTCTAAGGCGACTTCTTTTTCAGAGATGCCTTCTTTGAGGATTGAACAAGCGAAATCATAGCCGCGCGAGCCGAGCTCGGCTGCTTGTTTTAACAGATGAACCTCATGCGGACTTTTGATTTTTCGAAGACATACCAAAGGATTTTCAATCGGTTTGAGTTCGATTGTGCGGGTCGCTTTTTTAAGAGTCTCAAGAAGAGACTGGTAACGTGCATAGGAGGTCGTTTGACTTGCAAATCCCAGCGTCGAAATAAAAGAGAGCTCGTTCAGTAAGTTGGAAAGGCTATTTTCTTGCAGGAGCAAAACGGGGAAAGGACTTTTTTTGATGCATTGTTCGAAATAGCGGCCGTCAACGATTAAATACCCCCCATCTCGATAAAGCAGCAAGGTGCCGGTGGAAATGGGAAAACCTAACAGATAAAGAAGATCCGTACTAGTTTCGATGAGAAGCGCATCACAGGTGATTTCTGAAAATAATTTCTCTAATTTTGAGAGGGGTAGCGGCATATAACCTCTTATTTATGTTTAAAAAAATATAGGAGATCGTCGGATGTTAAAGCAACCAGTGTGGGTTTGCCAAGTGCGCAAAAGCGCGGCGTTTGACAGGTCCATAATTGCTTTAAGAGAGTCTCCGCTTCTTCCAAAGAAAGCTTGCGCTCTGCACTTATAGTGATTTTGTTTGCGAGACGGGCGAACTGCTTTTCTTTTTCTTGTTTGAATGGCTGTACGTGAGCGGAATCGCATAAGGCTTTGACAAGGTCTTCCATCAATAGTTCGATATCAACATTCCCAAGCAATGAAGGAAGCCCATCTATGAGGAAAGTATTAGTGCCAAATTCTTGGATCTGAATTCCAATGGCATTCAGCTCGCCCAGATGTTCCTTGATCTTGGACGCTTCTAATGAAGTGACTTCGAGCGTGTAGGGAATTAACAGCCTTTGCATGCTGAGCGGATTTTGACTTTGGCGGGCTGCAAGTTGTTCAAAAAGCACGCGTGAATGTGCAGCACGTTGATCGATGAGGTAAAGGCCGTTCCCATTTTCGGCTAAAATAAAGCCTTTAATGGTGGTCAATACTTTGACTTCAGGCAGCTCTTTGGCTGGAGGAAAAGCCGGCAGCGTTGCAGGGATGGGGGGTGGAATCATTGGTTTAATCTTTTGAGGAATTTCTGCAGCGGTTTTAGGAGAATCCAGCTCATCATAAAGAGAATGATCAAAAAATTGTCCACCAAAGGAAAAAGACATAGGCGGAGGGGAGGAGGGAGGGGTAAAAGTTCTTTCCTCCTTAGCCGCCATGAAACTGGGTTGGGCAGCAAAGATATGGGTAGCGCATGCTTCTTGGATGTGCAGAGCTTTTTGCACCGCCGAATGCAATAAATTTTTAATGAGGTGCTCTTGCCTAATCCGCACTTCCTTTTTTTGCGGATGCACATTCACATCAATCAAAGAACCAGGCAGGGTGAGGTGCAGCATAAAAACAGGGTATCTGCCAGCGGCTAAAGCTGTTCCATATCCCTCACGAATAGCAAATGCGATGGCAGGGCAGGAAACAGCACGTTGATTAATAAAGAGGAATTGCTGATTTTTGCTTGGTCGGGAAGCCATGGGCTGCCCTATATACCCGATAATGCGGCAATCCCCTTCCTGACCTTCAAGGAAAGTCACATCTTTGGCGAAGTCATTACCTAAAACATCGATCATTCTTTCATACAAAATTTCCTTAAAGGAAGATTGTTTAGAAGGAGGTGTTCTTAGTACTGACTTGTGGTCACTGATGAGTTCAAACTGAATATGCGGGTGAGCCAGAGCTTGAATGGTTAGGATCTTCAAAATTTCATGGGTATCAAAGCTTGGCGATTTTTGAAATTTACGGCGAACCGGCACATTAAAGAAAAGCGATTTGACTTCAATCGTAGTCCCAACTGAGCGTGCCGCCGGTCCGCAGCGTAAAACTTTGCCGCCTTCGACTAGAATCAGGGTGCCATTTTGGGTATTTTCCTGTGCTGTTAGCAACATAAATTTGGATATAGAAGCAATCGAAGGAATGGCTTCCCCTCGAAAACCCATGGTTGTTAACGTTTCCATGTCTTCTACTTCCTGCAATTTAGAAGTTGCATGTCTCTCCAGTGATAAAAGTGCATCGTCCTGATTCATGCCGCATCCATTGTCAGAAATGCGAATGAGCTGACGCCCTCCCTCATGGATTTCTACACAAATTTCCGAAGCCCCGGCATCTATAGAATTTTCGATTAATTCTTTTACCACGGATGAAGGATTTTCAATCACCTCCCCAGCTGCTATTTTATTGATCGTATGTTCGTCTAAAATGCGAATTTTTGTATGCATAAACTGATTTTTAAACTTAGTTAAATTGCCATGTTTAGTTATGTGCAAAGTTTAACGGATTTACAGGTTTATCTCCACAAACTTAATAGGTTAAATCACTCTTTCTTTTCAGATAGTAATGAAAAAAACACTTGTGGCTAAAGGGCGGAGTCGACATACTTCTAGGTGGAATAGGTAGATGTTAAAATTATAACTTAACCAGAAGATCTCTATGGCAAAGGCGAAAAGCCGTGTGGTGAAAGCTCTAAAGCGCGTCAATAGGAAAAATTTAAATCAACCGATGATTCGCCGAATTTCTTCTTTTACCTATTTAAATGTGACTCAGTTTTTAGGCGCTTTAAATGATAACATTTACAAGCTTTTGATTGTTTATTTTTTTATCCAGCTCGAGGGAATTGAAAATAGTCATAAAATTTTGGCTATGACAGGTGCGATTTTCGTTCTTCCCTTTCTACTGTTTTCGGCCTCTTCAGGAACTCTCGCCGATCGCTTTAGTAAACGCAATATCATCGTACTCACTAAAGTTTTTGAACTCGTCATTATGAGTTTAGGCTTGCTTGCCTTCATCTATGAAAGTAAATGGGGTTCCTGCTGCATTCTGTTCTTGCTTGCAACTCAAAGTGCCATTTTCGGCCCATCCAAATATGGGATTTTGCCCGAGCTTGTAGAAACAGATAAAATTTCTAAAGCAAATGGGCTGATGACCTCGTTCACATTTTTGGCCATTATTTTAGGCACCTTTTCAGCATCATTTTTATTGGATGTGACAGGTAAAGACTTTATTATCGCTTCGATCTTCTGTGTTCTGATTGCATTGATTGGGATGTTGACGAGTTTTTGCATTGAATATACCCCTCCTTCAGGGTCAAGAAAAAAATTCAATACGCGCTTCTTGCATGAGATCTATGAAACATTAAAATTCTCACGCAATGAACCATCACTATTGGCTGCTATTTTGGGATCGGCCTTTTTCCTATTCTTGGGTGCCTTCGTTCAATTAAATATGATTCCTTTTGCTGTACAATCCCTACATCTGACAGACATTCAAGGGGGATACCTTTTTCTTTTGACCGCTTTGGGAATTGGAACCGGTTCTCTTTTAGCAGGCAAAATTTCTGGAAAAATTGTGGAGTTAGGTCTTGTCCCGATTGCTGGAGTCGGCATTGTCATCAGCTGTTACCTAATGGATGCTTTTTCTAATCATCTGTTTGTCATTCTGCCACTCGTCGTGATTTTAGGGATGTTCGGTGGAGTCTATCAAATCCCTTTGGACTCTTATATCCAAGTGGCAAGTCCGAACAGATACCGGGGACAGATTGTCGCCGCCACCAATTTCTTGAGCTTTTTTGGCGTCCTCTGCGCCTCATGCCTGCTCTATGTATTAACTGAAGTGTTTGGTCTGCGCGCTGATAAAGGTTTCACAATCATTGGGAATATTTCCTTGGCTGTGACTGTAGGCGTTACTTTTCAGTTTTTTGATTATTTAAGCCGCTTTATCGCGATGATTCTTTCTCGGCTGCATTTTAAAATCCATTTTAAAGGCGCCGAAAACATCCCTAAAACACCTGCGATTTATGTCTGCACGCATACAGCGTGGAATGATACACTTCTTTTATTGGGAGCCCAGCGGCGGCGGATGCGCTTTTTCATTGAAAATGAGCAAGATCACACAAAATGGCTAAGACGGATGTACCACTTGCTGCGAATCGTGCAAATGCCTTCGATAGAAAGGCTAGAAAAAAATTTGGACTGTTTGAATGCGATCAAAACAACCCTTGACCGGGGCATCTCAGTGTGTATATTTGTGGATGATGAAAATGTGTGCGGTGAGTTAGATAAGCTGAACCATTCCTATTCATTACAAGAAATTCTGAAAGATAGTTCCTATCCGATGATTCCTGTGGCGATTGAAAAAGGAGAAAAAGAAAAATTATATCCATTCTTTACGCGGCTGCTGAATAAATTTCGCGTGCCAGCTTCGATTTCGTTTGGCTCAATCGTTTGTAAAAGCGAGCGTCATTGTGTCAATCATTGAGATTTTACCGTAGCTAGAGGTTTTTGTGATCCGTGGCTTCAAGGAAAACCACAGAGGCACCGAGACACAGAGGAGAGCTTGGGATTCTGTTATAACAAGCTAATTTGACACTTGCAGCGCAAGTGTCAAAGACGACTGTTTTTTTCTTCGAAAAAAACATCAGAAATGGAACCGCATTAATGGAATGTCCTTTGTTCAAAGAGTAGTCGAAAGTTTTCTGAAAAAATCAGATTACCAGCCTTCTTCTCCGATCAATGGAACGAACCGAACAAATTCGAGATGTGTAGAGGAAAAAGTTTGATTAGGCAGAGCTGTGACACGCAAAAGTTCTTGGCTTAATTGATCTCCCACGGGAATAATCAAATTCCCGCCGCTCTTTAATTGATGGGTTAGGGCCTTTGGAATAAGGGGGCCTCCCGCGGTGGCGATAATAACGTCATAAGGACCTTTCTCCGGAAATCCTAGAGTTCCATCCCCATTGATTACTTCAACATTAAAAAATTCTAATCGGTGCAATCTCTCTTTGGCTTGTTGGGCTAGCGAGGGGAGTCGTTCGATTGTGTAGACTTGCTTGCACATTTTAGATAAAACGGCAGCGGCATATCCTGAACCGGTGCCAATCTCCAGCGCAACTGCATCAGGCTTAACGAGGGCTTCCTGGATCATTAAAGCAACAATATAGGGCTGGCTGATTGTCTGTCCTTCTCCGATCGTCAGGGGTCGGTCTGCATAAGCATTAGGACGAAGGAGTTGAGGGACAAACAAATGCCGCGGCACCTCCTCCATGGCTTTTAATACGCGCTCATCGTGTATTCCTCGTGGAATAAGTTGCGTTTGTACCATTAGCAATCGCTGGAGAGCAAAATCGTCTGACAATTGGCGTTCCTCCTTTTAAGTCGGGAATAACGTTGTAAAACTCTCAAGAATAGTTTGGGCTCGATGATCCCATGTATGCTTGCTTAAGACTTTGCGTTTGCCCTTTTGGGCCATGTCATGACGTCGTTGGTCGTCTTGCAATAAAGCATGTACATTTTGACTTAGGGAATCAAGTTCTGTGGGTTTATATAAAAAGAGCTCTTCTTGATCGATAAAATTCTCAAGCAGATAAGCATTTTCCGCTGTTACAACGCAGGCGTCGCAGGCCAAGCCGGCAAAGATTCTTTCCTGCCCCCCTCTTTTAATGTGCGGGCTGCTATTCAACACAATTTTGCTTGCACGCATGACATCGTATGAGGCGGCATAGGGGATAGGAGGGTGAAAGGTAAAGCGTGTTTTTTTCTTTAGAGCTTTTTTCCAGTAGGCGGCATCTTCAAGGGCGCAATAGAGGTGAACCGCATGGTCTTGTAGGGCTTCTAAGAGATCAAGGCGGCCTTTCCCTTTAATGCAAAGCTCAATTTCCCGAAAAACTGCAAAGAAAGGGATTTCTCGTAAGTTATGGGTGCGGCTGTGCTTAATTTTTGCATTCATCTCGACATGAAAGGCCTCGATATAGGAAATATAGGGATCTGCAAAAGTCATTTCTACTGCATTTTGCATGCTTTTTACCACAAAAGAAGGGAAGTGATTCTTCCAGTCCTTCATGCGTTTCTTATAGTCGATAAATGTGGCTAACATCAGGATGTCGATTGTTTTATGAAGCGGTTTTTCCGCAAAAATTTCCGGTTCGACGGCGTGAGGAAGGAATAAGGTAGAAGAAAATCGCAGCGAATTCAATAGTTCGCAAAAAAATTGATCGACGCAAGCGATGGCCATATAAGGGCTTTTTAACAAATCATAATAGTGATAAGGAGCATCCACTAAAATGGAAAGGTGCGGTTTTTGCATGCGATCGCAGAGGAAATTGCCTTCAGCGTCTTGCGGGGCTCCATTAAAGCTAACTGTAAGATCTGGCTCGAATGCAGTTAGCTGCCGCTGCATATCTTCAGCTTGGAATAGGCGGGCTGAAATCTCTTTTCTAGAAAAAGCTTCGAAGAGTTTTTCGGAAAAATGATGCAAGACTCCGTATTGGCTATTTTCGGGCATTAAAACGGCAATTTTTTGACATGTATGCATTTAAAGCCTAATGCTCAGTGGCTAAAATCACATTCAATTCTTGCAGCAGCTGACGGGCTCGATGGTCCCACGTATGATTTTGCTGCACAAGCGTCTTACCTGCTTCCACGCGATTTTTGCGTTCCTGCTCATGTCCCAGGTAATAGTCTACTTGGTCGTTTAACTTATCCCATGCGCCATGAGTGTAGAAAAGCAGACTTTGATCCTGAGGAAAATTTTCAAGAAGATAGGGGTTTTCTTGGCAAACGACTAAGGCTCCTGCCTGAGTGCCTGCGGGGATGCGCTCGTGAAGACCGTCGCTAATCCAGGCGCAGCTGCTTAATAGAATTTTTGTTTGTTGCATAATCTGCAGAGCCTCCTCATACCGAACTTGTGGATGGCAGCGCACATTTGGCTGATCTTTAAAAAAATCGCTCCATTTTTTTGTACCATCATCGGTCCCAAAAACATCAACAGGAGCATTTTTAATACTGCGCACCATTTCCACGCGATCTTTGCCGCGGATATAGCGTTCGAGCATATCCAGAGCCTCAACAAAGTTCAATTGCGGATCAATGGTTCTGCCTAACTTAGCTTGCTTATCGATCGCTTGCACAAAAGCATGCATGTAGGAAGTCCTTTTCGGACTCAGCGCTACTGTAGCGGCTTCGTTAAGGGCTTCTACTAAAGGCGGTGCAAAGCGTTCTTGCCAGTTGGAGTGAATGGCTTCGTAATCGATGCAGGAAGACAGCATGACAACACTGTATTTTCGAGCGGCATGGATATCTTTAAAATCTTTATCCACTCCGTGCGGCATAAAAAAGGTTTGTGGATGTTCAATTTCATGAAAAAACGTTTGGCTAGAGCGGTCAACGGTCGTGATAATGGTCAAAGGACTATTGGCTAGAGGGAGAAAATGCGTAGGTGCATCCACTAAGCAGGCCACATGAGGAATTTGGATTAGATCGCAAAAAAAACGTCCTTCTTCATCCGGTAAAAGTCCGTTGAAGGAAAGTGTACAGTCAGGAGGATCTCTAAAAAGTTGATCAAGAAAGGGTTGTGGATTATCTCGATTTGCTTCTAAAACGCGGCAGATCACTCCCTGGCGCGATAAGGCTTCAGCAAAATCATCGGTAAAGGCATTTAAAACACCATATAAGCTTCTGTAAGGAATAAAAAGATCGATTCGTTTTATCATGGCACTCCTACTGTGTAAAAGAAATAAGACCTATCATTCATGTTTATCGAATAGGAATCCATTTTTTTCGATTGCCTAGAGTTTTGCTTTTTCGAGCCTTAGTATTTTTTTCAACTTCTTGATTTTTTTTAGCCGCGCGAATTCTTTCTTCAGCGCCTATCATCCCATATAACTTTTCCGACAATTCCTCGCGTCTCTGCTGGATTTTTTGCCATTGGGGGGTGCCGACATTTTGTGGATTATCCAAGTAGGCTTGCAATTGTTCTTTGGTGAGTCCTGATTGGTCATGTAAATCTTCTAGTTTTTTTTCCAAATCCCGTCGCATTTTATTAATTTTTTCCAACATTTGGGTCATTTCGGAATCAGAGTAGCTTTTTTTTTCAAAATTTTGCTTAAAAAGCGAGGCCTTATTGGGGGGAGGAATCGGTTCATCCGGAAGTTTATAAAGAGCAGGATCCATATATTGGATTTTTTTTTTCGGTGCAGCGGGAAGAGCGGGGTCTTTTCTTGAGTGCTCATTTTTATCTGATGGGGGGCGTGATGTTTCAGTTTTTGGTGTTGCGGGTGGAGAAATCGGTTTTTCAGGTTTCCTAGGGGGACGGACTGCTTGTCCAGAATGTTCTTTGGACACAGGTTTTTTAGGCTTTAACCCTTTTTTAGAGGCAAAATCAAAGATATTTGCTTCAGGGTTGTCCTTGTCCTTCATTTAAAAACTCTCCACGAAAAATGCACCAGAAAATGTTTTCATGCCAATCCAATTTAGCGGGAAGGAATCCATAAAGATTTTTTAAATATCTACTTTTTATTTTAACATGAAAAGCAAAAAAGCTCAAGCAAGGCCTGGCATTGCCCCTTTTTTAAGGGTTCTAATAGATTTTCATTTTACAGCACTTTAAAATTCAATGAGATTCATCAAACTCTGAATTGAAATAAATCAAACGCAAAGCTATACTGTTTCATGATGGAACATCAGTAATTTTAATTCGAATAAATTTCAGCAAAGAACTTGGGTCTAGAGGTCGCTTATGATTAGGGAGTTAATCTTTTTAAAGCTTTAACCATGAGCTAGATTTTTTCTAATCCGTAAATTATTTTGTATTCAAATGTTAGATAAAGGGTAAAGCAATGGGCTATTTGGAAGAATTTCAAACTCAAATTCAGAATAGAGATTTTAATAAATTCTTTCAGCTGTGGGAAGAGTACTGCACGTGCGATGTCGTTGATGTGGACGAATTGATTAGTTTACTTCAGATGATTAAAAAATCGGATTTAGCAAAGTCCTTTGGGGAGCATGTTGAAACAGCTCTGCCAACTTGGGAAAAAATTTCAGATTTTAATGAATCCTATGAAGTCCTAAAGTTGTTGGCTGATCTTCAAACGACAGATTCGTCTCTATTAGCGGGTATCTTTATCGACTTTCTCAAAAAGAAATATCCAGACGATCCTCTGTTCGAGGAACGACTTCGCCTAATCGGGTTACGCAAAAAAGAGAAATTCCCTAGCGCCCTTTCCAACTATGATTTGCTAGCGCACATGCAAAAAGGCAAGTTCGTCTTCCATACCTCGGGGTGGGGAACGGGTGAAATAGTGGCTATTTCTCCTGTGAGAGAGCAGATTCAGCTTGAATTTGAATGGATTTCCGGACGCAAAGACCTCTCCTTCGCCAATGCCTTTAAAACTTTAATCCCGCTGCCTGATGCCCATTTCCTGGCGCGTCGCTTCTCTAATCCAGATTTACTTGAAAAAGAAGCAAAAGAAAATCCCGTCGCCATTATTCAACTTCTTTTGCGCGATACAGGTCCTAAAACTGCTTCTGAAATTAAAGACGAGCTATGTGAATTAGTCATTCCTGAAAGCGATTGGAATAAGTGGTGGCAGACAGCTCGCGCAAAGGTCAAGAAAGACACGATGATCGCTTCTCCAGAAGGCATTAAAGAGCCTTTCCGTCTTAGAAAAACGGCAGTGAAGCACGAAGACCGGATGCATAAGGCAATTCACAGCCAAACGAATACTGCCGATTTACTCCAGACATCTTATCAATTTGTGCGGGATTTCCCTAACATGCTTAGGGATAAAGATGTCAAAAAATCCCTGCAAGATAAAATCCTAGGAATTTTAACGGCAGAAGGGTTGACAGTTGAACAAGAAATTCAGGTCCATCTTTTCCTTGAATCCTTCTTATCTCTGCCAGAACATGGAAAGCTTGCACTCGCGATGATAATCAAAGCAGAATCTCCAATTGAAATCGTGCAAAAAATCGACATCACTCCTTTCAAAAAGCGTGCTTTAGGACTTATCAGGGAAAGTCGCGATGACTGGTCTCAGATTTTTCTTGAAGCGTTAGAACGGGCAGATCAGGCTTCTTTACGCGAATATCTGCTGAAAGAACTCTGCGCCGATGAAGCTGCTCAAAAACTTCTCATCAAAAAAATCGACCATCTTTTGCATCATCCGGAAACTAATCCAGACCTTTTTGTATGGTATTTCCAAAAAGTTGTGAAGAAAAGCGATAATATTCCTTTCAATACCAAGGAAGGGCAGGGACGCTTTTTAGACGGATTTTTAGTCTTAATGAGCAAGCTGGAAAATAATTCGCAAAATCGCGATCTTGTGCGTAAGATGTATAATATGATCAGCGAAAAACGCTACGCCGTGATTCGCTCTCTTATCGAGGGAATGGATCGAGAGTTTGTTAAAGAATTCCTTCTATTAGCTTCTAAATGTCAAACTTTTACAGAGCACGACCTAAAAATCTTGGCCTCTTTAGCCTTTGTGGTCCATCCTTCGTTGAATCAAGCCAAAGGAAGCAAGGCTCATGCAAGTCATGAACAGACAATTTGGACAACCGAAAAGGGCTACCTTGAAACTCAAGAAAGAATTCGGCAGCTTGGAACCACCGAGGTCGTAGAAAACGCACGTGAAATAGAAGCCGCGCGTTCTTTAGGAGACTTAAGAGAAAACTCTGAATATAAGTTTGCTTTGGAAAAAAGGTCACGCCTTCAGGGAGAATTGAAGGAATTATCCGAACAGCTAAATCGCGCTCGTATTATTACTAAAGATGATATTTATACGAACGAAGTAGGGGTCGGGAATATTGTAGAGCTGCAAGATGCGCAAGACAATCTTGTCTCCTATACTATTTTGGGACCCTGGGATGCCGATGCCGAAACAAATACCCTCTCTTTCCAATCAAAATTTGCCGAGGCGATGTTAGGGAAAAAAGTAGGGGACAAATTTGAATTTCGCAATCAACATTTCACGATCAAGAGCATCAAAAATATTTTTCAGTCGTAGGAGTTGATTTAAAGCTGGTTAAGGTTTCTTGCCGCAAAGGCACTTGACTCTTTTTGGAACAAGAAGTTGAATAAAAAAACGCTAACGAAGGAGCTAAATTGGATAGTTTTTCAACGAAAAAGGGCATGGAAATTGTCATCGCGAGTACCAATCTGCATAAAATTCGCGAATTTCGGGAAATGTTTAAATGTTTACCGAGCATAGATGTGCTTTCGCTGTTAAATTTTTCCTCCTATAAGCTCCCGCCAGAATCGGGTAAGACCTTTCAGGAGAATGCCGAAATCAAAGCTCTTGATGCTGCTAAGGCGTTGGGTAAGTGGATTTTAGCCGATGATTCTGGCTTAGTTGTGCCTTCTTTAGGGGGCAATCCAGGCATCAATTCAAGGCGTTATGCCTGCGAAGATGCGACCGATGCTGAGAATCGTTTAAAACTCTTACAAGAAATGCGCCACCTGCGCGACATGCATCGCGCAGCTTACTATCAATGTTCATTAGTTCTCGTCCAGCCTAATGGGGAAATAAAAAAAAGCGTAACCGGTATTTGTGAAGGTTTTCTGCTAGAAGAAGAAAGAGGGCGCAACGGTTTTGGGTACGACCCTCTCTTCGTTAAACACGATTATGATAAAAGCTTTGCTGAAATCGATGATTCGACCAAAAATCGCATTTCCCATCGTTACAAGGCCTTTGAAAAACTTTTAGGAGTTTTGCAAGGTTTATAAACGACTGCGTGCAACTTTCCTGCACCACTCAGCGCATAAAGTTAATGGTTCAGGTAATCACGTATGCATTATTACATCGATGGCTATAATTTGATGTTTCGTATTTTGAGAGTCAGCGATGAGGCTCTCTCTTTGCAGCGTGCCAAAATTATCGAAGATCTTAATCATAAAGCCGCCGCCCTTCACTTAAATCTTACAGTCGTTTTTGACGCACACTACCAATTAGGTGAAAGCTCTCGCTCCCATTTTGACCAGCTTGAGATTATATTTTCGGGAACAGGGCAAACAGCTGATGAGTATATTATTCATGAAATAAAATCCAAAAAACATCCTCTACAGTATACGGTAGTCACTTCAGACAAGAAATTGGCGTGGTTAGTGCGCAGGCACAGTGCCAAAACGGAAACAGTTGAAGAGTTTTTGTGTTGGCTTAATAAGCGCTACGAGAATAAAAAGCGCACACCCGTGCCCCCAATTTTAAAGCCTAAGAAACCGGTCCCCTCCAAAAAGAAAGTGGTTCCCCCCACCCAAAGTACAGTCCAAGAGTGCTTTTCGTATTACCTAGAAACGTTTCAGAAGTTTATCGAAACTCCCAAGCAAGATCCAATCTATTTTGAAAAACTCCCTAAAAAGCGCAAAGCAAAAGAACCACTCCAAAGAATTGAGTCCGATTTTTCACGTTGGGAAAGGATTTTTAAAGAGAATTTTGAACAAGAGAAGTAATGGAGTGTAACGGGATCGAACCGATGACCTCAACAATGCCATTGTTGCGCTCTACCAACTGAGCTAACACCCCAAAAGTTTTAAGGAACTCATTTTAAAAGAGAGCTTTTTTTTTAGCAACAACTTCCTGAAATCTCGAAGGGGAGATTGTGGTGTTATAAAATTTAGTTTAAAATATTGTATTTAACATGCTATAATTGTTATTACTATTAGTAATTAATATTGGATGGAATAAATGGCTATACTAAAGCTTGGGCCTTCTGATTTTAAAGTGGATGCTTCGCATGATATTTTTAAAATTGAAGAAAAGAAAAATAAAAAAAATATTTTTGTAAAAACTTTTGTGTTTTTGCCCGCTCTTGTAAAAAAAACGCTAGGCAAAATACTAGGGAAACACGTTTTGAATGCGCAAGGGATTTCTCGTAAAAAGCTGCCAATTCTGCGGGACAATTTTCTAAAAGCAGTTCCTTCCTCTAAAAGAGGAATTATTGAGACGGCGGATAAAGTTAAGCTTGATGCCATGGAAATTAAGCATCCCGGCAATAGTCTTAAACTTCCACAGGAGCAGAAATGGATTATTTTTTTAAATGGCAAGAACACGGCATATGAACAAAACCTCGAGAACTTGGCGGATATGTGCGAGGCCACTAAAGCTAACGTCCTCACAGCTAATTATCGTGGCGTGGGCTTTAGTGAAGGCTCTCCTTCCTCTGCGCATGATTTAGTCGTGGACGGCGAAGCTTTAGTGCAATATTTACTGAATAAGGGTGTGTCCCCCGAGAATATTCTGGTAGAAGGATGGTCGCTTGGAGGGGGAGTAGCTACTCAAGTTGCCGCTTATCACCAGGAAAAAGACCATGAAATGAAGTTGGTGAATGATCGTTCTTTCGGGACTCTTGCGCATGCGATTTCGAAGTTCTCCGTGAGTGGATTAATTTTTGCTCCGCTTATGACAGCATTTGATTGGAAATTTAATACAGTCAAATGCTGGAAGGCGATTAAAGAAAACTGCAAACTCCTCATTATTCACAAAGATGATCAAATCGTAAAGTATCAAGCCAGCCTCTATAAGCATCTTAAAAATGATGCGATGACAGCCGCCGATAAAAAGCTCAAACAACAAAGAAAAAGAAGAAAAGGTCCGAAACCTCTCGTTAAGACCCATGTGCAAGCTTACAAACCCAATCAAAAGATTGTGCTTAAAGATAGCTTTTTTGGCATTCAGGGGAAAGGGGCACATATAGTTGTCGTGACTCATTCTAAACAAAGACAGCTCTATATTCAAGAAGTCCAACGTCTTTTGAATATTCAGCCATAAATTAGAATTCCATAGCGAACTTTTCTGCTTGTAAAATACTAATAAATATTTTAACAGCAAAAGAAAGAGCATTAACACCCTCGAAGGAGGATCTATGGAACAGCAAAGATATGGATGGAGCCACGGCTTCCACGATGTCGCAGAAATTCGTAAAAACTGGGGCGGATTTCTTGCCTTAGGGATTCTTTTAATTATTTTAGGAAGTTTGGGAATTGTTTATTCAATTTTTACCACTTTTTTTTCAGTTTTTCTATTAGGAGCCCTATTAGTGGCTTCGGGGATTATTGAAATTATCCAAAGTTTTTGGGCTCGTCATTGGAGCGGCGTATTTTTTTCAATCCTATTAGGGATACTCTATCTCGTCACAGGCGGGCTTTGTTTTGCGAGGCCTGTTGCAAGTGCAGTCGCGCTCACCTTGTTAATCGCCGCCTTTTGCTTCATCGGCGGTCTTTTTAAAATGATTAACGCACTTATTTTGCGCTTTAGTCACTGGGGCTGGGTTTTTTTCAACGGATTAGTCACGTTTATTCTAGGGATGTTAATCGTAGCCGATTGGCCAGTCTCTGGGCTGTGGGTGATTGGATTATTTGTCGGGATCGACATCCTTTTACTAGGATGGACCTGGGTGGTATTGGCTTTAGCAGCACGCAAAAGCTATAACTAGTGAAAAGACTAGAGGGCTTGTTTCCCGTTTAAGAAGGGACAAGCTCTCTAGGCCCGTTAAAACCGCAATCATTCTTTAATGGAAGCGGTCTTACTTATTCTTCCCTGAAACTTATCAATGCCTTGATCTAGTAACATACCGAATCCGAGGCCCATCATCGTTTCGCCAGGCAATGCCACGATTGGACAGATTGGAGCAGCAAACATTAGGAAACTGCCGCCCAATAGCAAAGTGATAGCTATAAAAAGCTTGATGGGGATTTCTTCTTGAGCTTGTCCTTGATTTTGACCATGCGCAGCAGCTAAACAGAGTTCTTCATATTCATCAAAACTTATAGAAGGCGCCTCATCTAAATAAGATGCTATGTATGCAGCGCGTTTGTGTTTCTTTTTTTCTTCGCTCTTAATCAGTTTCCTTACCCGATTAAACTCTGTTTTAGAGACTTTTGAACCTTTCTTTTTACTTTCTTTCTCAATTCGGTCTAATTCTTTGTCTAAATTAAATTTATGCCCTGTATATGCTTCAATTTCTGATCTAATTTCTAGTACAGTGTCTAATAATTTATTAGAATCTAGCTTGTTCTTATATTTCCAGACCTGACCTTTAAGCTTTTGAATTCTTATACCGAAGTTCACATCATTCAAATTAACCTGTGCATAAGCAGGCGGAGGGGTTATAACAGCCAACGAAAAAGCAATGAGTACACAAGATAAAAGTACATTGTTAAAGTACATAGATTTAAAAATACGATCCATATTGCCATTCTCTTTTTTTGAGGGTCAATGTCATATCCCACTGTCTTTAAAAATTGAAAAATTCCTGTTGTGATGGGAAAAGAAAATACTGTATTTACTATCAGGAGCAACCCTAGGTTTTTAAGTTCTAACATGTGTTTAACCTCGTTTAAGGAATGGGGATACTAAAAGAATATTTAATTTTATAAAATAAAAAATAACCTAACCCGTTGAAACAGATTTTTTTATTTGAAGGCCATGGGATTGCGGGATGAGGAGGGGATGGATGTTCATTGCTATTTGTAGGTAATTTTATCGACTAAATTACCGGCTAATCTTAGGATGAAGTGTAGTTTAAAATTTAAGTCGGTTAGGGTGGCATGGAAATTTCAAAAGAAGATTTTTTGTTGCAAGGGGCTCGTCTGAATATCCCAGCTGCGCAAATGGATGCACTTTGGGATGCTCTAGTGAAAAGCGAGTCGACGAGTCCTTCAGGTGGTCTTTCTAAAGTGATATTTTATCTAGGGGCTCTGATCGTCATTTCAGCCATGACGTGGTTTTTAGGCTTGGGGTGGGAGTGGTTTGGTGGGGGAGGTATCTTTTTGATTGCCAGCCTCTATGCCATTTCATTAGCCACTTTAGGGGCTTTTTTATGGCACAAGGATGACCTCAAGGTTCCCGCCGGCTTATTAATCACAATCGCGGTATGCTTAGTCCCTCTCGCAATCTATGGCTTAGAAGAGTATTGGGGGATTTGGCCTGAAAGCAATCCAGGAGAATATGTCGACTTCTACTCCAGAATTAAGGGAAGTTGGATTTTTATGGAAATTGGAACCATTTTAGCGGGTTTGCTTGCACTGTATTTTTTTCCTTTCGCATTTCTCCTCGTTCCACTCTTTGTGGCCGGATGGTTTCTCATTCTGGACTTCATTGCGTTGGTGACGAATAAAGAATTTCCCTGGGAATTAACAAATAGTGTGGCAATGTGTTATGGAGGGCTTCTAATGGTTCTCGGGTATTTGCTTGATAAAGCTAAAAAAGAGAACTTTGCATTTTGGAGTTGGTTGTTTGGAACCTTTGCGTTTTGGGGGAGTTTCCTTAATCTTGTGTGGGATAAACATGAGATTTTTCTAATTCTCTTTCTTTTGGTAAACCTGGTGATGATTGTTGGTTCTATTGTGCTGCAGAGAAAGGTCTTGCTGGTTTTTGGTGGGATCGGTGTTTTTTCCTATTTGGCGCATTTGGCTTATGACTTGTTTGAAAATTCAATTTGGTTTCCTTTCATCTTAAGTTTTATCGGGTTAGCAGTTATTTATTTGGGGGTTTTGTATCAAAGAAATCGAAGTCTAATTGAAAAAAAAGTAACGGAGTTTATGTCGCATTTTTCAAAAAATTAGTCAATTCATGAACCATTTTGGCGCAGAAAAGCTCTCCATTTTTTTGGAGTTCTAGCGCTGAAGAGGTGACAAAAGGTGCCCAGATAATCCCGTTGACCATAAGAATAATTTCTTGCGGCGTGAACTTAGCGGTGATTTTTTTCTTTTTCTGTAAATCTAAGATGATGTTCTCCCACGATTTCGTCCAGGAACTGGAAGACCCTGCCAGAGCAGCCTTCTTGTCTTCTAGAGATTGCCACATCAGCATGCGGATCAGATCTGGATTGCCTGCATACACTCTGAAGCGGGTGGTGACGAGCCGCTCAAGTAAATCCTGTAACGTTTTGATATGGGCTGGATTTGTAAAATCCTCCGAAATGCCGGCCGAGGCCACGATATCGGCTTTGACTTGCCGCCACAAATCTTCCTTATTCTCAAAATAATGATAGACCAAACTTTGATTTATTCCAGCGAGCTTGGCAAGAGCTCCAATCGAAGTTCCAGAAAAACCATATTCAAGAAAAAGGGTGCGCCCAGCCTGCAAAATTTTTGCACGTGCTTTTTCTGCGGCTTTTTGATGAAGATTAGTCGATGTTTTCATAGCTTTTTACTATGCCTACTGTGGTTTTTGGATGCAAGTTGAATGTTTATTGAACGTTCATTTAATAAATGTTGAACGAATATTCAACATTTGCTAACCTAGGCTTTTCAGTAAATAGGAATATAGACGATGCCATTATATAAAGTTGCCTTAGCAGTGCTCTCCATGGGAATTTTTGGATTTAACGCCGTGGCCAGTAAAATTGGTTTGCAAGAGTTTCCTCCTCTCCTATTTAATCTATTAAGATTCATTGTTGTGCTTCCTAGCTTACTATTTATTGCACGGCCCCTTATTTCTTGGCCAATGCTGGCCGCTATTGCCTTTAGCCTTAGTATTGGCCATCTGAGTTTTGCCAATATTGGTCTAGCTTTAGGGGCTTCGGCAGGGACTTATGTATTAATCCAGCAAACAGGCACTCTTTTTGCCATCTTCTTTGCTTACGTTCTTTTGAAACATAAACCTTCGAAATTTGATTTAGCGGGAATTGCTTTGGGGTTGGTTGGGATTTATTGGATTTGTGCCGCAAAAGGCACTCAAGGTGGTTTATGGGCCATTTTCTTTATGATAGCTTCCGCTTGCACCTGGGCTCTAGGGTATATTTTGATTAAAAAAGCCGATGTGCCTTCGTTTGCGATTGCGAGTTGGACCTCAATTTTTGCTATTCCTTGCCTTTGTGTTTCGTCGGCAACTTTTGAAGGCTTCGAAAAAATGAGCGATAGTTTTGCCAATGCTTCTCTTATGGGATGGGGGACTGTATTTTATTCGGGGTGGATCAGTATGTTAGGTGCAGGAGGCATTTTAGCTTATTTAATGCGCAGCGAGCCAGTTTCAAAAGTCGTCCCCTATTATATGCTTGTGCCCTTATTTGGCTGCCTTTTCGCGGCTGTATTTTTAGGTGAAGAGTTGCATGAAGCGACTCTCCTTGGCGGTGCATCTATTTTTGCAGGGCTACTGGTGGCGCGCTTTGGGGGACAAGTCTCTACGGTCTTTGTAAAAATTTTCAGAAGATTACGGGTAAAAGAGGGTATGATGACCATCCTAGCTGCAACGTCTTTTTCGTCTCATCTTGAAAGCATGCTTCCCCAAAGCATAGATGTGGCTATTATAGGAGGCGGCTGCGCCGGATTAAGTGCAGCGCTTGTTACCGCTGAATATGCTTTTGATACCTATGTATTTATGGGACCTCAACCCGGAGGAGCTCTCAATGAAAAAACGATTGTGGGAAATTGGCCCGGTAAGCCAACCGGATTTGGCCATGTCATTATGGAGGAATTGCAAAAGCAGGCACAAAAATTCGGGGCCCATTTAGTTGACGAGAGTGTTGTCAAATGCAATTTAGCTAAGTCCCCTTTTGAGATTATTTCTTCAAGCGGGCAACTCTATCTCGCTTCGACAGTTTTAATTGCGACGGGAACCTCTGAAAGGGAATTGGAGGTGGACTCCTGCAAAGCTTATGTGGGCAAGGGAATTTTTTCCAATACGATGGTGTATAAACATTGGTCTGAGTTTCAGGATCAAGCTAAAAATGCCACGGCATTAGTCGTGGGAGGCGGAGTCGATGCAGTAAAAAAAGCCGTCTACTTATGCAAAGGAGGCGCAGCTAAAGTTTTCCTGGCCTTTCGGGGGGACTCGCTAAATGTCTCGCCATTAAGAAAGAAAATGCTCGGAGCTTATAAGCAAATTGAATGCATTCCCCAAGCTAGGGTACAGGCTTTTTTAGGGGATGGAACGAAACTGCAAGCTGTTGCTCTCACAGCAAGCCAGAGCCAGTTAAATGTCCCCCTTGACTGTGCTGTGATTTCAGTGGGCAGGGTGCCGAATACCCAGCTGTTTAAAAACATTCTCACATTGGACGAAAAAGGAGCGATTATTCTGCAGGGCGCTACGCAGCAAACAACTATTCCAGGGATATTTGCGGCAGGGGATGCAACGACTGCAAACGCTTATGGGCAAGCTGCCATTGCTTCAGGGGATGGCATGAAGGCAGGTTATGAAATGGTAAGCTACTTAAAAGCGCTTAAACCTGGTGATAGCGAAAACAGTCGATCGTGTGGTCATTTACCAAGCCTAAGCTCTGCATATAGGCATAGATGATCTTAGCTCCTACAAATTTAAAGCCTTTTTTCTTAAGGTCTTGGCTTAAAGCTTTGGCCTCCTGGGTTTCAGTGGGGATTTCTTTGAGAGTCTGCCAGCGGTTGGTTATCGGTTGACCATTGACAAAACTCCACAGGTACTGATCAAACGAACCATATTCTTGCTGAATCTTCAGAAAAAGCTGGGCATTTTTCACACTCGATTCAATTTTTAAACGATTGCGAATAATGCCCTCGTTTTGTAATAGCTCTTCAATCGTATTTTGATCATATAAAGCCACTTGATGGGGATCAAATTGGGCGAAGGCCTTGGCATAATTAGAGCGCCTCTGCAAAACAGTATTCCAACTCAGGCCAGCTTGAGCAATCCCTAGAACTAAAAATTCAAAGTGCTTTTGATCATTGTGACAAGGAACGCCCCATTCCTCATCGTGGTAGGTCATGAAGAGTGGGTTGTCAGCAGGCACCCAGGCGCATCGAACTAAGGGTGATTTCTTCATTTGCACCTTTGGTGGTAGCGAAAACAATCGGTCGTGTGGTCATCCACCAAGCCCAAGGCCTGCATATAGGCGTAGATAATCTTGGCTCCAACAAATTTAAAGCCTCTTTTTTTAAGGTCTTTACTTAAAGCTTTGGCTTCCTGAGTTTCCACAGGGATTTCTTTGAGACTTTTCCAATGATTAGCTATCGGCTGTCCATTGACAAAACTCCACAGGTACTGATCAAATGAGCCATATTCTTGCTGAATCTCCAGGAAAAGCTGGGCATTTTTCACAGTCGATTCAATTTTTAAACGATTCCGAATAATCCCTTCGTTTTTTAACAGCTTTTCAATCATATTTTGATCGAATAAAGCCACTTGGCGAGGATCAAATTGAGCAAAAGCTGTGGCATAATTGGAGCGCCTCTTCAGAATCGTATCCCAGCTAAGGCCAGCCTGAGCCCCTTCTAGAATTAAAAATTCAAAGTGTTTTTGATCATTGTGACAAGGGACGCCCCATTCATCATCGTGGTAAGCAACTAGGAGCGGATTGTCTAAGGATACCCAAGGGCATCGCACTAAAGGAGATTTTTGCATGGCAGCCTTGTTTTTTCCGTAGATTGTAGAATTTTAAGATTTAACAGACCATTAAAGATTTCAATCTTCTTTCTTTTATCAAAAAGACCGAGGCTTTGGAACCAGTTTTAGAAAATTAGACATGTGGTGTTGGAGGATTTAGTTAGCTGGGAAGGCTTCTCTCGAAATACTATCAGTGACATCTATGCAAATGAAGAGGAGACCCCATCTTGCCCCTGCTTTATGTAGTTATTAGTTTTTCATGTGATTAGCTAGAAGGGAGACGAGGTCTTTTGGTAATTCGCCTTTTTTCATTAAATCATTTCTAGCATCAAGATTTAATAAAAAGCCGTGTGTTTTTTGTTTGTCGATGAATTTTTTTAATTTAGGTTGGGTATCGCACAATATTTCAATCCACGCTTTTTCTTTCTGCCTATCTTCAGTTGCTTTATCTTCCGGCGCAAAAATTACAAGACATTTCCCCTTTTCCTGAATATTGACATCGTAATTGTTAAAACATCCGTCATTAGGTTCAAAAAAAATATCACTGAGAAATGCGGGTCGACTTAAAATAAAAATTTTTGAGAAAGGAGTTTGTTTCAAACCAGACGTGTTCAATGCATTCGCAAAAGAATCTTTCAAGCTTGGATTATTACACTCTATCACTTGTTCCCAATTATCAATCGCAATAGTCGCAGTTCCTGCAGCCGGAGCCGACCAGAAGGCATCGATGAAGTCTTGGGCTTGTAGGTGTCGCTTTTCAGTTTTTTCGATTCTATCCAGGAATAATTTCGCTTGTGCAAGTCCTTCATTTAAAGCTTGTTGGTAAAAATCCTTTGCTTTTTGAAAAGATTGAGGAACATCAAGTCCTGATTCATAGATTTTTCCCAGTTCGAGAAATGCTTCTCCTTTTTTTATTCCCTTGGCAGCCGCTTCTTGAAATTTTTCAGCAGCTAATTTTCCTGAGAGAGGAACTCCTTGACCATGGAGATACATTTTTCCTAAAGAAAAAAGCGCTTCTTCCTTTCCATTTTTTACTTCTGCTTCAGCATTTGCAAATTTTTTTCGCTCATACACAATGCGAAGCATCGACAGAATATCTTCTTTATTCTTCAATTTTGCAATTACTTCTGGATGCTTAGCTTCAATAGAATCCGCTAAGGCTAGTTTTTTTATATCCTTTATACTCACGTGTTTGGTTTTTCTATTTAGATCCTGAATGGATATCGTTCCGCCTCCTATGCCAATTTTTGCCAAAATATTTAAGATTTTGGCGATAACGAAATTATGATAGGTCAATCCAATCTCTTTTTGCTGAGAGTTGGACGTAAAAGGCTCTAAAAAAGCCTTCCCGTGATCAATGTTGAAATCAAATTGATAATCCATAAAATCCTTAAGAGGTATCTTTATTCCATTATGACATACAAAATAATAAAAAGAAATCTCGCCATTTCAACTACTCATTTAAGGGAATTAACCTCCCATGGAACTTCTCATAAAGGTCTTGAAGACTTGAGATCGATGATCAAATTTTTAGAGGATTTATTGGCTTGGCCTTAAAACAACTAAACTAAGTTGTTCTCACCTAACATTCAGGTTGATTTCTTGTTTTCATTCTTTTCAATAATCAGAAATCCTCGATATTCGCCATAGATATTTGTTATTTGAAGTGGATGGATAAACGCAGTAGCACTTATCCAAATTGGGGGATATTTAAATCTAGCGACATCCAATATCAAAAAGGAATCTCTCTATCCATAGTGTATTGTTGTGGTGGGTTTTGTAGCATTTTCTGCAGCACAGGCGCTGTGACAGAAAGATATGTATTCTCTAAAGTTATGATGGCATTCACGCTTAATGATGCTAAAAAATTAATCTCACTTACAAGTGAATTCTGTAAGTGAGATTACTAAAAAGAGATGTGAATATTTATTACTTGGGAAGGTTATATACCACAATGCCTCCTCCAGGAAGGACTTTTGCATGGCGTTCATAGCCTAAGCCAATATAAATCTTGCCGTTAACTACGGTTGCACCGCCTACAATGGCTGCAGGGAAGGGATAGGCAGGATTAGCAATTGGGAGTGGAGTATCTCTCCATAATTCTTCCCCAGTTCTTGCATCTAAAGCTCTAATAAAACCTGTCCAAGAGGTTTGATAAAGGACTCCATTGGCAAGGGTTAGAGAATCGGAGATGGACATTCCGGGAGAAGTAAATCTTTCCCATATGATGGCATTTCGCGGGATTGCTCCCCCGGTATCGCCGGCATTGATTAAAGTCCTAAGATCTAATGCGAGAGTTTTCAAGCTGGTTTGGTTCAGCATTGAAGGGAATTCTGCATAGTTTAAGCTCACGCGATTTCCCGAATCATTTAAAAAGGCGGAAGAGGCGAGATACAATACACCCTTATCCACAACAGCTGAGAGTGCCGCTCCCGGTATCAAGGCTTCTGGATCCAATTTCAAATGGATCAAAGGGCGGACCGCCGCGGGATTTGTTTGATCGCGTTTAAAAATGCGATAGGTCCCATCATTACAACCTATGCCGACAAGTTCTAAAGACCCGGTAGGTATTTTGATCTTAAATAAGCTGGGTTGGCTATTGACTGCATGTCTAGAAAAATTGTCTTCCGCTGAAACTTTGCTTGGCTCATTGACATCACCTTCTTGAAATTGATAACTCCACAGTAATTTGCCATTATTGAGATCAAGGGCTACCAATGCATCTGACAGCGGTCCTGCAATCCCATTATAGGCATGACCAGTTCCGACATAAACCACGCCTTTGTCTAAATCAATCGCTGGGGTAGATAAAACCCCGTGTCCTGCTCCAAATTGTGGCGAAGGCTGATTTTGATCGCTGGTGGTAAAAAATTCCCAGACTTTTTTGCCCGTCTTTTTGTTAAAAGCAATCACGGATCCTCTAAAATTCGCAGAAGGCGCGTTGGATGAAACTCCCACGATCACACGATTACCCACAACAGTGGTATTGCCTGAGCATTGATCGCAAAATTGACCTGGTTCATAAAGGGGAGCCTGCCATCTAATCCGTCCTGTTTTGCGGTCTATCGCGTAAAGCTTACTTCCGCTAACGTAGAGAGTTTTTCTGGTAATGGTAGGACTTGTCACGAATGTTTGCTGATCGCCAATACGTGTTTTCCAAATGACTTCTCCTGTATGTGCATTTAAAGCAAAAACATTTCCTCCCGTATCCGCCGCATAGGTCGTCTTTCCATCAATTGTGAGTTGTGAATGTACAGCCGAGCCCCCTGTATCGTGACTGACACGTCCCCATGTTTTTTTCAGTCGAGATACATTGTGCACATTAATTTTATTTTCCTGGTGATTGACTCTGGAATTGAAATAATCGTGTCCAATAACGGGCCATTCACCGGTCAAGGCATCATGGTCTGGGTGTTGATTGGATTTTGAAGTCGCAGGAATGTTTTCTCCAAAAGCAGGGCTTAAAGAGCTGAGGGTAATGAGAAGAGAAAGTTTGAGTAGATTTGTGAGAATTGGTTGCATAAAATAGTCCCTTACAGTTTGACAAAACTGCAGATTAACGCAAAAATAATTTTATTTCAAATTAAATATAGAATAGAAAGAGCCTTCCTTAAGTGAGGAAGGCTCTGTATTTCTTAAACGGGAACAATAACAAGTGGAGTTTCAGGTTTTTTGAGTTTGTCAAAATAAGCAGGAGCAACGTTGAAAATGGACCCTAGAACTTCATTGGAGTATGATCCAATGACTTCACCGATGCCAATATAGTCAGGCGATGCATGACTGAAGAAAGCGATCACCTCTACCTCGTCATTGCCAATATTTTCAATATTATGAAAATAGGAGGCAGGAGCAAAAGCGCCTTGGCCGCCTTTGACTTCTAGTTTATCAATAGAGCCATCTGGCGAAAGCACTGTAATCCGTGTAGAGCCTTTAACGATGTAGACAAGTTCGCCTGCGTTTGTATGCCAGTGGGGTTCAACAATTCCTTTTTGATTTAAACCAAAACGCAAAATCCCAAGTCCATCTAAAACTGGAAGATTGGTTTTTGTTCCAAGCTGAACATAACCTCCCTTAGTCAAAATTGGCTTGCTACTGTTGGCAACATTAAATTTAAAGTTGTTTGTTTTTGTATTAGAAGATCCCACTTTTGATGAGCTAAGCGTTTTTATTAGCTCATTATTTTTGGTTTGTCTTAATCCTTGAATAAAGTCGGGGGAGCTATTAAATGTCGTGGCAAAAACATTATTTGATAGGGATTCTATGGCTTTTGAAAGACACATGGTTTCCGGTTCAGTCGCATTCAAAGCAAAATTGATGTGTGTCTCTCCATTGCTTGTATTAGCAATATAGTGCACAAATCCTTGAGGGATAAAAAACATGTCGCCGGCGCTTACCATAAAATCGTTGGCTCCATCTGGACTGCGCAATGAAACTAAAGCTTCCCCTTGGAGGCAATAGCCTAGTTTATTGGCATTAGGATGCCAAATGGGTTCCTGTGATCCTTGTTTATTGAGCTTTAATGCGGCAAATGAAATATTTACAAATCCAGGAACTTCCTTCGCTGTTACATAGGTGACATTTCCACCTGCACATTTGTGTGATTGGATGGCATTAAGATCAAAAAAATGTTTACTTGTCATGTTCCCTCTCAGAGATTAAGTTTTTTACAGGCATCTTGATTGTTTCATAGTAAAATAAAAAGTTTAATCAAAGCTATTTTTGAGGCTGCCTTTCTTAGAAAAAATAAAGTGTTTAGAGTAAACAGTTTTTAATATAAAATTTTTGGATATGTTTTAGTTGCTACCATAACTAGGAGAGTAAAGGCGAAAATGCTTACGGCAAAATCAGTTGTGAGATGAAAGGTTGAGGATTCTCCAGTAATCATAAAGCTGCGGAGGGCATCGACCTGGTATGTTAAAGGATTCATAATCGAAAGAATTTGCAGCCATTTTGGCATCATTTCGATGGGGTAGAGGGCATTGCTCGCGAAAAAAAGCGGCATCGTTAATACCTGTCCAATTCCCATAAAACGCTCGCGTTTTTTGACAATCGAAGCGACAATCAATGAGAAAGTCGAAAAAATAGCTCCTCCCAGCATCACTGTAGCCAAAACCCCCAAAAAAGCTATGAAGTCCCAACGCAAGTTAATTCCTAAAAAGAGGGAGAGTAGGTAAATAATGAAAATTTGTGAGAGACCGCGAAAACCGGCGGCAATCGCTCTGCCAATCACTAAGATGGATCTAGGGGTGGGTGAGACTAAGATTTTATGCAAAATTCCCATGTCTCTTTCCCAAATCAAGGCGATGCCGTAAAAAATCGCAATAAAGAGGATGCTTTGAGCCAAAATGCCGGGCGCGATGTAATCTAAATAAGACAATGAACCAGTTGGGATCGCCTTTGTCTTGGCCATCGCTTGGCCGAATATTAGCAGCCAGATGGCAGGCTGTATCATGCGGGTGAACAATTCATAGGGATCATGGCGCAGCTTGCGCAGGTCTGCCTCTACAATCGCAATGATTTGTTCCGCTCTTTGCCTGCATAAGTTAAAGATGGGATATGGTGTTTCGGATTTGTTTGGCATTGGTAAAGTCTCCAGTTTCTTTTATAGAACTGCCAGTATGCAAAATGAACACGTCGTCAAGGCTAGATTTTGGGCCTAGTTTTGCTTTTAAGTGGCAGGGGGTATCCATTGCCACAATCCGCCCTAAATGCATAAATGCTACAATATCGCATAATGTATCAGCCTCATCCATATCATGCGTGGTCATCAAAATGGTCGTACCAAACTGCTTACGCCATTCTTGAATATGTTTCCACAAAGTTTTGCGCGCAGCTGGATCTAAGCCCACCGTTGGTTCATCAAGAAACAGCACGCGCGGTTCGTGCACCAATGCCTGAGCGATTTCTAAGCGCCGAATCATCCCTCCGGAATATTGGTTAACTAATTGATTTGTATGTGGTGTTAAACCCATAAATTCTAAGACTTCGCCGATACGTCTGTCACGATAGGTATGGTGCAATCCATACAGTTTGCAAGAGAGGAGTAGATTTTCGTAAGCGGTCAATTCGCCATCCGCTGAGAGCAGTTGCGGCACATAACCGATGATTTGCCGAATTTGCGCTGGGTCGCGATTGATATCATATCCAAAAATGCATGCTGTACCCGAAGAGGCAGGCAGCAGAGTTGTTAGCATCTTGATCGTTGTACTTTTACCCGCGCCATTTGGACCCAAAAGTCCAAAAATGGTCCCTGCCTGGATGTTAAAAGAAATATGATCAACCGCCGCGTAGCTGTTGTAGTAGCGGCTAAGTTCTAAAACTTCAATTGCAGGGGATTCAGGCATGGGATATACATGGTAAAGGTTACTTCTTTTGCACTATCAATGAATAAATTTAATTGTTCAAGTGAGAAAAAGGGATGTGCCAAATCAGGCTGTAGCCAGGATGGTGCAGGGATGCACCAAAGCTTGGTATTTCTATGGAAAATTTATTGCTTAGGTGCTAACGTGCAAAAAATCTTTAATTTTTCAAGGAGAGTCTAATGAAAAAGAGTTGGCTCAGATACTGTTTTTTTCTGATTGTTTTGCACCTTTCGGTCATCGGTTATGCGCATGAGAACACATCATTCGAACATTCTTATAACCTCCACATCAAAAACATCGTATTGGATCACCGATTTGATTTACATAAAGTAGAACTAGATCTTTCATTCAATGATAGCTTTGTAGGCGATTATGCGATAGAAGGGCTCAATTTAGAGCACATGCGTGAAATAGTCTTAACTTTTATTCAAAACTATGAGGATAAAGCTGCTTACTGGGAAATCTTAAATCAAGATTTAATCCTCCACCTCATCAAAGAATTTCCAAATCTGGATGAGATTACTTCTCAATTAAGAGTTTTTGCCTCCCCCACTAAACCTCATGACCGCTGCAGTACTGTATATTATGATAAAGTCAGGGGGATGACAGAACATTTTTCTTTTGAATTAGAATTGGAAGACTTATCTCCTATTAAAGATGAAAAGAGCTATCTCTTTATTTCCTTTGATTATATGAAAAATATCTCAAAAGATAGCTATGTTAACTTTTTTGACATCAAGGGGGATATGGTCAAGCTTTTTAAAAAATATTACTCTAAATACAATCCACTCACTTTTTTGCATGTCAGCACTGAGGAATTATTGAAAAAATACTCGGCTATTACTTCTTTTAAAATTCAGTTAAAGCATCTTTTATTTAAAGAAGAAGAACGAGAAGATCACTGTGAATGGACTATGATTATACACAATGGAACATGAGTCTCGATCTTTAGTAATGAAGATTTCTAGCGCTAAAAAATCTTTTGATATGATAGGAAAGAATTTAAACAGATAGGAAATTCTTAACATGCCATATAAATCACTAATCTTTGGATTAATCATGCTGACATCCACCCCAAAAGTTTTTGCTGAAAGAGGAAATCCCGTTGTGCAATTTGAAGGGGTGACGATTGATGCCATGATTGCTGATTTTATGGAAGAACATGCCATTCCCGGCATGACCCTTGCCATTGTACAAGCCCCTTACATCCCTCGCGTTGTGGGTTATGGACGCTCAAATAGTGAGCAAGGATTGTTAGCTTCCACCAAAACTTTATGGAATATCGGTCAAATTACCTGTGCATACACTGCGGTTGCCATCATGCAGCTGATTGAGGAAGGCAAGCTTGGATTAGAGGATGCACTTGGAAAATATCTGACAGAGGTGCCTAAAACCTGGCAAGGTATCACTTTTAGACAACTGCTCGGACATATTTCAGGATTGCCTGATTATACTAAACAACCTGCTTTTGATTTTTCCAAGGAATATCAGCCAAGCCAACTCCTGGCATTGGTGAAAGATCAGCCGTTATTATTTCAGCCGGGGACACAAGTTGCGCAAAGTGCCACTAACTTTCTTTTGCTAGGATTAGCTATCGAACGTCTCAGCGGCATGAGTTATGAAGCTTTTGTGAAAAAAAATCAAATCGAACGCATTGGATTAAAAAACACCTTCTTCCCTTCTGATTTTAAACAAATTAAACAGGAGGCCCTGAGCCAGTCCAATCCAAGGCATAAAGAATTTCTTCTAGAAAGTGCCTACATTAATCCGTCAGAAACAGCTGTAGGCTATGCTGAAATTGATGGCAAAAATACGTTAGTGCCCAGAAACAATGCGAGTGGTTTGAATGCCTATGCCTCATTATGGGCTTCGGCAGAGGACATTAGTTTATGGGACATTGCTTTAGCGGGAAGTATTCTAGTCAAGAAGAAGGAAAACCGCGATCTTATCTATCATGCAGTCAGCCTAAATGATGGGACACAAATCCAAGCCAATGCTGGATGGCGCTTTTATGGGCATCCAGGCCTGATGAGCATTCGTGGAAATGTTCCGGGTTTTTCATGTTACCTAAGTCGGTTTACCGATCCTAATGAACTGGTTTGCGTGACTCTTTGCGCTAATAAGGAACAGGTAGACCTGACAGAATTGGCTCGACGGATTGCAGGGGCATTCAGCGCTAAATTAGGGCCCCCTGTTGGATCAAATGAACTTGTGTGTTTCGAAAGTTGCTATGATGTAGCTACAACTATGGATCGTTTGGAAGCTTTTCTGAAAATGAAAGGGGTGCAGATCATGGCCAGAGTGGATCATGCTCAAGGAGCAGCCAAAGCTAATTTGAATCTCAGGCCAACACAAACCCTTATTTTTGGCAATCCTGCTCTAGGAACACATTTAATGCTTAGCAATCAAAGCATCGCAGCAGCTCTTCCGTTGCGCGTAGCTGTTTGGCAGGATGAAGCCGGTTCGGTATGGTTAGGGCATGATGAAATTAAAGCATTAGCTGAGGCCTATGGCATTGAAAACATCGATACGATTATTCACCAAATGACCAAGGGGCTAAGTGCAGCCGTTCAGCATGCCATTGCGCCCTATTAAAGCTTTTTAGACCATTCTTGGGCATTAAAGCCGGTGAATCCAAAATCTTGCGCAATCAGAAATGGGCGCTTTACAAGCATGCCGTGCTGGTGCAACAGGGCAAGGGCTTGCTCGACAGGCATTGTTTTTAACTGTTCACTCAGATGCAATTCTTTGTAGAGCAAGCCAGAGGAATTAAAAAGTTTTTTTAAATTGCCTTGGAAGTTTAGCATCCTATGTAATTCATCGAGTGTTGGAGGTGTTTCCGTAATTTCCTTGAGAAAAAACTCGACTTTTCGCTCCCTTAAAAAAGCTAGGCCTGCCTGACATGTAGAACATTTTTTATAGACATAGACATTCATGAATTTTCCTCAGGTTTAAGCCATGAAGTCTAGTCTAATCCTCAAAGTTAGTCAATTAGGTATTAAAAAAAGTGGCCCCGGCTTGTGCCACGGCCTGATCTTGCTTGCCAGAACCACCACTCACTCCAATGGCTCCCACAATTTTGTTATTCCTTTTTAGAGGAATTCCACCATCAAAAATCATGATCCGGCTATGGTTAGACTGTTGGATTCCATAAAATTCCTGCCCGGGTTGTGAATGGGTTGCCAGTTCTTTGGTGGAAATATCAAAAGCTTTGGAAGTGTAGGCTTTGTTAATAGCGATATCTATACTTCCGATCCACGCACCATCCATCCTGACGTGGGCGAGAAGATTTCCTCCCTCGTCGACTATCGCAATATTCATCGGCTGCCCCATTTCTTCAGCCTTTTTTTCTGCGGCTGCAATAATATTTTTAGCTTCCTCTAATTTTATGCCGCAAGATTGTTCTGTTTTCATAACAAATCTCCTATATTAATTAATAAAAATTAAAAAGGCACTTTTAAATATGTTAACATCTTTTGAGTTTTATAGAAAAATATATAAGGAAATTTAGTCCTGAGAGCAACTTAATATAAAGCTTATTACCAGTAGTTTAGGTAAGCCTAAGAGTTTTTTTGATGCACTAAAAAAATCAAAATCTATATGAATCATTTTATTAGATATAAGTGAAATAGCATGGCTCACCCAGGAGATTGTTTTGGTTTTGATACAAGAAAAAGAGACACAGGTTTTATGCACTGAAACAGGTCACATAGCGGAGCTGATCAAACGCTTTGGTCATCCTCCCGCAGTCATTTTACTCGATCCTTCCTGCAGTCTGTTTTCCATCCCAAGTGTTAAAGGCTTTATAGGTTATCGTCTGGAATTTAAGCATGCCGTGGTAATTAGCGAGCCTGTTTGTGCAAAAGAAGACCGGGCAGAGCTTACCTTTGCTTTCCACGAATATTGCCGGCAAAAAAATTGGAATGTGATCTACATCCTTGCTTCTAAGGAGTTTGCTCATTGGGCTATCCAAAATGTCAGCTCTGTTTTAATCCAAAGTGGAGATGAATTGGTTGTTGATCCCGAGGTCGATCCTACAAAAGGTCGAAAAGGGGAAAAATTACGCTGGAAGATCAATCATGCACGTCAAAATCATATCTCGGTAGGCGAATATAGTGGAAATGATGCGCATATGGAAAACGCCTTAGAGGATGCTGTCAAGATCTGGAAAAAACTGCGCAGGGGCCCGCAAATTTTTTTAGGGACGGTCGAACTTTTTGCCAATCGTCAAGGGAGTCGTTGGTTTTATGCTAAGCAAGGGGGTGCAATTGTAGGAGTGCTACTCTTAAAGCAAATTGAGATTCGCCAGGGCTGGGTCATTAGTTTTTTAATGGCTTTGCCGGATGCGCCAGCGGGAACAAGCGAATTGTTAGTTCTTCATGTTATAGAAAAATTACGCGATGCGGGATGTCACTTCCTATCTCTCGGAGCGGGTTCTGGCAAACAACTGGGAGAAGTAAGAGGGTTGAATCCCGTGATTACTTTGATCGCGCGCCGCTTATTCAAGGTTGTAAATTGGTTTTTTCCCTTGCAATGTCGCAGGAGATATTTTAAAAAATTTATGCCTGTTTCCCAGCCAACCTATCTCTTGTTTAGCAATCCCATTATTGGGGTTTCTGCCTTGAGAGCTCTGATGCGAGTTCTAAACATCTCCGTCTAAAAGAAAGATGGCAAATATAAAAAATATTATTGTCATTTGAAAAGCGATTTAGGTAGAGTGACGAATGCACTGCCTAACAGAACTTAACCTTTCATCACTGATTTAATTTATGCTTGCTGTAGCTTTTAAAATGCTTGTAGGAAATCGAGCCTCATTTTTAGGGGGCATCTTCGGTGTATTCCTTGCGACGCTGTTAATTTCTCAACAATCAGCCATATTTCTCGGGCTGGTCTCAAGATCTTACCGCATGGTAACTGATATTTCATTGCCTAATATCTGGGTGGTAGATCCTTCTACTCAAGGGGAAGGGGCCATTCGTTCCATGCCTGTAGAGTATCTCGATGTCGTGCGCAGCACTCAAGGTATTGAGTGGGCGGTTCCCATCAATTTGATCGATATTCCCATTGCCATGGAGTCGGGGGTTTTCAAAATGGCTCAGCTTTATGGGCTGGATGATGCGACTTTAATTGGAGCTCCTTCGGAAATGATAGAAGGAAATGTGCGGGATTTGCATCGAGAGGATGGCGTGATTATCGATATCGATTCTGCCAGAGGGTCGTTAGCCCGTACCCTGCCGGATGGAACTATTGAACCCGTTAAAATTGGGGATACTTTTGAAGTCAATAACCATCGGGCTGTGGTGGTGGGAATCGCCAAAATTACTCCCGGATTTTTTCCTCAGCCCATCATGTTTACTTCTAATAGCCAGTTTGAAAAATTTACGTCAGTGACAAGAATCGCTTTTATTGCTGCTAAAACCAGACAGGATGCCAATGTCGAGAGTGTATTGAATCGGCTGAATGCCTTCACAAAATTTGATGGTTTGACAAGTGATCAATTTAAAAGAAAAATTGCTGAATATTTTTTAAAAACCGGCATTTTAATTAATTTCGGTCTTTCAGTTGGCCTGGGGCTTATTATCGGATTTTCCATTACCGGTCAAATATTTTATATTTTAACCCTGCAAAACATCAGTTATTATGCCTTGATGAAGGCTTTAGGAGGGAATCAGAAAATGATTCTCAAGATGATCGTCTTACAGGCGGTGCTTGTAGGGGTTATCGGGTATGTGCTGGGCACTGCAGCAACTCTTCTCTGGGGATTTGCGATTAAAAATACGGCTCTGGCCTTCCTATTTCCTTGGCAGCTTCTATTATTTACAGCCACAGTAGCTTTTATTATTTGTATTTTTACAGCTGTGTTAAGCATTCGCAATGTTTTCCGCGCGGATCCCAAAATGCTCATGGGGAATTGATCATGAAAGAAGTTGCGATTAGCTGCAGAAATATTCGCAAGAGTTACGGGGCCAATGAATGTCGCGTAGAGGCTTTAAAAGGAATAAATTTAGATGTTTATCATGGCCAGCTCACATTAATGGTGGGGCCTTCGGGATCGGGTAAAACAACCTTGCTTTCTATCTTGACGACTATTTTGACTCCAGATGAAGGGGATTTATATATCCTAGACCAGAATGCAAGCAAGATGACAGAAGATGAAAAAGCTCATTTGAGAAGTACTTCATTAGGTGTTGTCTTCCAGTCCCTTTACTTGATTCCAACTTTGACTATTCAAGAAAATATTGCGCTTCCTTTACTAGTAGCAGGCCAAAGCGAAGAAGTTGCTAGTGCCAAAGCCATGGAGATTTTGAATCAATTAAATATGACAAAGCGCGCCCATTTTTCTCCCTTAAGTCTTTCCCGAGGGCAGCAACAACGCATCGCTATCGGGCGGGCGATGATCAATGAGTCGAGCATTCTGGTCTGTGACGAACCCACCAGCTCGTTAGATCAGGCATCCGGACTTGAAATCATGGGTTTTTTAAGAGAGTTGGCTCATGCCTCTAGAGCAGTGTTTGTAGTGACACACGATCATCGCATTTTTCCATTTGCTGATCGCATCGTGAGCATGAATGATGGCCTTTTAACCACAGAGAATGAAATATGAATAGAAATTATTTTTATGCCGTTATTGCAATAACTTTGTGCAGTCTCCTGCTCATCATATTTTCGTTTTGGAAAGATCAAGAACCTAGTACGATTCGCGAACATATAATTCCTCCTCCCAGATCCCCTTTTCATGCCTATATTTCAGGCGTTGGTGTCGTTGAGCCAGTCTCAGGGAATATTATGATTGGTACACCCGTAAACGGGATTGTGGAAAGAGTGTTTGTCACTGTTGGAGAAAAAGTCAAAAAAGGCGATATGCTTTTTCAAATCGAAAGCCGGGATTTAAAAGCAGATCTGCGTGTGAAGCAAATAGCCTATCGCAGCGCGTTAGCCAAATTGCAAAAACTCGAAGCTTTGCCCCATCCAGACGATCTGATCTCGGCCGAGGCAATGCTTAAAAATACGCAAACAGAGTATGCCCAGGCACAAGCTCAAAATGAAATGGTACAGAATTTACCCGATCCACGCGCCATTAGCCAAGAGGAAAAAGATCGGCGCAAATTTAGGTTGCAGCAAGCGCAAGAAAAACTCAATGAGGCGCAAGCTAAATATGAAAAAGTTAAGTCTGGTTCTTGGAAGCCAGATCTAGAAATTGCTCGCTACGAAGTCATGCATGCCAAAGCTAACGTGTCTTCAATAGAAACGGATATCCAACGCACCATGATCCGTTCTCCAATCGATGGCACAGTATTGCAAATTAAGATTCATGAAGGGGAATTTTCTTCTTCGGGAAGCTCTCGTTTGCCTATCATGATCATTGGCGATACCAGCGAATTAGACCTGCGCGTCAGCATCAATCAGCTTGAGGTGGCTAATTTTAATTCGCATGCTCCTGCTGTGGCCTTCTTACAGGGAGATTCAAGCCTTGAATTTCCTTTAGAGTTCGTCCGCGTAGAACCTTTGCTGGTCGCTAAAAAAGATGTGACTAACGATATCAATGAAAAAGTCGACACCAGGATTTTTCAGATTATCTATAAAATAAAAAAGTTTGATTCTCATCTTTTTGTGGGCGCCCGGATGGATGTATTTATTGAGAGGGAAGCTTCCCAATGAAAAAATTTGTTGGATGGATCACATTAACAAGCTGTTTTTTGACAGGGTGCATGAGCATTGGGCCAAAATACACGCCTCCTTTGATGGAAGTTCCTCATGAGTGGGGAAGCGATCAGAAAAATGAGATGAATACAGACTCTGTGAGTTGCTTTGTGTGGTGGGAAGCTTTGCGCGATCCCCTGCTTATTTCTCTAATCGAAAGAGCGGCACAGCAAAACCTCGATGTTTCTATTGCCATCTCAAGAATTCAGGAAGCACGCAGAGCTGGTGTGGGAATGCAAGCAGGACTATACCCTCATATCGATGCGACGGTTAATTACGGACATGTGCACTATCCCAATAAAATCCTACGTACTATTTTAGGCAAAAAAAACCTAAGCGGTTCGCATCGGGATATCAATTTTTTTGAAGCTGGCTTTGACGCCGAATGGGAAATTGATTTGTTTGGGAAAACTGCTCATGAAATTAGCGCTTCCTGCGCAGAAGTTGGGGCGGCAATTGAAGGGTTGCGCGATACGATGGTTTCTCTTTCAGCTGAAATAGCCAAAAACTATATTGATCTTCGCGGGCAACAAGCGCTTTTAAGTCTGACTGAGAAGAACATTGAAGCCCAAAAAGACGCCATTAAACTCACGCAGGGATTAGTGACATCGGGGTTTTCAAGCATTATCGATCAATGGCATACAGAAGAACAACTGCGCCTCTTATCCGCTGAAAAACCTTTGATTGAACTGGCTATTAAACGCGCCATCCACCGTCTTTCTATTCTTCTTGGTTGTTTTCCAGGAGAGTTGTCTTGGGAACTGACTACCTATCAGGCAATGCCTCAGCTGCCTTGCTACAAGCCTTTGGGTATTCCGTCAGAGCTTTTAAGGAATCGGCCAGACATTCGCCAAGCTGAGAGGGAGCTAGCTGCAGCCACTGAAAGGGTGGGCAGCGCGATGGCTGATCTTTTTCCAAGGCTCTCCTTAAGAGGATTTATTGGGGACTTAACGACGCATCTGAGTCAGGCAGGTTTTACATGGTTTGCTGGTCCACAATTACTCGCTCCGATTTTTAATAGCAGATTGATTCAACAAGATATCGATCTGAACAAAATAAAAACGGAAAGAGCTTTTTATATCTACCAAAAGACGGTCTTATATGCCTTGGAAGAAACAGAAAATGCCATTGCTTCATTTCACCAAGAATTGGAAAGGCATCAGCAATTAGCTTTGGCTAAGAAACATAGCCAGGAAGCATATGAACAAACATTTCAGCTTTATGAGAGGGGTTTAAAAGATTATCTAGAGGTGTTGGTGGCTCAACGTTCTCTAATTGCTTTAGAAGATGCATTTTTAAAAAGCCAGATTCAGCTGCATACACATTTCATTGCACTCTATAAAGCTTTAGGGGGTGGCTGGGAAGTCACTGCTTGTTGTTTAGATGACTCTTAACCCCCCTATGAACCTACCTAAGCAATTATTTTTTGGCTTGCTTTTTTTCTTGCTTCTTTGTTTTTTTCTCTTTAGCTGTTAGCGTAGGTTTTTTCTTTTCATCTTTACGATGTTTTACGATTTCTTTTGTCATGGAAAAACTCCTTTGGTTTTAAAAAAAAATGCACTGATAAATAGTATAGCAAAGCTCGGGGGATTTCGCAATCTTTTCCTTTACGTTGCGCTTTTGCGTTTAATCCCATTCACAAGCTTTTAAGAGAGGGGCCTTTGAGGTTTTTGTTATAAGCTTTGCGAAAAAAAATTGAACGAAGGCGTCAAGGGAACAAGTGACGCAGCCAGGTTGCTTCTATCACTGTTCATTTAAGAGAGTAGCATCGCTAGTTTCAATAAGATTTTCGAATCGTTGATTGTAACGATGCCCATTAATAAAAAAAGTTGGGGTTCCATTGACAGTGATCTTTGCGCCGCCTAAAAAATCTTGTCGAATTTTATCATAAACGCCGTAAAACCCATCCATTTATGGATGGGATGTAAGGCGCTAATTCTGGGGAGTATTTTGGGGGTCTATATACTGTTTAATTACTTCTAATGGTGCTCCTCCACACCTACCCTCAAAATAACTTGGAGACCATAACTGACCTCCCCATAATGCTAATTTGTTGCTTTAATCATAGGCCAAGAATATCATCATGCCATGAATATTCTCAAAGCTTATAAATTTGTTCTTAAGTTAACCAAAAAGCAGTCTAAAAGCTTGCAAAAAATTTTAGACGAATGCCGTTGGTTATACAATCTTTTTTTAGAACAAAGAATTTCTGCTCATGAATTGGAGATTAAGCTTACTAAATATGATCAACTTATAGTGATCCCTGCCTTAAAAATAGAGCGTCCTTCATTAGATCTTGTTCATTCGCAAGTCTTGCAAGATGTAGGAGTAAGGCTTGACAAATCCTTTCAGAATTTTTTTAGACGTTGTAAAAATGGAGAAACACCAGGATTTCCTCGTTTTAAAGGCTGTGACCGTTACAATAGTTTTTGTTTTCCACAAAGTGGTTTTGAACTCGATGGTAAGGAATTAAAGATAGCTAAGGTAGGTAGAGTCTGAATCAAACAACATCGATCAATCGACGGGAAAATTAAAACATGTACAATTATAAAAGAAGGAGCAAAATGGTTTGCATGTTTTTCTTGTGAAGTGAACACGAAAGAGTTGGAATCAACTGAAAAATCAGTTGGGATTGATGTAGGGCTTGAAAATTTGGCGGTTCTTTCA
This sequence comes from Parachlamydia sp., assembly GCA_002786175.1. Classification (GTDB taxonomy): domain Bacteria; phylum Chlamydiota; class Chlamydiia; order Chlamydiales; family Parachlamydiaceae; genus Parachlamydia. Next base: position 115,758 of record PEQL01000009.1, read on the forward strand.
ACTGGGGAAGAGATTAAAAACCCTAGGTTTTTTCAAAAAGAACAAAAAAATTTAGTAAAAGCTCAGAGAAAACTTTCAGAGCTAGAAATAGGTAGCTCTGGAAGAAAAAAACAAAAGAAAGTGGTTCAAAAGATCCATAGGCGTGTTAGAAATAAACGTTCTAATTTTTGCCATCAGACTTCACGGCAAATCATCAATCAATTTCAATATATTTGTATTGAAGATCTAAATATTAAAAAAATGATGCAAGGTTCTTACCTAGCAAAAAGCATAAGCGATGCAAGTTGGAATCAGTTTTGTCAATTTCTTACCTACAAAGCGGCAGAAGCTGGTAGGAAACTAGGAGTTGTCAATCCTGCTTACACCTCACAAACCTGTAGTCAATGTGGAAATTGTATAGAAAAGAAACTATCAGAACGCACACATTTGTGTATGGAATGTGGATACAAGGCGAGTAGAGACTTGAATGCTGCGCAAAATATTTTAGCCCTCGGATTAGATGGCTTGGGTTTAATCCCTAGAAGCCTTCGCCTTTAGGCGA
>PEQL01000010.1 GCA_002786175.1 Parachlamydia sp.
ATTGCCCCTCTTGATCTTGATAGTGCCAAGCATATTCTAAGTTAGTTCTTGAAATTGCAGAGGGTAGATTCAAATCTAACATGATCCCCTCCATACATGAGAAAGTTCAGAAATGGCTTCTTTAAATGAAAGCTGATGTCTCTTGCAAAGGAAGTCAATCACATCACCGCCGCCTATGCCGCAAGAGAAGCATTTGTAAGCTCCTGTATTGAGGTTGACGTAGAAGCTTCCGCTTTTCCTGTCACTATGAAAGGGACAAAGTCCAGCAAGGCTCCATGGCTTGCTGGAATGGGTCTTTAAATGTACGGCCAGTTCTTTCTCATAGAATGATTTAAGATCTATATCAGACTTAAGTTGCTGTATATCAGTAGAGTAGTTTTTCTTATACATGATAACCTCCTTCTTTTGATTCACTGACCCATTTAAAGAAGGCTTCTTCATCAATTAAAACTCTTCCATTTGCACGGACAAGAACTTGCTCAAAGTTTTTTTGCTTAGCAAAGGCTACGAGATGGCGAAGGCCGCCAATCGTAGGCCATAAATGGAATTGATTCCATTTGGTTAAGGGGATTAAGCGTCTTGGCTTCTTTTCTTCCATGGTGTTTCTCCATAATTTTATTGAATGTTCTTTACCGCTATGTGCGATAAATTAATTCAAATAAAACATAAGAAAAACGCTTAGAATAGTGTATGAGTGCACTGAAATACCTTTTATGTGAAGAAAGGTAATAGCAGGTATTTTCTAGATATAGCTAAAACGGTCTTAGTTTAGGCTTTCTTGGGAATAGGTAACCAATGTTTAGGAATATCCTTCTTTATTTTTTCTAACTTTTCACTAGGCATACGACCTCCACCCCGATTTTTGCCTTCAATCTCTGAAATCATCTTCATGAGTGATTCCTCGGGATGTGATGCACCATTGGCATAGTGGCTTATGGGACGGAGTTTAATTAGTTCCGCTTTTGGTAAATCAGGGTAAAGATCAAGTAAAGTTTGAATTAGAGCCTTTAATACCTTGTTGTCCCCCCTAACTTCTTTATTTTGATAAGACTCTTTAGAACGTTGAGAAAGCTGCATATCATCTTCATCCATAGGAACCCCACAAGGAAGATTTGAAAAAAGAAAGCTGCCGAGATATTGAGGGAGTGAGTAACATTTACGTGTGAGGTGTGTTAACCATTCAAGAGGCGATGCTTTTGCAGATATTTCATCCTTAGAGGTCGTCTTAATTTTATTCGCTTCCATAGCATTCAGGAGTAAGTTATACACTTTATGCTGATCTTGATAATCGGCTGAGTGTCGGAAAAAATCTCCGTTATCATGTGGAGGTTCATTTCCACAGGCAATGAAGCTAATTTGCATGATTGTTACTAAATCAAGCTTCAGCCAATATTCATAGTCGCATTCAGACAAATCGTCTGCATAATCAAGTCCCATCTTTTAATATCTCCTCATCGAATATTTTTGAGTTTAGTTCGCTTACCATTTTTGCCTTATGTGCGTTTGATAAGTGGGCGTATCTTCTGGTTACTTGTAAGTCCTTATGGCCCAGCAAGGAAGCAATATCATGCAGTCCTTTTCCGCTCATGGCTAAATGCGAAGCTGTAGTGTGTCGTAAATCATGGAACCTAAAATTTTGAATTCCGCTTTTCTTGATGGCTGTTTCCCATGCCGAGCGAATGTCTGTTGGTTTTTTGACATCATATGGTGAAGGAAAAAGCAAATCCTTAGGCTTGACACCTTTTGGATCAGTCTTAGTTTTGACAGTCTCAAGAACAAACCCTTTCAGAGGAATGAAACGAGGATCACCGTTCTTTGAAGTGGATAGCTTGATCACTTCATTAACTACATCTACTTGCTCCCAGCGAAGATTCATGATTTCACTTAACCGCATGCCCGTACCGAGCGCAATAATGACAACAGCATGTAAATCTTTGCTTTTACTCTGTTTGGTGCAATCAAGTAGTGTCTTGATTTCCTCTTTTTCCAGATATCTAACCCTACCTGGGCTTACAGATGGCTTGGAAACTTTCCTTACTGGATTTTCCGACACCCATTCCCACTCCTTACAAGCAATGGTAAAGAGGTGAGATAGGTGCGAAAGGTAGCGCACGACCGTCGCGGGATTACGCAGCTGATTCCCTCGAACTGTTCCCTTACTTAACTCATCTCGCTTCTCAGCAATCATTTGGGGCCGAATAGCCGAAAGAGCGAATTCGCCTAATTGTTTCTTCCACCAATTCAAATGTCTGGTGGTGTTTTCTGCATTGCCTGGCTTACGAGGAAGAACTGTTTCAAGGTAGCGATCAACAGCCTCTGCCAAGGTTCGTTTTGATGCTTTTAGATGAGGTAGATGAATGCCCATCATCGCGTTGCGGTTTTGTTCAATGAGCCAATGCTTTGCAAGTTTGAGATCAGGAAATGTTTGAGTAATCTCTGGATGGCCTCGCTTTCTAAAACGTGCCCTGAAGGTAATAACATTATTTGAACTAATTCTTATATCAATTCCCTTGGGAAGATTCTTCTTGAGTGTTTCTAACTGCTTCATATCAATGACCCTACTTTTGATGGTATATGTTGGGTCAGCTGTTGAAGCTTCGGTTGATTGGTCTATCGTCATGTGATGCTCGTTGTCGTCCCTATTTGGTCCTCAGTTGGTCCAAGAGGGGTAAATCCATGGATTATTCATAGAATGACCACTCAAAGTGATGGCACTCTAAAGTATATGACGATAAGGTTTTTGAGGATAAAACAAAAGAAATTCTAGAGACAGACTGACGGATTATGAGGGCGGTCGCCTTTCATATTACCCATTACCATCCAACCGCTATGCACAAGCTGATAAATGCTTTATGCCTAAAACGCTACTGGATTTTACGGGATTTTGATGGTGCAATATTCAATTCAGTGCACCAACAGTGCACCATTGTTAGTTTTTTTCATCTGAAGTCAAAACAATAGTTCAATCGTAAAAACTAGACATTTATTTTTAAAATAATAAAAACAATTAATTCAATAAATTGATGTTTAAAAACAGGTTGAATTTAAAAATATAAATAAATTATAATACTCTTAAAATTAAAACGATTTAATAAATGAAATTTATTTTAACAATTTTATTTGTATTATGTTCTCAGTGTATGTTTGCTTCAGAGGATAGTATAAAATCTCAACTTGCAGCTTCTGCTTCTATTCAAGAAGATGAGTTATGGGAGAAATAGGATTCTGCTGAAGGGATTTCACGTCTTCAAAAAAGCGATGCAAAGGAAAATTTTTGGAAGTTACTCCGATACTATGAATCCCAAATTCGTCCAACTTATTGTAGTATTGCTACCTCTGTAATCACATTAAACACTTTATCAATCGAAGCTTCCCAATCCAAATTTTTGGGAAAATACCGTATGTTTACTCAAGAAGAGTTTTTTTCGGATGATGTGCTTGGTGTCATCGATCAAAATGATGTAGCCCAGCGAGGCATGTCATTAGAAGACTTAGCAATGGTTCTAAAAGTCTTCCCAGTTAAAGTCCTGAAATATGAAGGTTTAGATTTTTCTCAAGAAGAAATACGCGATTTGATAATTTCTGCTCTCAAAAACCCCAATCAGTGTGTTCTTGCTCTTTATCAAAGAAAGGAATTACAGCAAGAGGGTGGTGGTCATTGGTCTCCAATAGCAGCTTATGAGGCTGAAAGCGATTCCTTTTTAGTATTAGATGTAGCTAGGTTTAAATATCCTCCAGTTTGGGTCAATACCTCGGCGTTTATTAATTCAATGCGGACAGTTAATATTTATAATAAATCTAGGGGATTCATTATTATTGAAAAAATATTTGCAGACTCCGAATAACAGCTTGATAAAAAAGCGTTGATGATAAGGCTTGCAGAATTATGGAAGAGTCGAGCTAAATCAACATGATAACGACCGTTTCATTTTTCATTCTTTGTATCAGGCTTCATTCTTTGAAAAAAGAAAGAAAGTTGTGTTCTAGGCTATAAGTTTATTCTTTTGAATAATAGTATGCTTTTTTTACCAAACGAACCCATTTGCAAGTTTGGGTGAGTAAAAGTAAATCACCAAATCATGAATTCTTGATTTGGTGATTTAACTAACTTAAAAGATCGTTCTTAGAAACTTCACAACTGATTACATTTTTGGTTGCTTTGTCCAGAAGGCTAAGAATGGTTTTTTCAGCTACGGGCATATAGTCCCATATGATCAAGCTACAGAGAAGCCTTCTTCTCAATAGCTTGATCGCATTGAACAAAGGGGAATTATTTCCACAGTGAGAATTTTCGTGTTAGCTCTGACACTTTCTCCCACTCGCCAAACAAAACAATTCCATAATACATAAGTTCTGCCTCTTTGGTTTGTTTGGTACGCTCGAGCTGTTCTATGTAGGTTCCTACTGTCATGGTATTGGTAAAATCCACAAATTTAATTCCAGCTTCTAGGGCTGCCTGTCGCAAATTTCTGATTTTATTTGAATTGGTTTTCAAAATCATAAAGGGCATCTCGGATATGCTTGGATGACTGCCCCCATCAGCATCTATATAATTTGTTAGCCGTAAGGGCTCTTTTCCAATTTCCGAGCCAAATCCAATGCACATATGAGCCAGTGCATTCATAATAATGCCAGATTCAATTTTTTCATTCATTACAGCGACTAATTTATTAGAAAATGAAAGATCCATTTTTTTACCTTCAATGAAAATTATATTTGGGGTTTGTTTAATCTTTGTTGCCTGACGTCACGGCCATTAAGCATATCGATAAAGGCATATCCCGCAGCCATAACAATGTCCGTATCGGCACCATGTCCTTGCCATAGTATCCCCTCGGCTTCCTGCCAGGAGATATAGGCTATGCCTAAGGCTTCTTGTTCGGGTGTGCAGGCTTGAATATTAAATTCTGTCAGCATGCCGGGCAATTCCACATGGGTTGCGATGGCTTTGTAGAGGGCGGAAACAGGGCCGTTGTCCTCAGCGGTCACATCGATCTTTTGATCTCCCATGCGAAAGCACACTTGAATTTTGGCGGATTGCTGGGCTTCACTCATGACTTTTAATGAAATCAACTCAAATTTTCTTTGGTATTCGCCTTCTGTGGAAAGAAGAATTAAGTCTTCATCGTAAATATGCTTCTTCTTGTCTGCTAATGCCTTAAATTTAGCAAAAACTTGGTCGAGTTTTTCAGGAGGTAAACTTATTCCCAGCTCATTTAAACGATGATCCAATCCATGCCGCCCTGAGTGTTTGCTTAGGAAGATATGCGTTGAAGAGAACCCTACGTCTTCGGGTTTCATGATTTCATAGGTTGAGCGCTCGGAAATCATCCCATGTTGATGAATACCCGCCCCATGTGCAAAAGCATTTTTTCCCACAATGGCCTTATTAGCTTGAACCTTGTGTCCTGTGATCTGAGACAATAAATGACTGGTAGCTAAAAGTTGAGTGGTGTCAACCTTTGTGGACGTTTGATAAAGGTCTTGGCGAGTTTTTAACGTCATGACCACCTCTTCAAGGGAAGCATTGCCGGCCCTTTCGCCGATTCCATTAATCGTACATTCGATCTGTCTGGCCCCTTGCAAAACGCCTGCCAAACTATTAGCAACGGCAAGTCCTAAGTCATTGTGGCAATGGGTGGAAATGATCATATTTTCTATACCTGGAACATTTTTGCTTAAAAAACCGATCAAATCTCCATACTCTTGCGGGGTCATGTATCCCACTGTATCTGGAATGTTAATGGTATCAACTCCAGCCTGAATAACCGCCGACAGAATTTCAATCAAAAATCCTCTATCGGATCGCGTGCCATCTTCGGGAGAAAAATCCACCCGAGATGTAAAGGAGCGTGCCATCTTTACACCGGCAACAGCTTTTTCAATGGCCTGCGCGCGCGAAATTTTTAGCTTATGCTTTAAGTGAATATCACTTGTGGCGATAAAAACATGGATTCTAGGCTTGGCGGCTGCTTTCAAGGCCTCAATAGCAGCTTCGATATCTTTTTCATAACATCTGGCTAAAGCACATACTTCAACTTCCGCGCATGTTTCAGCTATAAGTTTAACAGATTCAAAATCTTCCGCTGAAGCATTTGGAAAGCCAGCTTCAATCACATCTACGCCCAGCTTTTCCAACTGTCTGGCTAGTAGAAGCTTTTGGCGAATGTTCATGGCAAATCCAGGAGATTGTTCTCCATCTCGTAAAGTTGTGTCAAAAATTTTAATCATATTAACTTTCCTTTTTTAATAGGGATGAAATTCTGTAATCCAATTGGACGATTTAGGGTGCGTTTTTGCGATGACGTCAGTAAATTTTTGCCGTAAGCGTTGGCATATTGGGCCTGGAACATCTTCTTGACCTATTACTCGGCCATCAACAGAATGCCCATACATCACTTGGGCAGCTGTGCCTGTCAAAATCAATTCATCACAGGTGTAGATCATAGAACGGTCAATCCTTTCAGAGCGGATGGCTATCCCTTCCTCTTGCAAAAAGTCTATCACGGTGCGCCTGGTAATCCCCTCCAACATCGAGGCCCCGACTTCGGGCATGATCACTTCTCCGCGGTAAACCACAAAGATATTAGCTACGCTAGCTTCGACGATGTTACCTTGTTCGTCCATCATCAAGGCTTCGTCATATCCACAACGTTTGGCTTCTGAAGTCGCTAGGGCGGAATTGACATAGCACCCTCCTGCTTTAGCTTTCGTCGACATGGCTGTATCGGAGATCTTTCTCCAGCTTGACACCATCAAGCGCAGGCCTCGATGTGGATCAAAATAGTGGTTTAAGGGAGCGACATAAATGGCCAAATCAAAATCTAACCCATCAAAGCGAGGTGTTAGGACTTGATTCTCTGAAAATAGAAAGGGGCGAATATAAAAATCGCTTTGAGGAGCATTCTTGCGAATTAATCCTGTGATGATTTCATGAAAATCTTCCCAAGATAATTTCACTTGCATCCCTAAAATTTTGGCCGCCTGCTTTAACCTGAAATAATGATCCTCCAGCCGAAAGATACGGATCTTTCCCCCGCGAAAATAACCGCGAATGCCGCCAAAGCAAGTGGTTCCATATTGCAAACTATGGCTTGCAATACTAATGGAGGCCTGATGAGAGGGAACAATTTCTTTGCGAAAATACGCAAAGGGCATTAATGAAGATTGAGTCGTCATAGCATTTTTCCTTAACTTATTAAATTTTTTATAATTACATCGCCCATCTCTGAAGTAGAGAGAGGGCGAAGTTGATCAGCCGAGGTGGTAATATCCAGTGTTCGAAACCCCTGTGTTAAACTTTTTTCAACAGCTTGATAGATAGCAGCAGCTTCTTGAGTCAGGTGAAACGAATATTCCAGCATCATGGCGGCTGAGAGAATCTGTCCAATAGGATTGGCAATTCCCTTACCAGCAATATCTGGCGCACTTCCAGATGAAGGCTCATAGAGGCCAAAGCCATGTTTATTGAGGCTTGCCGACGGCAGCATCCCTAAAGAGCCGGCTAAAATGCTGACTTCATCCGATAAGATATCCCCAAACATATTAGGCATTAATAAAACATCAAAAGCCGATGGACTGCGAATGAGTTGCATCGCACAATTGTCAACCAAAAGATGTTCTAATTGGCAATCGGGATATTCTTTCGCAACTTCAATGACGACCTCTCTCCAAAGCTGGCTACAGGCCAGAACATTTGCCTTATCGACAGAAGTCACTTTTTTATTGCGCATGCGTGCTGCTTGAAATGCCACATGGGTAATGTCAGCGATTGTTTGAGCATCATATGTCATGACATCCCGCGCAGTTCTAACCCCATCAATTACTTCCTGGAGGTGTTCACCAAAATAAATATCTCCAGAGAGCTCTCGTACACATAAAATATCGACTCCATTTTTAATGATTTCCGGCCTCAGAACACAAGAATGTGCCAGCGCAGGATATACTTTGGAAGGCCTTAAATTAGTTTGAAAACAAAAGTGTTTGCGCAATTGCAAGATCGAATTGCGCTCACAGTCCCTCCATTTGGCGCTTCCTTGCTCCTGAATGGGGCCGCCTACTGAACCAAATAGAATTGCATTGGATGCTTCACAGATCTTCTTTGTTTCTTCCGGAAAATGTTTGCCATGCTTCTCCCAAGCTGCCCCTCCAATGAGAGCATTGTCTAAGATAAATTCATGGCCAAAGCATTCGGCAATTTTTAAAAGTACTTTAATAGCTTCGGACATGATTTCTGGACCAATTCCATCTCCCGCTAAGACCGCAATTGTTTTTTTCATGATGCCGCCCCCTGATCCATCGATTGACGAACAATCCTTGTGTCAAAAAAACGCATAGGCTCATTCTTTTGCTCGAAAGCTTCGATTTGGGCCTTTTTTGAAACCAGGTAGTCAAAATCATCCATTTCGTGCAGGAGGCATTCTTTTCTGTAAGGGTCGATTGCAAACGAGAAAACTTCGCCCGATGGAATTTTTACGGTTTGATTAAGGAGATCGACTGTCATTTCATAGGTCTCGCACAGAATTTCTGAGGCAAAAATCTCATCTATTACCTGTTCAGGGAGAACTATGGGTAATATTTGATTGTTTAACGCATTTTGATGGAAAATATCGGCAAAACTTTGCGCTATAATAACCTGAATTCCCCAATCCGCTAAGGCCCAGGCCGCATGCTCGCGTGAACTTCCACAGCCAAAATTCATTCTTGCAACCAAGATCTTTGCTCCTTGGTATTTTTCCAAATTCAAGGGAAAGTTTTGGTCTGAAACACGCAAACGGGCAAAAAGATGCTGCCCAAAGCCTTTTCTAGAGATCGACCGTAGAAATTCAGCGGGGATGATCAGATCGGTATCTACATGAGAGCGATTGATAGGAATCATTTGTGATGTAATAATGTCCATTCTAACTCCTTACAAAATGTTTCTAATATCTGTGATTTTGCCTGTTATAGCTGCTGCTGCAGCCATTATAGGACTCATTAAATGCGTAATGGATTCGGGCCCCTGCCTTCCAATAAAGTTTCGATTGCTCGTACTAGCGCAGCGTTTACCTGGGGGAACACGGTCTTCATTCATCGCTAGACACATGCTGCAACCAGGGGCACGATACTCTGCCCCTGCTTCAATAAAAATTGCAGCTAATCCCTCCTCGATCGCTAGACGATGTATCGTTTCAGACCCGGGAACAATGAGAACCTTTACTCCGGGTGCCACTTTTCTTCCTTTCATCACGTTGGCAGCCGCGCGCAGGTCAGATAGACGTGCATTGGTGCAGGAACCAATAAAAACATAGTCAATTGGCAGGCCTTCGATAGGATTTCCTGGAGTCAACTTGGCGTAGGCAATTGCTTTGGCGGCTAGATCTTGCATCTCATCTGAAAACGCCAGAGGATTTGGCACGGGTTCATTGATCGCTATTGTTTGTTCTGGATTAATTCCCCATGTAACCATCGGAGCCATGCCTTCAAGGGAAAGGACAATCTCTTGGTCATAAGTTGCTCCTTGATCGGTTGAGAGTGTTTTCCAAAAAGCAAGTGCACGGCCCCATTTTGGGCCTTTTGGAGCCCCTATTCTATCTCTTATATAGGCAAAAGTTATTTCATCAGGAGCCATTAGCCCGGCTCGCGCGCCACATTCGATACTCATGTTGCAAATAGTCATGCGTTCATCCATCGAAAGAGTCTTTAAAGGCTCTCCGGTGTACTCAATCACATGGCCTGTGGCTCCGTTGACACCTATTTTCCGAATCAATGCGAGAATGATATCTTTAGCGGTCACCCCTATTGGCAAATCTCCTTTAAAATGCACGCGCATAGTCTTAGGTTTTTTTTGCAAAATACAACCCGTTGCTAATACCTGAGCCACTTCTGAAGTGCCAATGCCAAAAGCCAAGGCGCCAAAAGCTCCATGCGTAGAAGTGTGGCTGTCGCCACAAACAATAGTCATGCCTGGATGGGTAAAGCCTAATTCAGGACCTATGACATGCACGATTCCTTGATACCCGCTGCCCATATCCAAAAGTGGAATGTCAAAGGTGCGGCAGTTTTCGCGCAACGTTTCGATTTGATGACGCGAAATAGGGTTCTGAATGAGTAATCCTTCGCGTTTTGTTGGGACATTGTGATCAACCGTTGCTAAGGTGCGGTGCGGGGCAAATACACGCAGATTGCGTTCTTTCAAAACTTGAAATGCCTGGGGTGAAGTCACCTCATGCACAAGCTGTAAATCAATCGCTAGTATATCTGGAAAACCTTCCCGTTCTTCAACAACATGGCTATTCCAAATTTTTTCAATGATTGTCTTCATGTTATCCTTTAAAAATAATTGCGGTTTTTCAACACATAAGGCGTTGCAATTTAAAACTTAAATATCTAACCGCCAGTTGCTTAGTTAGAATAATTTAAGAAAAAAGCTTTCAACATTCTTCTGCTGCAGAAGCAAAAAAATAGTAGTTATTCGACGAAAAAGCAGAAGGCTAATTCATTGAACAAGAAAAAATGTAAAAAAAATAATGGGAAACTAGCTTTATAAGCTAAGAAGGAATAGAGAAAGAAGGAGAGACAAAGAGAAGCTTGAAAAGAAAGAATGACTCATACACTTTGCTGGCTTTGATTGCCTGGATATTGCTGAAGAAATAGATGGTGACATCGCCTTAAACTCCTTATTTTGGCTTTTTAAGGATTATACCATTTTTATTGATACTTGTCTATATTTTTTTATTTATGGTTGAAAGGTAAACTCAAACTACTTTCAAAAAAAACGCGAAACCGATTTTCTTAGCTCACTCAATAAGTTTAAATGTTTAATTTTTCTTTGATAAATAATTGCAATGTCACATTCCTCTTTAATGCATCCTTGGAAAGGATTTGTTTGTATTCGATAAATCCACACTTGTGAAATAAACGAACGGAAGCCTCATTTTGAACATCTGGATCTGCCAAACAATATCGATAGAAGGGCCAAATGCATTCCGCTAAAAACCGATTGATGATTTCACATCCTAGCCCTTTACCTAAATATCCTTCTTCTCCTATGAACAAGTCTATGCCAGCAGCCTCTTGAACAACTTCATCAGACAAATCCTGATCTTCCCAAGGATGTCCCTTAATAGGATAGCTTTGGATATATCCGACTGGGTGTTTCCCATGATAAATAATAAAACATTTCATCCCCTTTTCACCTTGCAGATTAGGCATTAATTTTTTGCAAACTTCATCATATGTCCAAGATCTTAGAGAATAAAAAGCCTGAACATGCGGTTTGTTAAACCACTGATGAATTAAGGTAAAGTGAGATTCATTAAGAGAAGCAAATTGTATTTTTTCCATCAGTTCCTCACTTAAAAAGTGTGTCCAGAAAGTAACGGTTGAATTGATATAAACTGGCATTATTACTTTTCCAGCTTCCACGTTTAACTGTAAAGCCAATTGTAGCAATTGCTTTACTCAAGCGTAAGAAAGGAATTAAGTGATTGTAGTCTGGGACGGACCGAACACTTGCATAACCAGCCAAGAAGGATTTTTTATTGCTTGGATTATTAGACCATTCTCCATGCTCTAGCGAGCAAAAGTCTTCTTCGGCAAAGCTTGCACGTGCTCCAGCCCAATCGATGATTCCCTGTAGTTTGCCATCACGGACAAGTAGATTACCAGGACGAAAATCCCGATACACAACGCAAGGCCCATCGACTGACATTAGCAAATCGAGATGGGTTTCATAATAGCGACGGCATTTTTCTAGTAAGCTGGAAGACAGATGATGACTGCATTCATCCAGCCCCTCTTCAAATTTCAAGGTAAAATAAACACGCGGATCACTGCATAAATCACTCTGCATGGGATCTCCATAGCCCGGTAAACGGTTAAGATGAATGCGCGCAAGACAAAGGCCTATTTCGTAGGCAAGCGGTTCGGAAAGTTCTTTGGGCTGAAGAAGCATGCCGGGTAGGCATTCCATTAAAATAGCCCCACGGATATGTTCATCTGGTGGTACAACATGGATAATTCGTGGTACTGGTAATTTATCAGCAAAGAACTTTAGGAAATGTACTTCTCTCAGGTAATCATTAATGCGGTCGCAAATTTTTAAAATAAATGTGTTTCCATTAGGTTGCGTAACCCGATAGACAATGGCAACCATTGCATCTTCGTGATCAATACGAGAAAAAGTGGCAGTCTGAAGATTAAGGCGTTGTTGGTATAAGGCGATCTGATCATTCATATTTTGTGAATTTACACCTTCCTATTTTTGAATCCCTACTGCCAAGGTCTTCTTTCATCTTCACTAGTATAGATTACATGAAAATCATGTCTTAGCGCAAGTTGACTCCTGAGTCAATGCTAAAGCATGGCAGTTTCTGCAGCCATTTCGAATTGGTTAGGATTTTTCTTTTTAATTTTAACCATTTGATCTCCTTCATACCAATTCATCCTTGTGTATATTTTTTTCTTGATCGATAGTAAAATAAATTCAATATACTTTTTCAATGCCTGTATTGCCGTTTCAAAAACAAATAGGAGGGTTCAATGTTTAGAGATCGCCGGGATGCTGGAAGGCAGCTTTGTCAACTTCTTCAAGAATATGAAAATCAGGATGTCGTCGTCTACGCCCTCCCTCGCGGAGGAGTTGTTGTGGCTGCCGAAATCGCTAAATTTCTGCACGCTCCTCTAGACCTGATATTTGCCCATAAAATTGGATATCCTGGACAACCAGAATATGCGATTGCAGCGGTATCTGAGAGTGGCCATATCGTCGGGTCATCTAATGAACTGCAATTCATAGACAAGACATGGCTGGAAAACGAAAAAGAACGCCAGCTTGAGGAAATTAAAAGAAAAAGAAAAATATATTTGAACAATAAAAAAGAAATTCCGGTGAAGGACAAGATTGCCATCCTTGTTGATGATGGGATTGCGACTGGACTCACCATGCAAGTTGGGATTAAAGAATTAAAAGACCGGCATCCTAAAAAAATTGTCGTCGCGGTGCCTGTTGCCCCTAGAAACACTGCTAATTTGATAAAAGCAATGGTTAATGATTTTGTAGGAAATGAAATCGAAAATTATAATTTCCTGGGGGCAGTAGGAGCCTACTACAACGAATTTGACCAGGTAGAAGACGCGGAAGTCATCGAAATTTTAAACGATCAAGCTTAGAAATAGATGCACCACTTAAGTAAGGATTGAACTGATGGAAAAATTGATCCAGATAAAATACGAAAATGTGACGTTAGAAGGCATGCTTAAAATTCCTCCAGCGGCGGCGGGCGTCGTCCTTTTTGCTCATGGAAGCGGCAGCAGCCGATTTTCCCCTCGCAATAATTTTGTAGCTGATGTGTTGAATAACGCCGGGTTAGCAACGCTGCTTATTGATCTGCTCTCAAAACAAGAGGATGAAAATTATCAAACAAGATTTGACATTAATCTGCTGACAGAAAGATTAAATCTTGTGGTACACTGGTTAAAAAAACAGCCTGACACACAACATCTTAACATAGGGCTTTTCGGCTCAAGCACAGGTGCGGCTGCGGCTCTGTGCGTGGCTGCGGAGATGGGGAAAGACATCCAAGCGGTCGTCTCGCGCGGTGGACGCCCCGATTTAGCCCTGGATTTGTTAGACAGAGTCACTGCCCCGACTCTATTCATTGTCGGAGGAGATGATTTTGGCGTGATTGAGTTAAATCAAGAAGCCTATAGGCAATTAACCTGCTTTAAAAAATTTGAAATCATCCCAAATGCGACACATCTTTTTGAAGAACCTGGATGCTTGGAAGAGGTCGCAAGACTTGCTAAGGAGTGGTTTAATCAATATCTTACAGTGAATAAAAGGTAAGACGATGCAGATTGCGTTAATGGGCGATGTCATGCTAGGCCGCTTGGTGAATCAAGAGCTCACCTATCGCGATCCGGCCTATCCCTGGGGAAATACTCTACCCATTTTGCAAAAAGCCGATTTACGTATTTGTAATTTGGAATGTGTGCTTTCTGATAGCGGCCATCCTTGGTCTGCTACACCCAAAGTGTTTCACTTCCGCTCGGATGAAAAAAACATTCAGACCCTTCAAATCGCTCACATCAACATTGTCTCTTTAGCGAATAACCATGTGCTTGACTACGAGTATGGGGCTTTGGAGCGCATGCTCAACATTCTGGATGCACAAGGAATCCTTCATGCGGGGGCCGGAAAAAACTTATCCGAAGCAGCAAAACCGACATATTGCCAAGTAAAAAACCAAAAAATCGCCTTAATGGCATTTACAGATAATGAGCCTGACTGGGCCGCCCAAAGCAATAAGCCGGGCATCTTGTATATCCCTACAGACCTGAATGATGGCAGAATGCAAGCTTTTTTAAAGCACATTGCAATTGTGCGGAAAGAAGTGGATTTTTTGATTATTTCGGCCCATTGGGGCGCTAATTGGGGATACTATCCCCCGCAAGACCATGTACCAGTTGCGCATGCCATCGTAGACGCGGGTGCAGACCTGATTTTTGGTCACTCAGGGCATGTTTTTAGAGGTATTGAAGTTTATAAAAACAAGCCGATCATCTATTCCGCAGGAGATTTTATCGATGACTACGCGGTGAATGAAATTGAAAAAAATGACGAGTCTTTTATTTTTGTCTTAGAAAAAGAGCAAGACTCCAACTTAAGGCTTTATCTTTATCCAACGTGTATCGATCAATTCCAGGCCAATTTAGCCCCTAGCTTGCGTCAAAGAGATATTCTGTCAAAGATGGAGAGCTTATGCCAAGATCTGGGGTCAGCTCTGAGATGCTTTTCTAATTATGCGCTTCTAGAAATCCAAGGTTAGCGAACTATTTTTAGAGACTTTTTTCTGGATTTACTTATTTTTCGAAAGAAAAAATCTTGTATTTATGCGATATCCTTCCTATTATAGTTTTATTAGTTTCATTTCAAAAGGTATACAATGCAAGATATCCTAGATCAAAAAATTCTGGAAATCCTGATTTCTCAAGGACGCATTACATGGGCTGAGCTAGGGAATCTCTTAGGCTTATCTGCTCCAGCTTCAGCGGATAGAGTGAGACGAATGGAAGAAAAAGGAATCATTAAGGGCTATACAGCTTTGATTAACCATAAGTCTCTTGGGTACTCCCTGATGGCTTTTGTGACTTTGTCTCTCTCCCATCCAAAACACAAACAAAGACTTTTGGATTTCGTTAAAGAGTACCCCGAAGTTCAAGAGTGTTATCATACCTTGGGCTGTGACGACTATCTAATGAAAATTAGATGTCATCATACAGAGCATCTCGATCTATTTCTCAATGAAAATTTAAAAATATTGCCCGGGGTTTCGAATGTCAAAACAACAATTATTCTTTCTTCAGTCAAAGAACCCAATTCAATTTTAATAAAAAAAATGGCTGTGACAAGTGAAAATCTAAAGTGATCCAGGTTAAAAAATGGGCTTATCAAATTATAAATTCCAAGATTATATCCCCAAAGTCGTTCTATGCTTTCGAGAAGGGTATAGTAAAAAATATTTCTTTAATGACCTTTTTGCGGGAATCAGCGTTGGTGTTATTGCCTTACCACTCGCCTTAGCTTTTGCAATAGGTTCTGGAGTACCCCCAGAACGTGGATTATTTACGGCGATTGTCGCCGGCTTTCTCATTTCGCTTTTAGGAGGAAGCAGGGTCCAAATCGGCGGCCCCACAGGGGCTTTTGTCGTTGTCGTTTATACCATTATTCAAAAACACGGGTATGATGGCTTAGCCGTAGCCACTATCATTGCCGGCATCTTAATGATTCTTATGGGAATAGCCCGTTTTGGAATATTTCTCAAATTCATCCCTTTTCCAGTGACGACAGGGTTTACCACTGGAATTGCATTAGTCATTTTCACATCTCAGATCAAGGATTTTTTCGGACTGCAAATCGAAAAAGTTCCACCCCAATTTCTAGAGAAATGCACTTTGTTTTGCACGCAGGCCTATACCTGGAATAAATGGGCCTTTATTGTGGCATTAAGCACCCTGATTTCGATTTTCGTTTTACGACGCTATTTTCCAAGGTTACCCGGTGCGATCGTCGCGATTATTTTTGCAACAGCGGCGAGCTATATTTTTGGTCTCCCTATCGAAACCATCGAAAGCAAATTCGGAGAGATCCCTCGAATGCTTCCCACGCCCTCTTTCCCCCATATTTCATATGAACTAATCAAAAACGTCTTTCCAGATGCGATTACCATCGCTCTGCTTGGCGCAATCGAATCTTTACTTTCAGCCGTTGTGGCAGATGGAATGACTGGAACTAGGCATCGATCCAATTGCGAGCTGGTCGCTCAAGGCTTAGCAAATATCGGTTCCATAATTTTTGGGGGAATTCCCGCAACCGGTGCCATCGCACGCACCTCAGCAAATATTAAAATGGGAGCCAAGACACCTGTAGCCGGCATGATTCATGCCGTCACCCTCCTTTTGCTAATGCTTTTACTAGCGCCTTTAGCTGCAAAAATCCCCTTATGCGCCTTATCAGCAGTTTTAATCTATGTGGCTTGGAACATGAGTGAATTAGGACATTTTATTGAAATTTTAAAAAGCCAAAGAAGTGAAGCCATTATATTATTAATTACATTCCTGCTCACGGTTCTAATCGATCTTTCTGTTGCTGTTCAAGTAGGAGTCATTTTAGCTGCTGTTGTATTTGTAAAAAAAATGGCAGATAATACCTCTGTAGAAGTCTGCAGAATTTTAATCGATGAAAATGACAATGAAGCTCCCCAATTGCGCGACTCAGACATTCTATTTAGAAAAGACATTCCAGAAGATGTCACCGTTTTCGAAATTAATGGACCATTTTTTTATAGCGTAGCCGATCTTCTGAGTGAAACCTTGATCCGATTAGACAAAACGCCTCGGGTTTTTATCTTAAGAATGAGGAAAGTACCCATTGTGGATACAACAGGCATCAGAGCCCTAAAAGAATTTCAACTCAAGTGTAAGCAAAAAGGCATTATATTTTTGCTTTCTGGCGTGTCTGAAAAAATTAGGGAAAAATTTAAGGATACCAGCGTCGAATTGTCGATAGGCAAGGAGCATATTTTTCCAGATATCAATTCGGCGCTTTCGTATGTCAAGCAACATCAGCTAAGTGATTACTCCCTCGCCTAACTTTGGGAATAGAAGGTGCATTATGAATTCTGAAATTAAAGTTTATGAAAAAAAACCAGAAGATTTTTTTCCGAAAGTAGAAGTCGCAGCGACTTATGTGAGTCTAAACGGTAAGCTTTTGCTGCTCGAACTTGCTCCAAAAAAGCAAGAAGCAGGGGCGTGGGGAGTTCCCGCCGGCAAATTAGAAGTCGACGAAATGCCCGTGAAAGGAGCCCAACGCGAGCTGTTTGAAGAAACGGGAATTGATAAAGACATCGAGGATTTCCAATCCCTAGGTGCACTCTACATTCGGAAGCCTGATCTCGACTACACCTATCATCTTTTTAGCCTCAATTTGAATACACAATACCCTGTTTGCCTGTCTCCCGAGCATTCCTCATACAAGTGGGTTTCCCCTGCAGAGGCAAGAAACTTGCCCTTGATGAATGGTGCAAACCAGGCTTTAGATGTGTACTACGACAGACACGAAGACTAAATATTGAACTCTTGATGTGAGTGGAAGAGTGACGCCAGAAGCTTATTCGTCTTTGGTTAATTTTTGCAAAATATCAAGATATTTTTTCGTTGCTTCCGAATCCAATTTCCCGAAAAAATCATTATCCACTTTTTCAACAAGCGGGATTGCTTGTTTAACTAATTGAACCCCTGTTGCTGTTAGCCTAGGAAGCTTAGACCGTTCATCACCCTGACGTCGATGCCGTTCGATATACCCCTTTTGTTCAAGGGCTCGCAAAACTTGAGAGGTCATATTCACATCGGTACCGCAATGACGAGCCAGCTCCACTTGGGTCACATCCGCATTTTGGCGAGTTAACCACCCAAGGCTTGCTAACAACACAAATTGCGGATGCGTGAGGCTCAGGGTTGCCAGAGCAGCTTCAATTTTTCTTCGCCATTTTGTACTGACCTGCCAAAGCAAAAATCCAGGACTTTCCTCGGGCCCCTCGAAGTGACTAATCTTTTGCCAAGTGCTGTCTTTCATTAGAGGCTCTTTTGTCACTTTAAACCCTCAGCTTTTTTAACCAACGCCAGCATTTCTTGCGGAAGATTTTTCTTCATGTTGCGCCCGATCACAATTGCAAAGAAAAAAGCTAAGGGACCCATCATTTCAATTTGATGCGTCACATAGGTTCTGCCATTTGATTCGGTTAAAAAATGCGTCACAACAATACGGGCCAGGGTAAGCTTAGCTTCATCCACAAACATTTTCATGGGCTGCACAGAAGTCAACTTAGTGGATACTAACGGACCTCCTTTGGGCTTCAAGGTGCCTGTTGTTCCTGTCCTAAAAGGCCCATCCAGGGTGCTGAATTCTATGCCATGATCCCAAGTGTTCCAATTGGCCACGTCTTGCCAAATCTTCCAGACAGCTTCAGGTGAAGCCGTTGTTTCAACAGTGTGCTTAATGATTAACATGCTAACTCTCCCCTGAGTTTATTTGATATATAAGCATATCATATGCATGCATATCATATTCTTCAAGAGATTTATGCCTCAGGCTTTCATTTCTAAAACCTGCCTCATTCATTATGCATTGCTTAACTACTAAATTCTTCAAACGCCTTTAGAGCTTCTGCAGCATACATTAGGGAGGGTCCTCCGCCCATATAAATGGCCATGCTCAGAGTCTCAAGGAATTCTTCCCGTGTAACTCCTAACTTAATTAAAGCTTGAGTGTGAAATCCAATACAGCCATCGCAATGAGAAGCAATGCCCAGGGCGAGCGCGATTAATTCTTTGGTCTTTTTGTTAAGAGCTCCATCCTTTGTAGCGGCTTGGGCTAATGCATTGAATCCATCCATCACCCCTGGAATTTCCTTGCGCATTTTTGCGAGTGATAATGAAATGTCCTTTGTAATTTCTTTGTAATCTTTTGTCATAACTTATTCCAATTCAGTTTTTTAACTATATTTGTATTCATTCAGGTGAGAAGGGTCTCCGATAAAAATAACTCTTTTCTTGCTAGACGAAGCACGTTCTCACTCGTTACCTTAGCGATCTCACGGAGCGATTCATGGGTAAAAAATGCTTGGTGAGCTGTGATGAGCACATTGGGGAACGTGAGAAGTCGGGAGAGCTCATCATCCAACAGAATTTTATCCGACAAATCTTCAAAAAAAATACTTTCTTCTTCTTCGTAGACATCCAATGCCACGCTACCAATTTGGCCTGATTTCAAGCCTTGAATCAAAGCTTGCGTTTCAATAACTTTTCCACGACTGGTGTTAATGATAATTACTCCATGCTTCATTTGCTGAATGGCTGTCGCATCGATCATATGATAAGTATCCGGTAGCAGTGGAACATGCAAAGAAATAATATCACTTTGTGCGAAAAGTGTGGGCAAATCCGTATAGTGAATTCCAGCTTTGACGGCCCATTCTAATGAAGGATTTGTATCATAAGCGATAACTTTAGCTTCGAATCCTTTGGCAATCTGGGCCGTTGCTTTGCCTATTTTGCCCGTGCCGATGATACCTATCGTTTTTCCAATAATGTCGAAACCTAGCAAGCCATTTAATGAAAAATTTTGATCACGGACACGATGATAGGCACGATGAATTTTTCGATTTAAGCAAAGGAGCAATCCGAATGTATGCTCGGCTACAGCATGGGGGGAATAAGCTGGAACCCGGGTGACGGCGATATTAAAAGATTTAGCTGCAGCAAGGTCGATATTATTAAAACCCGCACAACGCAGGGCGATTAATCTGACTCCTAATCGGGAAAGTATTTGTAAGCAGGGAGCGTCTATCTGATCATTCACGAATACACACACCGCCTGCGCGCCTTCAGCTGTCACTGCGGTTTTGTCATTTAAGTGAAAATCAAAGAATTTCCATTTGACATGGCTAGTTTCTTGCGACGCACGCCCCAAATATAGACGATCATAAGGCTTTGTATCATATACAGCGACAGTGATCACATAGTCTCCTCAGAGATTCGCTTTTTGGATAGATACCTTCTTTTTCCCGCACTTTTATTCATCAGGCTTTCTCAGTCAACAGAATTTCGATCCCCCCTAGATATTAAGTTCTCGCATTCAATTGATAACAATTATTTTAACTGACATGATCAAATTGATGCGAGTCCCATTGAAGGACACAGTCAAGACAAGCCCGAAAGTGGAGCCAATCCGAAGCTCAATTAAATACAGAGGTAGAAAACCGGGGACCATGAATAATTTACAATTTTCCCAGACGCCCACCTTCTGGCAGCAAAATTTGAAAACTTTGCTGGAATACCTCAAGACAACTCCCGCCGGATTAACAAGTAGCGAGGCGGCTAACCGCCTAAAACGTTACGGACCCAATGTATTTCATTCCCAGCGAAAAAACGCCGCGCTGCTACAGTTCCTATCCAAGTTTAATAATCCGCTCATCATCATTTTGCTGGTAGCCAGTGCGATATCAGCCCTCACGGGCGATGTGGCAAATTTCATCATTATTTCCCTGCTGGTTGCGATGAGCGTAACACTGGACTTCATTCAGGAATACAGGGCCGGAAAAGAGGCAGAAAAATTACGCCAATTAGTGACTGTGCATGTGCATGCACTGCGCGATGGAAAAGCTCAGGAGATTCCCCTGTCGTCACTTGTTCCCGGAGATATTGTGCTGCTTGCCGCCGGGGACCTTATCCCGGCCGATGGACGCCTTTTGGAAGCCAAAGATTTTTTTGTGAACCAAGCCCTTTTAACGGGAGAGCCTTACCCAGTCGAAAAAAAACCCAATGAATCGCCCGAGGAGACCGAGATCCTGTCAGCTATCAACACGGTGCTCAGAGGAACCTCGGTAGTGAGCGGAACGGCAAAGATATTGATTTGCGAAACTGCTTTAAATACCGTCCTTGGCGACATTGCTGAAAGCCTTATTGCCAAAGCCCCCCCCACCGCTTTTGAGCAAGGAACCCGCAGATTTGGGTTGCTTATTATGCGCCTTACCATCTTCCTCGTCTTGTTTGTTCTTTTCGTTAATGCCTACTATCATAGACCCTGGCTCGAATCTTTTATTTTTGCGATAGCGCTGGCAGTCGGATTAACTCCCGAATTGCTTCCCATGATCGTCTCAGTGACCCTTGCCCGAGGTGCGCAGCGTATGGCGGCTAAAAGAGTCATTGTTAAGCAGCTTGCATCGATACAAAACCTCGGAAGCATGGATGTGCTCTGCACGGATAAGACCGGCACTCTGACTGAAGCAAAAATTCGTCTGGAACGCCACGTTGATGCACTGGGGAATGAAAATGAGAGAATTATCGAATGCGCATACCTGAACAGCTATTTTGAAACAGGCTTGAGAAGTCCTCTCGATGATGCCATCTTGGAGCACAAGAACATCGATATGACAAATTGGAGCAAAATCGATGAAGTTCCTTTCGATTTCGAACGCCGCCGCGTTTCTGTGCTGGTGGATAACGGAAAGAAAAGAATGCTTGTGGTTAAAGGAGCCCCTGAAGATATTTTGCGCCTGTGCACAACCTATGAAGCTGGCAGCGAAACCAATCTGCTTCCTTTAGATGATGCGGCAATGATTTCTTTAAAAGCACTGTTTGAATCTCTGGGTAAGGATGGATTCCGAGTCCTTGGCATTGCCTGGCGCGAAGAAGAAAAGGACTATCCTCACGCCGTAGTCACTGATGAAACCAAACTTGTTTTTTCAGGATTCGCGGCTTTTCTCGATCCCGCTAAAGAAAGCGCCAAAAAAGCTTTAGCAGACCTTGCTAGGAGTGGCATTTCCGTCAAGGTCATAACGGGAGATAATGAACTGGTCACAAAGCATATTTGCGGCCAGTTAGAGTTGCCAATCACTGGGATTTTGACCGGAGCGGATCTTCTAAAAATGGATGATCAGGCATTGGTGGGGCAGGTGGAAAATA
The DNA here is from genome assembly GCA_002786175.1 of Parachlamydia sp. Lineage (GTDB taxonomy): Bacteria > Chlamydiota > Chlamydiia > Chlamydiales > Parachlamydiaceae > Parachlamydia. Next base: position 22,006 of record PEQL01000010.1, read on the forward strand.
TTAATCTATTTTGCCGCGTAACTCCCGCGCAGAAGAATCGGATTATTCTAGCTTTAAAGAAGCGTGGCCACACGGTAGGATATCTCGGGGATGGAATTAATGATGCACCATCCCTTCACTCGGCAGACATCGGCATCTCTGTGGATAGTGCCGTGGATGTCGCTAAAGAGGCCGCCGATATGATTTTGTTAGAACATGATCTGAAAGCCTTACAAAGCGGAGTACTCGAAGGGCGTCGCACCTTCAGCAATGTCATGAAGTACATTATGATGGGAACCAGTTCCAATTTCGGCAACATGTTCAGCATGGCAGGAGCATCCTTGTTCCTTCCATTTCTTCCTATGCTCCCCACTCAAATTTTAGTTAACAATATGCTCTATGATATCTCTGAAATTCCTATCCCATTGGATAATGTTGACAAAGAATACCTAATGCGCCCCAAGCAGTGGGATATTAATTTTATTCGTAAGTTTATGCTAATTGTCGGTCCAATCAGCTCGATCTTTGATTTCCTTACCTTTTTTGTAATGATTAAAGTTTTTCAAGCTGGGGAGGCTCTTTTTCATACTGGCTGGTTTATCGAATCATTGGCAACCCAGGTTCTCGTGATCTTTATCATTCGCACGCGCAAGAGCCCCCTAAAGAGCCGTCCTAATCCTTGGCTTACCTTTTGTTCTCTCGCCGTAGTGGCATTAGCTATTTTACTCCCTTTTACTCCGGTAGGGAGGTATCTTGGATTTGTCGCCCCTCCAATGCTGTTCTTCCTCATTCTAGCGGGAATGGTCATCATCTACCTGCTGGCTGTGGAAAAGGTAAAACAGTGGTTTTACAGACATTATGTCCCCTATTGAAATGAAAGGTCGTCATTAAAAAAAAACATCTATCGATTTAAAAATGCGCAAATGATACACCAAAGCAAGGTGACTAAATAAAAAATTCAAAGTGAAGGATGATCATGAAAGGATATGTCGTAAACATAGAAAAAATCTCGCTTCAAAACGAAAATTTTCGAAAAGTTCTCTATACAGGCAAAAATAGCCAGCTTGTCGTGATGAGTTTGAAGCCCGGCGAAGATATCGGAGAGGAAATCCATAAACTAGACCAATTTATACGCTGTGAAGCCGGAGAAGGAAAAGCTATCCTGGATGGTGTCGCACATAAGATAAGTGATGGCTTCAGTATCATCGTCCCAGCGGGAGCAAAACATAACATCATCAACACATCTTCCGATAAACCCCTTAAACTTTATACCCTATATTCTCCCCCAAATCATCGCGATGGCGTCATCCATAAAACCAAAGCAGATGCTGAAGCTGACGAAGAGCACTTTGATGGAGTCACAACCGAATGAAGCTCACTTTTTTAGGCGCTACTTTAACAGTTACGGGATCCAAATATCTCCTGGAAGTAGCTAAGAAAAAATATTTAATTGATTGCGGACTCTTTCAAGGACAGAAAGAACTGCGATTGCGCAACCGTGAACCCTTTCCGATCGATCCAAGAACGATTACAGCTGTTATATTGACGCATGCCCACCTGGATCATAGCGGATATATTCCTTTGCTGATTAAGCAAGGATTCAAAGGGAAAATATTTGCTTCACATTCTACCTGCGACCTGTGTGAAATTCTTTTGCTGGATGCAGGCCGGATCCAGGAAGATGATGCCCGGCGAGCTAATCGTTATGGGTATAGCAAGCATCACCCTGCCCTGCCGCTTTACACTGAAAACGATGCTAAGGACGCTCTGAAATATTTTCATGGTGTTGATTTCGATAAAATCTATCATCTTGAAGATAATTTGACATTCAGCCTATCTCACTCAGGACATATTCTCGGTTCGTCATTTATTACCCTTAAGCAAAATGATACCACACTCGTCTTTTCCGGCGATCTGGGGCGCCCGCGGGATCCTGTCATGACACCCCCTGTTCAAATCCAATTTGCAGACTATTTGGTATTGGAATCCACCTATGGCGCCAGGCTTCATCCTAATTTTGATGTTCTTGATGAGCTAGAAGAGGTCTTTAACAGCACATTCGCTAAAGGCGGCAGTGTGATCATTCCGGCTTTTGCCGTAGGACGCACTCAGATCCTTCTCTATTACATTTACAAGTTGAAGCAAGAAAAACGCCTATCAGAGCATATCCCAATCTACCTTGACAGCCCAATGGCTCAAGATGCGACAACATTATGGAATAAATATGCCAGAGAACATCGCCTTTCAAAGGATGAATGCTCCAAAGTGTGCGCGGTAGCTGAATATGTCCAATCACAAGCTGATTCGAAGAGTCTCAATAGTTCGCCAGTTCCTTCGATCATTATTTCAGCAAGCGGCATGGCAGAAGGAGGGAGAATCTTGCATCATCTGGCTCACTATGCTCCAAAAGAAGAAAATACCATTCTTTTTGTGGGATTTCAGGCGGCAGGCACTCGCGGAGATCGTATGCTCAAAGGGGAAAAAGAAATAAAAATTCACGGGCATCTGATTCCAGTTAGAGCGCGAATAGAAAATCTCGACACCCTGTCCAGTCATGCGGATTATAAAGAGATACTAGATTGGTTAAAAGGGTTTAAATCGGCCCCAAAGCAGGTTTTCATTACACATGGCGAGCCCGATGCAGCCGAATCGTTGAAATCCAAAATTGAAGAGGCATTGGGGTGGAAAGTTTCAATCCCCCATTATTTGGATACCGAAAGCTTATAACTAATCCACACTTATGATATCTAGAAAATCCTTTATTTAGACTTAAACCAGGGGCTCGCAGAATTTTAGCCACTGTTCGGTCGCCTTTACAAAGAATTGCTCCTAAAAGCAGTTCTAATGATAGAATCAAAATAACTCTAAATAAAAGAAAAAATGTTAGCTAAATTCGACCTCAATAAATCTCTCCAAGAACTTGAAAATTGTGATTGGGGAGAACCTACGTATGATTCTCACCTAGTTGTTACATGTCATAAGCTTAGACGCGTCCCATTAAAACTATTCAATATTGAAAATTTACGTATTATGATTGGTCAGAACATCGGCTTGAAATTTTTAGTACCGCTAGCTCTAAAACACGTACATGCTCATCCTTTGGCTCAAGGGGATTTTTACCCAGGTGATCTACTTGTATCGTTACTTCGTGTTGAAACAAACTTCTGGACTCAGAACCCAGATTATTGCAAAGAGATCCATCAAATTGTTCAAACAGTTTTACTGATGGGACAAAAGAAAAAAAAGCGCTTTAGCGATTCAATTGAATTAGTGAGAGAGGCGTACCAACTTTTTTCTCAAAATTTCCCCTAAAGGCATATTTATATAGTGACATTTCCTTTGTCTCCAAGCATAGCTGTTATTGGTTCATTTTCTCCGTTGCCTGAGCATATGTTTATCGGAGATGATATTGTTCAAGGAATCAACTGGTGTACCATTGCAGGAGGAGCAACTTTCCTCTACGCTGTTGAAAAAATTCAAATCCCTTCCTTCAATTAAATATTTAAATTACAAGAATTCCATAGGCATTTACCCTGTCGCCTTCTTGAATACAAGCCTAACTAGGCATGGGGCAAATTTGGACACGGGCTAACAAAAGAGACTTTTATTTGTCACAATTGGCGATAGACGGAAAAGCTTTTTGGCTGTATCCTCGTTGTTATTAGCAGTCGCGAATTGCGGTAAGCTGGGGTTTCACTGCGGACTCATAACCGCTTCCCTGGTTCCAAAGCCAAGCCTCGAACAATTCACATTTGATGATAGCGATAAGCGTCATGCGAAGAACCTAAGACATGAGAAAACTTCTGTGAATTCACGCAACAAGAAATTTTTGTCGTACTATAAACCCTATCTGGGGTTGTTTTGCGCAGACATGGCATGCGCCATTATCGTATCGGCAATTACACTGGCTCTCCCCTTATGCATAAGATATATCACTAAAAATTTGTTAGCCCCTGATACGCCTCATGCTCTTCACCAGATCTACATCATGGGTGCCATTATGCTTGCTTTGGTGGCACTTTACACTGCATGCAATACCTTTATCGACTATCGCGGACATATGATGGGCGCGCTCATGGAAAGAGACATGCGCAATGAACTGTTTGATCATTACCAAAAACTATCTTTCAATTTTTACGATGAACACAGAACGGGTCAGCTAATGACCCGAATCTCCAACGATTCATTTGATCTTTCCGAATTGTATCATCATGGTCCTGAAGATATCCTCATCTCATTTCTGAACTTTATCGGCGCCTTTGTCATCTTAATTGTTATCAATGTCAAACTCGCTCTCATCGCCCTCCTTTTTTTGCCCATCATGGCGCTATACGGGTTTTATTTCAGCAAAAGGATGCACGCTGCATTAAGAAAAAGTAAGGACAGAATCGGCGATATTAATGCTCAAGTTGAAGACACACTGTCAGGCATCAGAGTGGTCAAGTCATTTACAAATGAAGAGACTGAAAAAAAGAAATTTACCATTGAAAACGATCGTTTTGTTGAGAGCAGAAAAGAAGGTTACAAAAGCGAAGCCTACTTCTATGAGGGTCTAATTACGCTCACACAACTCATGACTGTGACAATTGTCATCTTTGGTGCTGTCAGCATTGTTAAAGGCTCCTTAGATTTAGCCGATTTGCTCACATTTTTACTTTATATTGGCATCCTCATTGAACCCATCCAACGATTGGGAAATTTTACCAGACTCTACCAGGAGGGTATTACAGGATTTGAGCGGTTTATGGAAATTTTAGAAGTAGAGCCAGATATCCAAGATGCAGCAGATGCCATTGAACTCACCCAGGTGCGTGGAGATGTAGAATTTAAAAATGTGAGTTTTAAATATCGAGAAGGCTCCGAGCATGTCCTCAAGAATATCTCTCTGAATATAAATGTGGGAGAATATGTCGCTTTGGTAGGTCCTTCAGGGGTGGGAAAAACCACTCTTTGTTCTCTACTCCCGCGCTTCTATGAAGTCAATGAAGGAGAAATATTACTCGATGGTAAGAACATTAATGGAATTAGTTTGCGCTCTTTAAGAAGGCATATAGGTCTTGTCCAGCAAGATGTGTATCTATTCGCCGGAACAGTCTCAGACAATATCCGCTACGGCAAACTTGATGCAAGTCCTGAGGAAATCATGGCAGCGGCTAAAAAAGCCAATGCTCATGATTTTATTATGGCGTTACCCCACGGATATGCTACAGATATTGGACAACGGGGCGTTAAACTATCAGGCGGACAAAAGCAAAGGCTGAGCGTGGCACGCGTTTTCTTGAAAGATCCACCTATTCTCATTTTTGATGAAGCCACCAGCGCGCTCGATAATGAAAGTGAAAAGGCAGTGCAAGACTCATTAGAGAAGTTAACTGAAAATCGCACTACATTTGTCATTGCCCATCGCCTATCCACGGTCAGAAATGCCCAAAGGATTCTTGTATTAACCGATAATGGAATTGAGGAACAAGGGACGCATAAAGAGTTAATCGCTTTAGAGGGAACTTATGCGAAGTTATACAATATGCAATTGCGAATACAGGATTCAGGTAATACCTAGCTGACAATGGCGCCATCATCTACCTAAAGCACACACTCATCATTTTCAAGACGTCTTGCGATAAAGTTGAGCCAACTCTTATCTGGGCTAGGAGCTACTTTACTACGAGTATCAGCGCTTTTCCAAATTTCTAAGGGTTGGAATAACCCTCTAAGATAGGGCTCAATACTGGCTTCATCCATGTCAAAAAAGGAACGGTCTTCCACCTGCCTCATACTGGTCCCATATTTAAAAGAAGCGAATAAAATCCCTGATGGAAGAAGAGCTTTGTGAAAACCCCGCAGGACCCCTCTTAAATTCTTATAAGGTGTGTGCAAAAGGGATGCATTAGCCCAAATGGCATCAAATTCATTAGAAAAATTAATGTCTTGAAAAAGCATGTGCAGCACATTTTTTCCTAAATGGTTTGAAGCCATTTTCACCATTTCCAAGGAGCCATCAAAAGACACTACGTCATATCCTTTGCTTAAAAGAAACTTTGAATCTCGACCCACGCCACACCCTGCATCCAGGATTCGAGCTTGTTTGGGAAGATGTTTTAAAATTTTTTGATACAACTCCTGCATATCGGCATTAATAGTTCTATCGTGAAAATCTTTTGAATTTTTATCGTAATAACTAATCGAGTCTATTCTGTTCCTCCGCATAGGTCTTAATAATGATATCTGGATTTGACAATTTTGCATTTTTTTAGAACAAAGATCTCAAGCTTTCAATCTGTTCTTCATGAGCTAAAGAAGCCGTTGCATACAGTGGTCTTGAATCTATTTTCTGAAAAATAGAGTAGTTTTGTGCAGAAAACCGAATTCCATATGGAGAATGTAAGTGTGATTCAAGAAAACGATGCATGCTCTTTAATGTTCTTCCATCACCACTTTTTGCCTCGATTGGAATGATATGACTTTTATAATCATATAGATAGTCTACTTCAGCTTGGCTTGAGGTCTCTGCTTTCCAAAAATAGAGATCTGTCCTTCTATAAGGAATTGAGTAGCAAAGAAGCTCTTGTCCAATAAAGGCTTCAACGATCTCTCCGCGATTTACAAATGTTGCCCTAGAGTCTAAAAACCACGCGGAAAGATCAAGTCCAAGAATTGCCTGACAAAGTGCGGTATCCAGAAAAATGATCTTAAACCACTCAGTATTGCTTTCAGCTCCTAATGGTAAGCCATTCCCTGCTGAATGATGAACTTTATGAACAACATTTGCTAAACAAAGCAAATCAAGACAAGGAGCTAGCTCTCTTTTTTTGTATTCTCCATGAATTTCGCTGTATTTAAATTGCTTTCCTACGAGAAAAGGGATTTTGTTGAAAAGAGCATCTAAATACTTGATTTGGTGCTTTTTCGCATATTTTTGAAAATCTTGTCGATATGTATCAGCCAATTGATGATGCACTTTAAAGCTTTCCAAAGGGCTTTTAGTTTGTATCCATTTAGCAACAGCCTCTGGCATTCCTCCGATTGAAAGATATTGTCCTACTAAATTCAACAATTTGGAATGAATGGCATCCCCTATTGGAACACCTTTTTCATGACTCAACACAGCTTCAGCTACAAGTGATTCTCCTATTGCAACCAAAAATTCCATAAAAGACAACGGGTAAACGTACAAACTGGATATTCGACCCACAGGAAGCCCTATTTTTTCCAATGCAAAATCTAAAAGAGACCCTGCTGCTACTAAATGAAGGGATGGCATTTCTTCAAAAAAATACCGCATGGATTGAATGGCTTCTGGGCATTCTTGCACTTCGTCAAAGAAAAGAAGAGTCTTACCTGGTACAATTGCCTTACCAGAGAAAAGGCTTAACTCTTGAATAATTCTTTCTGGGACTAAGTCTTTTTCGAAAATCTTATTTGCCTCTTTTTTTCGCTCAAAATTGATTTCTACAAGATTTTCAAATTCCCGCCCGAGTTGACGAGCACCATATGTTTTGCCAACCTGTCTTGCACCCCTAATCAAAAGCGGCTTTCTATGCGGATCGACTTTCCATTGCTTCAAATGCCAATCCATTAGTCTTTTCATCATTTTTCCTTGTCGGTAGTCCTTTTAAATCAATAATATGTCTGAAAAATGGGGGAAATTTCTTCTATCCATGCTCCAAAACAATACCAAATTTACCGATCTGATGTTTAAAAATCTAGGATATTTTTATAAATAACTTATAATTAGCTATCTAAGTAAATAAAGTTCCTGTATTCCTTGGTAAAAACGCTTTTAAAAAAGACGATCTCTTTTACCAGCCGACGCTTTCAGCCGGCTAGTAAAAGAGAAAAGAAACATCTTTGGTGAGTTTTAAGGATTTGGGATGAGTGCCTTCATTTGAGGATCATTGGATGCCTGTAGCAGCTGTAATGGTGTTTCCCCAGCGGCATTAACAGGTTGAGTTAGGTCTGCTCCCCAGTGAGCAATTAAAAAGGCCGCATTAGCAAGCCGTTTCTGCTGAATTGCCCTGTGTAAACTTGTATCTCCATTCGTGTCTTTCTGCTTAATGTCTGCACCTTCTTTGATCAGCAATTCAGCAATCTCAAGACCTTCACTCTTTCTCTCTAATGCTACCTGCAAGGGAAGTGGTATGCTAGGGTCTGTATAGTTAAGGTCTATATTTTTACCATGCTTGAGTATTAACTCCACCGCCTTCAAGTTGCCTGAAGTAATGACGGTATTTAAAAGGGTAGAATTGTATCCATCAAATTTGTTTAGATCAACTGGTCCATGAGTGATTAAAGTTTCTGCGATGTCCCATTTGTCGGGGGATTCGGATTGAAGCAATATAATGCCTAAGGGAGTATGCCGAAAGGCGACATCTTGTGGTGCAGCTGATGCCCCTAACCCCACTAAAAATTCGATATCCGCTTTATTTCCTTTACGACAAACCCTATCAAGAACAGTTTCATGCGACAGAGGTTCGCGGTAATTGATGTCAGCTCCTGCATCAACTAACCTTGTTGCATAATATCGATTGTTAGTCTCCATCGCAGTCATCAAAGGGGTCACCGTTGCAGCTGAAGCATTTAAATTCGCCCCTTTTTTAATCAACTTTTCTACCCCTTCGCGATCTCCTTTCTCAATAAGATAAATGAGAGAGGTCTTCGCTAAAGATCCCGCATTAGGATTAGCGCCTTTTTCCAGCAAGAGATCTGCGATCTCCTTTTTATTAGTGGTAAGAGCCACATAAAGAGGCGACCCTACTTTAGAAGAGATTTCCAGATCTGCACCCTTATCTAGCAAAAACTCTACAGCCTCTTTGTTCCCTGCATAGATCGCACTGATGAGTGGAGTGTTTCCAGTATCGGGATTCACCGAATTCACATCGGCTCCCCCTTGAATTAAGGTTTGAGCAGTTATTTTATCATTATTTTGTAAAGCCAGGCTTAAAGGAGACATCCCATTATGATAAAAATTTGGAACAGCATGGTTCTTCAGTAAAAATTCCACCGCTTCTGGATTCTTCTCATGAAGTGCATTTTCCAGGGGTCTATTTCCCGTCTTTGGATCGGCAGAATTTACATCAGCTCCAGCTCTTACTAGGACTTCAGCAATCTCAAAATTTTTTAGGCTAAGAGCACGATTTAAAGGACTTTCGAGGTACCTGGAGGATGGTTGAGTCGGAGATACTCCATTATTTATCAAAAGCTTAACGACTTCGGGATACCCATTCTCAATGGCTCGCATCAGTTCGGTCTGTCCGCCGCCATCTTCAGCATTAAGATCTGCTTTTGAATTGATCAATGTGCCTATTCGGTCTACTTCTGCCGCTTGAGTATGTGGCGATTTAAGTTCTGCGATCTTTGCATGGATGCTTTGCATATTTTTCTTGCGACCGGCACCAATACCGCCAAAAAAATGGGGAAGAAAATGAAGGACTTTAGCCAGGCCTTTGGTCTTAAGCTTTTGGGTGGCCGCGGTGTCTAGTTTCTCGACGGCTTTTTTTGTACCCTCTACTTCGCCTGGGCTGACAGCATTTTTAGACTTTTTCGCGACAGCCGCCCAGAGATCATTGATACTCACACTTCCTGTCAAACCTTCTTGAGTAATACGCCGGGACCCCAGTTTACCTATTAATACATATTTCGTGTCAGTTGCTGCACTTTCAACCAGTTTTCGTAGGTCACATAAAGAATAATTTTGCAATGCGGCTTTTAATTCCATCTTAACTCCTCCAAGATTCGGTATAATTTTCTATTATTAAAATTTATTGTAAACTTTCTAGCTTTAGTGAGCTATGATTTCCTCATTGAAGTATACTCTCTCATGCCGTATGCTTAAGGATAACTTTTCCTTTCATAGGATTGCATCATGAAAACACCTCCCCAAGTCGTGGGAATTATCCCTGCTCGCCTTCAAAGTCAACGTCTACCCGGAAAGCCCTTAATTTCGATTGCAGGCAAAACATTGATCCAACGCACCTATGAAAATGCCTTGCGCTGTAAAATGCTCGATCAATTGATCGTCGCCACGGATAGTCAGAAAATTATGGACCATGTTCTCGATTTTGGCGGTAAGGCGGTTTTAACTTCTGAAGAGTGCAGGACCGGAAGCGATCGCCTAGCTGAAGTGGTACGCAATGACCCCAGTTTGCAGCAGGTGCCTTATATTATTAATATTCAAGGTGATGAACCTTTTTTAGAACCCGCAGTGATTGAGCAGATTATTGAGGCGCTTAAATCCGATGAAGGCGTGGCGGTTTCCACTCCAATTATACGCATTACCTCCGAAGAAGAGGCTTTAGATCCTTCCGTGGTAAAGTGCGTCCGTCGCACTAATGGCGATGCCCTCTATTTTAGCCGCGCGCTCATCCCCTCATCCAAAAAGCCTGGCTATCACCCACATACGATCTATTATAAACATGTGGGACTCTATGGATATCGGACTGATTTTTTGCTTTTATACACCACGCTTCTCCCCACATCACTCCAAATCTCAGAAGATTTAGAACAGTTAAAAATACTAGAAAATGGGTACCGCATCCAAACCGTTATTGTCGATAGTGTCAGTATCGGTGTCGATGAACCCGCAGATATAAAAAAGGTTGAATACCTCCTATGCAAACAAAATACATCTTCATCACAGGGGGAGTCTGTTCTTCCTTAGGAAAAGGATTAACTTCCGCAGCTATTGGCATGCTCCTTGAAAAGAAAGGCTTGCGCATCGCAATGCTCAAGCTAGACCCTTATCTAAACGTCGATCCAGGCACGATGAATCCCTATCAGCACGGCGAAGTATATGTGACGGATGACGGCGCCGAAACCGATCTCGATTTAGGGCATTACTACCGCTTTACCAATTCTCCGCTCTCCCAAGCCTCGAATGCAACTTCTGGGCAAATCTACCATCAAGTCATCAAGCGGGAAAGACGCGGCGATTACTTAGGCAAAACCGTCCAAGTGATTCCTCATATTACGGATGAGATCAAGCTGCGCATTCACCAGTGCGCTAAGCAAGAAGACAATATCAATGTTGTGCTTGTCGAAATCGGCGGCACCGTAGGTGATATCGAATCCCTACCTTTTTTAGAGGCAATCCGCCAGTTTCAATATGAGCATCGAGGCGACTGTGTGAATGTGCACCTTACCTATGTACCTTACTTAAAGGCTGCTAAAGAGGTAAAAACAAAACCTTCGCAACACTCTGTGCAAATTTTGCGCGAGATCGGCATTTTTCCAGATTTTATTCTTTGCCGCTGTGAGCAATCACTGGATGATGATGTCAAGGATAAGATTAGTTTGTTTTGCAATGTCCCAAGGCAAGCTGTGATCGAAGAAGTCGACGTGGAATTCAGCATCTATGAAGTCCCCCTTAAGCTGCACGAGCAAAAAATGGATCATATGATTTGCGAGCAATTGCAGCTCCCTAACCCCGACATCTCCTTAAGTGACTGGCAAACGATATTAGAAAAGATCAAACATCCCAAAGGCACCATCAAAGTAGGTATTGTAGGGAAATATGTACAGCATCACGATGCCTATAAATCGGTTTTTGAAGCTTTGCACCATGCGGCTATCCACTATGGGTACCATATTGAAATTATCCCTTTCGAAGCCGACAAAATCATCGAAAATGAAACGGTGGCGCAAAATATTCAAGGGTGCGACGGCTATTTAGTGCCAGGTGGTTTTGGCGAGAGAGGGTGGATGGGAAAAATCTTAACCGCCAAATACTGTCGGGAAAACCATATCCCCTACTTTGGAATTTGCCTTGGAATGCAGGTGATGGCAGTCGAGTATGCACGTCACGTTCTTGGACTATCAGACGCCAATTCTACCGAAATTGACCCAGAGACCAAAAACCCCATCATTTCGCTTCTCAGTGAGCAAAAAAACATCCAGGATCTTGGCGGAACAATGCGCTTAGGGACTTATCCTTGCAAGCTTTTGCCTCACAGCAAAGCCTTTGAAGCTTATCAACAGCCTGTTATCCAGGAAAGGCATCGCCATCGCTATGAATTCAATAATGCGTATCAAGCTCAAATGGAAGAAAAAGGATTGGTATTCTCTGGAATATTAGAAGACGGAAATTTATGCGAAATCGCTGAAGTACAAGGACATCCATGGATGCTCGGTGTGCAGTACCATCCTGAATTCAAATCCAAACCGACACAACCTCACCCTCTTTTCGCTCAATTTGTGCAGGCCATGATCAAAAACAAAAAGGATCATCAATGAGCAAACAGCTGCCAAATCGCATTCTTGCGCTAGACTACGGTCTAGCCCGCATTGGAATGGCTCTTTCCGACGAAAGTCACACCATTGCCACCCCTTTGCATGTTTGCTTTGCTGAACGGAAAGTTGAAAAAACTGTCGAAAAAATTGTCCTTGAAATCAATGCTTTGCAAAAAAAATTCGAGTGTGTCATTTCAGAAGTTGTTGTCGGTATGCCGCTTATGATGAGCGGCAAAAAAGGACTTCAAGCAGATGAAGTCTCCCATTTTGTTGAACTGCTAAAAAAAAACCTTCAAATTCCCGTGGCAACTTGGGATGAAAGGCTTACGACTGTGCAAGCGGAGCGCTCCCTCCGAGAGACATCAATGAGCCGCAAAAAAAGATCTAAAGTCATTGATACAGTAGCCGCTGTTCTCATTCTACAAAATTTTTTAGACCACAAAAAGAACGATTCGGCAAAAAATTAAACCCAAAAAATAATCAAAATGTATAGTGAGGTCAACCAACGATAGGCAAAAAAATGACACGATATTGGTTGATGAAATCTGAGCCCACATCCTACTCCATAGATGATTTAAAACAGGATGGTTTTACGCTATGGGATGGGGTGCGCAATTATCAAGCACGCAACTACATGCGCGATGAGATGGCTGTAGGCGATTTAGCTTTATTTTATCATTCCAATGCGTTCCCCTCTGGCGTCGCAGGCATTTGCCGTATTTGTAAGGTGGGAATTCCTGACCTCACAGCGCTTGATCCCAACAGTCCTTATTACGACAAGCGCGCGACTAAAGCCAAACCTATCTGGTGCACCGTAGAAGTGGAATATGTAGAAAAATTCCCTTACTTCGTTCCCCTTTATGAAATTAGAGAATCTTCTGAATTCGATGGGCTCGTGCTTCTTGAGAAAGGCTCTCGACTCTCCATTATCCCCGTAGATTCTACCCATTTTGAAGGCATTCGCGATCTTGGGCATCACTCAAGCCCTAGTTATAGTGAAGGAAATTGGTAGCGAACTAAGTATGAGCAATCTAATCACAGGCTTGCATCATATCACAGCCTTAGCCTCTGACCCTCAACACAATATCGATTTTTATGCAGGGATTCTAGGCTTGCGCTTAGTCAAAAAAACTGTCAATTTCGATGCCCCAGAGATTTATCACCTCTACTATGGCAATGAAAGCGGTGCTCCAGGGACCATTCTTACCTTCTTTCCCTACATAGGCATTCCGAAAGGACGCAAAGGGAAAGGGCAACTTACCGTCACGTCCTTTTCCATTCCTGCAAATGCCATTGACTATTGGTTAAAAAGACTGGAAAAATTCTCTGTTAAACATGAGCAACCGCAGCAGCGCTTTGACGATGAGATCTTCATTTACCTTGAAGACCAGGATGGGCTTGGATTGGAATTAGTCGCTAATCAAATCGATGCAAGACCTTCGTTTACCTACGGGAATATCCCCAGTGAATACGCTATTAAAGGCTTTTATGGCATTACCTTAGCGGAAGAATGTGAAACGAAAACCGCCGCTTTGCTGGTGGAATCAATGAATCATCGATTAATCAAAGAGAAAAACAATCGCTTTCGTTTTACGGCCAGTGCACAGGGAGGCGAATTTGTGGATATTCTCTGCAATCCAGATACCTTGCAAGGAGTAGGCGGGGGCGGCACAATCCATCACGTGGCCTTTGCGACTGCAGACGATGCCACGCAATTGCAAATTCGAGACAATCTCATACAAAACAGCCTTAACGTCACACCCGTATTGGATCGGGAATATTTTCATTCGATTTATTTCAGAGAACCTGGCGGTGTTTTATTTGAAGTGGCTACGGTCCCCCCCGGTTTTGCCGTCGATGAACCCCTTGCCCATTTAGGAAGATCCCTAAAGCTACCTCCTTGGTATGAGCCGAGCCGGCAGAAAATTGAAAAACTATTAACACCCATACAACTTGATCTAAAGCGATTTATCGATTAATGCATACCTATCAGATCGTAGATCAAGGAAAACCACTAAAACAAGCGGCTAAAGCTCTCATTTTGCTTCACGGACGCGGCAGCACGGCACGTGATATCTTAAGCCTTGCCGATATGTTTGCAGACGATAGCTTTTATATAGCCGCCCCCCAAGCCTCCCGGCAGAGCTGGTATCCGTATAGCTTCATGGAAGAGGAAGCTCAAAATGAGCCCTGGTTAACCTCTGCGATTGAAACCGTAAAAAAGCTCATAGAAGAGATAGCAACCCATATCCCTAAAGATCAAATTTATCTCATGGGATTTTCGCAAGGAGCTTGCTTAGCTCTTGAAACATCTGCCAGGTATGCAACCAACTATGGAGGAATCGTGGCCTTCACTGGCGGATTAATCGGCAAAACTCTCGATGAAAAAAAATATCAGGGGAATTTTGCTGAGACCAGGGTCTTTATTGGCACGAGCGATCAAGATCCACATGTTCCCCTTGTGCGATCAGAGCAGTCTAAAACTCTCATGGAAAAAATGGGTGCTAATGTAACCTTGAAAGTCTATGCAGGGATGGCTCATACCATCAATCAAGATGAAATCGATTGGGTAAGAAAATTTATTTTTAAAAAAATCTGAAGCTTTGACTAGTTTCGCTTCTTGAAAAGGAGGAAACAGGGATGTTTTTTGAATCACCTGAACGTATCCAATTAGAGACAAATCCACTTGAACTTGCCCACAACACCCTTTAACCCACATTCCGCTAGTTGAAATGAAAAAATTGGAATTATTTAAATAATTCAAAATCAGTTACTTGATATACAAAATCTCTTTTATTCAAAATTTTCAAAAATTAGTTATTTTTCGCTCGTGTATGTTCAAAAGTACTTGTAAATCACATTGTGTTTTAAATAATTTTATTTAAAAACTATAATTAGATGATTTTCAATGTGTTAGACTAGCTAAATATGGGCTTTAAAAAAATACTTGAATGGAAAATTGATTAAGCGCATTACTCATCTGATTCCGGGAAGACCGCGTTCAGCGAACTGCTATGCAATACATTAGAAAATCACAAGATAACCGTAAGTCCTCAAAAAGTTATGGCGCGTTGCGCCATAACTAACTTTTTGAGGACTTACTAGAATGTTATTAAAAATTATTTTTCTATGGTGCATATCCTTTGGGTATGATTATCAACCATATCATTGCAATGTTTCCCTTAGAAGTTCGCGATACAGATGCAATGCGCGCTGTAATTGCTTTGACTCAAACTCTTTTTGAGCAACTTGAACTTACAAAAACACAACTCCAATCTACTCAAGAACAACTTATAAAAGCTCATGAAAAAATCAAGCTTCTAGAAGATGAGTTCGCCAAGCTTCGTAAAACACCAAAACGACCAAAATTCCGCCCGAATAAAATGCAGCCAAGAGAGCAAAATAAGGGCTCGAGGGGTTCTGCCAGTTCAACAGCTCCTGCTGACGATACTTCTCTTTCAAAAAAGGAAACCTCTGAGATCAAAATTAAACTTGAAAACATCCCCGAAGGCTCGCGATTTAAAGGATATCAAACATTTGATGTGCAAGAACTCAACATCGTAGCTCAAGAGATCACCTATAAGTTGGAAGTCTGGCAAACACCAACCGGTGAGGTGTTGCGTGCAAAAATCCCCAGGGAATTACAAGGACAACATTTTGGCCCAGTTCTTAGAGCTCTAACAACGAACTTTTACGCACAAGGTGTGACTCAGCCAGCTATTCACGAGCTTTTGGGGAGTTTTGGCATTGATTTGTCTTCCGGACAAATTAATAACATACTTCTAAATGAAGCAGAGGGGTATTCGATTGTCAGCGAAGAAATTTTAACAACTGGTCTTGAAGAGGCATCCTTTATTCGTGCCGACGATACAGGAGAAAAACACCAACATACAGCTGGCTATTGCACACATGTTGGAGGAGAGTATTTTGCCTATTATACAACTTCATTTAGCAAATCGCGATAGAACTTTCTTAGGATACTTTTTCAAGGAAAAGAAGGCTATCATATCAATGACGCTATGATTTGGCATCTTTTTCAAAGTGGTATTAATGATGATATTCTCAATCTTTTTGAAGAGCATAAAGGGAAAACTTACCCAACAAGGAAAGGTATAAATCGGTTAGAGAACTATTTGGAATAAAGATTTGGGTCTTTTTATAAAGAAATGATATAATCAAAAGAAAGAGTTGGGGAGTGTATATGGCTAGCCACATTACTGATAAACAAAGGGATGTTTTAAAAGCTGCTGATCAACAGTGGAATAATGGCAATATAGGGGACTTACCTAAAACAAAGTGGCTTCATTCTGATCTGCATACATCTTCGATCAAAAGCTTTTGGAGAAAAAATTTTTTTAAGCCTATTTATAACTTCGTGCAATTTTATCGTTATAAAGGAGCAGTGAAAAATCTAGAAAAGCTTTCCAATAAGCTCGAAGATACTGATAAAACATTAGTTAAGAGTATGCTAAATGCAGTCAATCTAACCAGTTCTTTTGTTCATACACTTTCCAGCAAAAAGAAAAGAACAGAATTAGAGGACTCTTTAAATAAAATCAAAGAGAAAATTGAAGGTATTCTCAACCAAGATTTAAAGAAAACACCCCCTCCATTTGTTAATTCACCACCAGTTCCTCCTCCGGTTAAATCACCTTCTCCATTTGTTAATTCACCATATAAACCTCAGGTTAAATCAACTAGTTCAGAACATGCAAAAGAAGCAATGCAAAAAACAGCAACACTGATCAGTGAGGGAACAGAATCTGACCTTGAAGAAATTAAAGATCAGATTTCAAAGGTGCTTCAAGAGTATCCGGAGAATGGGGGATATCTTAACTTAACGGGAAAAATACCCACGATAACTCAAATTCTTTCTCCCCTTGAAAATAAAGCTGCTGAGGAATTTTTCATTAAAGCTAAAGGAAATCCAAAAAAAACGGCAGCAGTTCTTACGGTGATTTCAGATTGTTTTAATTTCAAAGGTTATGTAAATGTGTTTCTGCCAAGAAGAGTAGCTAGTGGATTCTTAAGTAGTGAAAAAGGATATAAAAATGTCGTTAATCCAGAATTTATTGATAGCCAACAAAAACTGCTTAAATACATAGATGACAAAATAAATGAGTCTGGATGTGATCGAAAAGCAGTTCTAAAAGAGTTAGTGGAAACCGTAAAATCAGGGTTGCAGACACGTACTCTTTATTTACTCATGGAATTAATTAAGCATCAAGATGAACTAGACCCCGAGGATAGGGAATTTGTTAAGCAAAAGACACAAAGCATATCCATGTTTACCCCAGTTCTTTTTTTAGCCATGAATGCTGACCAGAAAAAAGAGGCCTTGAAAGAGATAAGAGAAAATTCACCAATAACGGCTTACATGGAACTGGAATGCATTGTCTATTGTTATATGCCAATTAAAGATCGCATGAATAAAAATTTATTTCCCAGTATTCATGAGGGAACCAATCTTTATTTTACCAATTTTGACTTAAGAACAGTAGGTGAAGAAAAAGGTTGGTATTGGTAGAAATTCCGTGACTATACACGGAGGAACATTACCATCGAAAATATCTATGCTTTGGCGAATGCATTAGAATGTTCTCCAAAAGATTTTATGTCGGATAGCGCAAGTTTTGGATAAGCAAAGCTTTTGCAAATTCCGAGCTTGCGAGAAAGCTGCAGAAGCTTTGCTTATCCAAAACTTGCATTAAACGGTATGAACATCAATATATTTTCTTTTATTTGATCCACTGCTTGAGGAGGATAGGGAAGATAGCCAAAAATATCTAGGCTAGCGTACCTTCTCTATTCCTTTCTGAAAGAACTATTTTAACTCCCGTAGCGGCAAGTCATTTTTTGTTTTATGGCAAACCCCATTCTCTTTTTCAGCGTCATTTTTCACTTGTCCAAGATACTCTGGGAGCTCCAAACCGGCTAAAGCCGCAATGTCGTGTAAAGCTGGCAAAGATTTGGTGAACTGGCTAATAAAGTTAGAAGTCGATGAACCTTGACCTGCTGTCCCCGCGCTGCCGCTATCCCACACTGTGATTTTATCAATCTTGATATTTTTAATAGCTTCTACTTGGTGTTTAACAATCTCTTCCAATTTTTCAATTAGTAGCATCGTGGCAGCACTTTTGGCATTTCCGCCGCACGCATCCATCAATTGTTTATATCCTGTGGCTTTCGCATCGAGAAGTTTTTGAATCCCCTCAGCTTCAGCTTGCTTAATGGCAAGGATAGCTTCAGCTTCACCACGGGCAACAAGCACTTTGCGTTGCGCTTCGGCCTCAGCTTCGATCTGAATTTTTTTCTTGCGGATTTCTTGCGGGACGATTTGCTCAGTTTCTAATAATTGAGTTTGGGCAAGGCCGCGCGCTTTCTGAATTTCGGCTTCGGCATACTGCGTAGCGACTTGACTGCGCTGTGTAGCCTCAGCTTCTTTTTCCGCTAAGACTGCATTTGTTAAAGCGATATGGGCTTTAGAGTCATTTTCCCCTTTCACGGCTTCCGCATTATAAGAAGCCACTGAAACACGGCGATCTCTTTCCGCTAATGACTTTCCAATATCGCCTTGCTTTTCTTGCTCGGCTACGTCTATTTTGGCCTGATTGACGGCTGTTGAAGACGCTTTCATCCCAATGCTATTGATGTAGCCTGATTCATCTGTAATATCTGTGATATTCACATTCAAAAGCGTAAGCCCAATTTTATGGAGCTCTGGCTCAATATTTTTCTTAATGGATTCTAAAAATCGCTCTCTGTCTTGATTGATTTCTTCAATGCGTAGAGAAGCCACGGTTAAGCGCAATTGACCAATAATAATTTCCGTCGCCATCAATTCAATTTCTTTGTGATCTAAGTCCAAAACCCTGATCGCTGCATTATTCATAACATCTGGCGTGACTCCCACAGCTACTGTAAAAGTACTTGGAACGTTTACACGTATATTTTGATGGGAAAGAGCTCCTTTCAATGGAATGTGGATAGTTCGCGGAGTAAGATCTAAAAAAGCGCATCCTTGGATAAGAGGCCAAACAAATGTCCCTCCACCGTGGTAACATTGAACCGTTTTTTTTCCCGCCACTCGTCCATAAACCACTAAAACCTTGTTAGAGGGACATCTGCGGTACAACTTTGCCAGAAAAAACAGGATAGAGAAAACAAATAAAAGAAAGCCAAATACTGTTATCACTAAATAAGAATTGTCCATTAAAATAACTCATTTGTTAAGGTTTCGACAACGACTGTATTGTCATCTGCTTTTTTTATAATATGCACACGTGTAAAAGAAGCGATTTCTTCTTGATCAGAAGAAATGGCATCGACTTCAAACGTGCTTTCTAGATGTGAAATGGTAATTTTCCCCACGCTGTTTTTTGGAATACGCGTGTAAGTTAAAGCTTCTTTTCCAATCAACGCTTCGATATCAAAAATATTGCCAGGACTTTGCAGTTTTCTGGCGAAATGAAAAATTGAAGCTGTAAGCATCATTGTGAGCAAGCCAGCACTCACAGAAATCGCGAGGGTGGTTCCGCTTGAAAGCATCCATTCTTTTTGACAGGTAATACCGGTCCAGCCAAACATCATCAAAAAACCGGTAATGGCGTGTCTTGAAAACCATTTAAATTGAGTGGCCTCCACGCCATGGCCTTCTTCATCGACTCCAAGAAAACTCAAAAGGAGTTGAATGACAAAAAGCCCCGAGCCTGCCAGTGCACAATACCAAAAAAAAGATTCGCTTAAAAACATAATTAAAGAGCGGGGTAAATAGAGAAATACTAAACCTCTAAAAGATAATTAGCAATTTTTAATTCTAGAGATTAACTTACGAAAATTTTAATCTGGGATTGATAAATCAAATCCGGTTTCATTAGTTAAGTCATTCAAAAACTCTGCCAACTCATCTGCAATCCCCTCATCAGAATTCACTGCATGTGCATCCCACTGTTGAGAGAGATCAACCGAAGGAACAAAAGCTGTCGGAGGATTGCTCACATGTAATTGGGGAACAGCTGCAGGAAAACGAGGTGCTTCAGACTCTGAAGCCACAATTGCTTCATACCTCTGCTTAAGACTTTGGATTTCTTTTTGCAAATCAGCCACTTTAGCAGAACATTGATTAATCTTGTTGAGCATATTCTGATTTTGATTCATTTCTGGGGGAACGGAATAACTCTCGTAAAGATTCGCGACTTCATGCTGTAAATCTGCGGCTTTATCGTCACACTCATCAAGGGTACTAGAAACGTCTTCAATTGTCCTTGAGATATTTTTACATGGTGAAAAGTTTTGATCATCACTATATTTTCTCTTCCTTGACCCAACGGTTGGTGGAGCCGCTGAATAAGAGACCTGGGTTTGCTGCATATTTACATTGCAAATATTTGTAACTGGAGCATTTACAAATACAGGCGCATACACTGTATGTGAATTTGGAAATGGGACTTGGCCAAGTTGAAAATTCGGCTGTGTGACCGCAGAAACTTTTTTCGGTAGCACTGCTGAATTTGGAGGATAGGAGGCTGAAAAGCTATCCTCTTGTCCGGTAGAAGGGAAAGTAGCAGGCAAAGCAAACATTGGATAGAACACAACAGGACTAGGCGGCACTGCATGATAGGGATATGGATAAGAAGCTGTGGCAGGACATAGATAGGGTTGTCCAGCTAAAGGCATTGAATTCATAAGACGACATCTCTTTAATAATATTTAATATAATTCACATTGAATTAATTAACAAAAAAAACAATTATTTATTTCGTTCTTTCGAAGACATTTTTACAAAACCAGATTCAATAATATCATCATTATATAAAAAATCTGGTGGAGATTTTTTCGATGAAGTTGATTCCATAACGCTCATCAGAACTTTAGCATCGTTTTCCACTGCTATATCGCGAGTCTTTGATCTCGTCTGCATTTGAAAAGTTGGGCGAGCTTTTTTAGATTTTTTGATTTTAGCAACTGCCTTGGGATGGCTGTCAGGTGAACGTGTTTCAGCACCTTTTGCATTTTTCGATTGAGATGCAGTAACCGGTTGCTTTTCTAATTGTAAGAAGGCATTGCGCTCTCCTGAATCAACATCCACAGTTGCGGCTTGTTTAGGGAGATGCTTAATTTCGTTTGCCGCAGCGAATTCAGCAGCCACTCGCTTTTGCCGACTTTGTTCAGAAGCTATTCTTACAAGTTCGCTTGCCTGCCTTAAAATATTTCGATCAGCCGGGCTTCCCCAATTAAGATTAGGATTAGGATCAAACAAACTAAAAGTCGGAGGCGCGTAAAATTGCGGCGTTTGCCTTTCTTTCAAACTTCGGTTGACAACTTGCGTGGTTTTTGCCGATGGAATTGAAGGAGTAAACGTTGCATTTTGATAAAAGCTTGGGGTTGAATTGTAAGCAGGATTGCGGCATTGGCAACCCGGGATCTGACAACTACTGATATTTTGAATGCGTGATGTCGCCGGAGATGCATAGGGTTCCCTTCGATTGGAAGGCAAGCCCAGTGGAAGTGAGGGAGCATAAAATGAAGGATAAGGCGCTGGGCTAAACTGTCTGGGGGTTGTTATATTTGCGGATTCATTCATTTACATCTCCTTTAATTTAAAAAAACAAACAAAGTAACAATATAATTGACTAAGTAATTAAATAAAATAAAAAACATTGTGATTTATATTTTACTAAATTATCTTGAAATGAGATATGCGAAATGAAATAGAATGAGCTCTAAAATCTCTTTAAAAGTTTGTTCTTGAACCTATCCCGCCCCGAGACTATATTCATTGAAATTCTTAAGCATTTTGGTCCTTTTTTTGAAAGCACTCTTCGATTAAACGGGCTGAAAAAAGGAAAGCAAAAGATGATAAAATCAGGACGGGTTCTAAAACCTTCTTTTCCACCATTTTTTTATTAATAATTTTTCTTTAGAATTTCTAGCTTTGGAATTCGCAATCGTGTAATCTCCCAAATATGATGAAAATGCGCAGTCTTTCAAAAAAGTGAACATTCATGAATAACTCATCCAACTCCCATCCCTTTAAAAATCCTTTAGAAGAGCCTTCACGTTCTTCAAAAATCGCTGAACCTTGTATTCTTGTTATTTTCGGCGCCACCGGAGATCTCACTGCCCGCAAACTCGTGCCTGCTTTATACAATTTAGCACGCGATGGACAATTGCCTCCTCACTTTGCTTGCGTCGGATTTGCCCGCCGCGAAAAAACGCACGAACAATTTCGCAAAGAAATGGAAGATGCCGTTAATCAGTTTTCACGTGTTAAACCGGTGGATAAAAACCTATGGAACAATTTTAGTAATCAGCTGTTTTATCACCGCTCTGAATTTGATGATGATAACGGATATGAACAACTCCGCGGATTCCTTGCCAGCTTAGACACGCAATTCGGCACTAAAGGCAATCGCGTTTTTTATCTTTCGACCCAACCCAGCTTTTTTCCCCTGATTATCGAAAAACTCAAGCAGCATCAGTTAATTTATCCTGAAAATCACCCTTCTGGCAGCTGGTCGCGCATTATTATCGAAAAGCCTTTTGGCCATGATCTGAATTCGGCGATGGCTCTGCAACAAGAAATTTCAAAACATCTTTCCGAAAATCAAGTTTATCGTATCGATCACTATTTAGGGAAAGAAACCGTTCAGAATTTACTCGTTTTTCGTTTTGCCAACCCTATCTTTGAATCGATTTGGAATAATCATCATATCTCACATGTCCAAATTACCATGGCTGAAGAGATCGGCATCGGAACGCGTGGACTTTTTTTTGAAGAAGCCGGCATGCTGCGGGATATTGTCCAAAATCACATGATGCAACTTCTCTCCCTTGTCGCGATGGAACCCCCTACCAGCCTTAAGGCTGAGGCCATTCGCAGTGAAAAAGTAAAAGTTATTGAATCCATCCGTCCTTTCCCAATCGACAATTTCAACCAATATATTGTGCGCGGACAGTATGGTAAAGGTTACATTAATGGCCAGGAAGTCCCGGAATATCGCCAGGAAAAAAATGTTTCCCCCACCTCCAAGGTCGAAACTTATGTCGCCATGGAGCTTTTCATCGATAACTGGCGCTGGTCCGGCGTTCCCTTTTATCTGCGTGCCGGTAAAAGAATGCCAAAAAGAGTCACTGAAATCGCCATCACATTCCATCATGCCCCAGGCTTTTTATTTAAAAGCGAAGGGAAGCAAATGGAACAAAATGTGCTTGTTATCCGAATC
The DNA here is from genome assembly GCA_002786175.1 of Parachlamydia sp. GTDB lineage: Bacteria > Chlamydiota > Chlamydiia > Chlamydiales > Parachlamydiaceae > Parachlamydia. Next base: position 45,435 of record PEQL01000010.1, read on the forward strand.
CAGCCTGACGAAGGGATCTCACTCAGAATGAACTGCAAAGTGCCTGGATTAACGAACCAAATTCAACCCGTAAAAATGGATTTCCGCTATTGGTCATACTTTGGATCAACTCCCCCAGAAGCTTATGAGAGATTAATTTGCGACTGCATGGCTGGGGATAGCACCCTCTTTGCCCGGGCTGACGAAGTGATCGCTTCCTGGCGTCTTTTTTCACCTATTTTAGAGCAGTGGCAAGCTCGAGACGTGGATCATTTTCCTAATTACGAATCAGGAACATGGGGTCCGCAAGAGGCCGAAAGCCTAATTGAAAGAGAAGGCCGACACTGGCGTTTGCCTTAGAAATCAGGTTAAAAGAAATTTTTATGCACACACTAGAACATGTTCCTGTTGCTTCTATTGAAAGTGAACTGAGTGCCCTATGGGATACCCAACTAGATCCCAAAAAAGTCAAAGCATGCCTCTTTAGTCTTGTCATTTATACCAAAAATCTTCGACGCATCCCTTTTTTTGAAGGAATCATCCACTCGTTTATTGAAAAATACCCTTGCCGCATTTTGTTTATTCAAGGCAATGATCAAGACAAAAATGCTCCGATTAATATCAAAATTTCTAATGTGATCGTCTCTGAAGGAGACACCGTTATTGGCTGCGATCAAATCGTATTGGAAACAGGCACAGATCACCTGCATCGAATCCCCTTTATTATTCTGCCTCATATCGTCCCTGATCTGCCGCTCTACTTCCTCTGGGGTGAAAATCCAGCCACCGAAACCCGCATCCTGCCATATCTGCAGGAATATGGGCAGAAGCTCATCTTTGATTCCGAGTGGACTGAAGACCTCCAAAGTTTTAGCAAAAAAGTGCTAACCCAAATTGATCGCTTAAAAATTGAGGTAGTTGATTTTAACTGGGCTATCCTTTCTGGCTGGCGCAAAGTCATGGCTCAAACCTTTGATTGCCCAGAAAAAATTCAGCTCTTGAATCAAGGCGCCACGATTTATATTTCCTACAACAATAAGAAAACAGATTTAATTCTGCATACAGAGATTAATGCACTTTATCTGCAGGCTTGGCTAGCCGCTCAGCTCGGATGGAATGTGGAAACCGCAGAATGCCAAATTTCTAATCCAAACATCCACTACAGCTATAAGAAGCAACAGATTGAAGTAAAGCTTGTCCCTGAGGAACATCAAGCTTCTGCTCCTGGGGATATTCTCTCGATAGAAATTTATACCAAAGAAGGGTGCTCGATAGAAATCGCACGCAAAAGAGAAGACCCTTCTCAAGTCTATGTCCACATCGCCTCCCCGGAAAAGTGCGAGCTCCCCTTTACTTTAACTTTGCCCAATCTGCAAAGAGAATTTAACTTTATCAACGAAGTCTTTTATCATTCCCCCACTCAACATTATCACAACATGCTTACTATGCTTTCTCAAACGCGCTGGAATATTTGCTCAGGAGAAAAAAAATGACCGCTTTTTCATGGAAGAAAATGATTCGAGGATTTGACGATCGCCGAGACCTGCTGATTCCGGGAGATTACGATCAGACGCTTGACTTCTGTACCCGTCAGTTCATCCAGCTTGCCCAAGAAGCAATTGCCGATAAAGGCTTTTTTACTGTGGCTTTATCAGGGGGATCTACTCCCAGCGCTCTTTTCAAGCAACTCGCTTCCCCGCAAAATAGAGATCTAGTTCCCTGGCAGAATGTACGCCTTTTTTGGAGTGATGAGCGCTCTGTCCCCCCGTCTGATACAGCCAGTAATTATCATATGGCAATGGCTTCGGGTTTTAGTTCTTTGCTCTTAAATCCCGATAATGTCTTCCGCATGCATGCTGAAGATGATATTGAACAACAGGCTTTAGAATATGAATCTCTCATTAAAACCTATGTCCCCAATCACTCTTTTGACCTAATTATGCTAGGTGTAGGAGAAGATGGTCACACGGCATCACTTTTCCCAAAAACACACGCCTTGCATACACAGGGGCGCCTGGTGGTTGCAAACTTCGTTCCACAAATCAATACGTGGCGGATGACTTTTACCTATGAGTGCATTAATGCGGGTAAAGTGATTGTGATCTATGCCTTGGGAAAAAATAAAGCTGAGATTCTAACAAAGGTCTTAAACTCTCCCTACGATCCCGATAACCTGCCCATTCAAAAGGTCGGAACCCCGGAACACAAAGCCCTCTGGGTCGCTGATACTGCCGCCCTCCCAGAATATCCCACTTAGGCCTTTACTAGAGCCAGCTCATTCCAATCTGTGGTATAATGATTAGAACATCTTTCGCTGCGCCCCTTCCATTTAGGAGAAACCCCCATAGCCCCAAAAAATAACGCATTTTTCCCAAAATGCGTATTCAAAGAATCTACAACATGCATTAAAGCCATTTTTTTAGGGTTCTCTTCAAAAAAGAGATCCGGCACGATGGTTTGAGCTGGAAGTAAATCTAATAAAATGACGCCGCATTTTTTATATACTTCGTTTGATCGGTATAAGTTCTCCAAAGCATGCTTTGCCGCCTGTATCACGTACGTGGTATCTTGAGTAGCTACCGGAAAACGGATCACTGTACTAAAATAGCGATTTGCCGCTAAGCGATCTGATGAAAACGCTTCTAAATAGATGCAAACGGCTTGAGCACCATGTGCTTGCCGTCTAAGCTTCCGGCAAACTGTTGCAGTAAAAGTGGACAGAGCTTCCGCTAATTCTTCCTTTGCCGTGACAGGCTTTCCAAACGACCTAGAACAGGCAATACTCTTTTTAGACGTTGGAGCCTCCAAAAAAAGACAACTCACTCCCCGTAGTTCCCATACCATTCGCTCTCCAACAACCCCCATTTTACGCCTGATTTGCTGAGGGTCTTTCTGTGAAAAGTCCCAAGCCGTACGTACACCTAAACTATGAAGTTTTTCTTGCAAACGGCTGCCGATGCCCCACACATCGCCTATGGGAAAATTTTCCAAATTTTCTTGCAAATGGGGAGGCTCAAAAAGAAAAATTCCTGTGCGGTTTTTTTTCGCAAATGCATTTGCCGCTTTCGCCAGGGTTTTGGTGGAAGCAATACCCAAAGAAGTAGGGAGTCCCACCCATTTTCTAATCCTTTGTTGGATTTCTAAGGCAATTTGGGAAATTTGCTCTCCACTGAGGTGATCGGGAAATTTTAAAAAAGCCTCATCGATCGAGTACACTTCTAATTCAGGAGCCATTTCACTTAAAATATCCATCACCCGTTGCGAGAGATCCCCGTATAAAGCATAATTGGAGGAATAAATGGCCACTTGGCGGTAACCACAAAGGTTTTTAATTTTGAAATAGGGTTCGCCCATTTTAATTCCTAGCTGTTTGGCTTCCTGAGAACGGGCGATGACACATCCATCATTATTTGAGAGCACAACAAGAGGCCTTCCTTCCAATCTAGGATTAAAAACCCTTTCACACGAGGCATAGAAGTTATTGCAATCGATTAAAATAAACCAGCTCATTTCACCCTCAAACTGCGTGAATCACATTCGTGACCACTCCCCAAATACGAAAATCCATTTCTTCCGTAATATCAATGGGGGCATAGGCTTCATTTTCCGCCACAAGTGTCACTTGTTTCCCGTTGCATTCCAAGCGTTTGACAGTGAGCTCTCCATTGAGAGAAGCAATCACAATTTTCCCGTGAGCCGGCTCTAAGCTGCGATCGACGATCAAAATATCCTGATGGTGAATGCCCGCTTTAATCATTGAAGAACCGGAAACGCGCAAAAAAAATGTCGAAGAGGGATGCTTAATCAACAACTCATTTAAATCGAGCCTGTCTTCTTTATCATCTTCCGCGGGCGAAGGAAAACCTGCCGAAACAGTGTGAGTATAAAAAGGCAGGCGATAAAACTGATTTTGAATGCAGCGTTGGATGGTCTCAAATTCACTCATAGGTACACGTATAGCCTTAGTAGGCTCGCCAAATTTCCCTGAACCAACAGGCCTCCCCGCTCCACTTCTCTTTCCACCTTTAATCATTTCTACTCCTTTTTAGCCATTGATTATCGTACAGCAATCAATGAAAAACAAGACCGAAAGATTAATTGAAGAAATCCCCGGCTGTTTAGAGGGCCTTGCTTTTTGGAAAAATAAGTAAGGAAAAATATTTATTTATATGGAAATACATCCTATAAATACAAAGTTCGACAATCGCTTAATCCGACTGAGGCTACATGAACATTCTCCGACCATTCCTTTTACTCGCTTTTCTATTTGTTCTATTTTCAAATTTTTCAAGCATGGATCAAACGAATCAATATATCCAAGATTCATCGCACTCTGCTGATCAAAATCACTCCCCACGCAAATTTCAGTTAGCTTACACCACTTCGAGAGATTCGAATGAAATTACCCCCGTCAATCTTCAAACAGGGATGATGGGTACTCCCATCCTTTTCGAAAATCACCCAAAGGGGCTTATTTTCCATCCAGATGCGCAAGTCATCTACATCTTTCAGCATAGATCCAATGAAATCATTCCTGTAGATCTTAAAACAGGCAAAGCTAGTTCTGCAATTATCCTTGAAATGGTTCCAAAAAGCATGGTGATTAGCCCTGATGGAAATATGGCTTATCTCATTTATGAGGATTTCAACCAGATTCATACTCTAGAGCTTTCCAAAGGTACAACCACGCTTTTGAGCGTTTTGGATGATAACCCAAGGCAACTTTTGTTAGCACCAGATGGTAAAACGCTCTATGTTTCGTATGAAGAGTTGCATGAAATCACTTCGATAGATATTCACTCCTGTACGATGCACTCGCCTATTTCTCTCAATGAATTACCACATTTTATTGCCCTCGCAGCAGATGGCCGCATGGCGTATGTAAGCGAAAATTCTTCCAAAGAAATTACTTTTTATGATCTTGAAACAGGTGCATTACAGGGGTTGATATCCATTGAGAGTGATACAAATCAGCCACAGAAAAAAATACGCACTCTTAATACAAGTGTCGATGGCAAAATCGCTTACCTAACGCAAGCTGATTCCAATGAAATGATTTCCATTAATTTAGAGACGCAAGCCATAGATACCTCAATTATTACCGAACATAAAATCGAGAGTATGGCCATTTATCCAAGGCAAGAACTTGTGGCGGCTTTTTCAGAAACGATTGCTTCAGTAGGTGAAGAAAGCTTTTTCAATGCATCGATCTCCGTGCCCCTTAAAAGCCTCATTATTAGCTACGAATGGGATTTTGGCGATGGATGCCGTGCTTCAACAACATCCCCCTACATCACACATACTTATACATCCGCAGAACATTTTGAGGTCTCTCTAACAGTCGTAGAATCTCTAGAAGGCTTGCCCCTGGAAACTCCTGATTCTAGACCAAAAGCCCTCCAAATAGAGGCAAAGACCACAAAAACCATCGAGATCCTTAAAAATTTTGATTCTTTAAAAGCCGCGACCCCGCCCGGCCCTCTATTTCTCTCTGAGGATACCGCTACGACACTAACTTCTTCCGCTGATCCTGCCGTTTTTGGGCAGTCTATTACTTTTACGGCAACGGTGGCTAGTGCGGCAAATTCATTCACTCCTACAGGCTCTGTAACGTTTGTGGATGCGGTTTTAGGGACACTTGGCACTGGAATTTTGGATGAGGATGGGGTCGCCATTTTTTCAACTTCAACACTGGCTGTTGGGTCCTATTCACTTTCAGCTAATTATAGTGGGGATGCGAATTATAATGCATCCTCTTCAGCACCTCCTCCACTTAGTCAAGATGTCAATCAGGCCCTTACGGCAACATCTGTCACGGGCACGCCAAATCCATCTTATTTTGGCAATCCTGTGACCTTTACGGCTATTGTGTCTGTTGTAAATCCTGGTGCGGGAATGCCTAGCGGTATTGTCACATTTTACGATGGCGCTGTATCTATTGGAACAGCTCCGGTTATTGGCGGTCAAGCCACTTTAATTTCAACTACTTTGGCACCCGGATCGCATTCTGTGAGTGCGGTTTATGGAGGTGATACGAACTTTTTGACATCGACCTCTTCCCTATGGACTCAAACAATCAATAAAGCCACGACAAGCACAAGTGTTACGACTTCTTTGTCACCCTCTATATTCGGCAATTCGGTGACTTTTACAGCGACTATTGCGATTACAAATGGAGCCGGCACGCCCACTGGCACCGTCGCTTTTACAGATGGAGCCACGTTATTAGGCACACAGCCTGTTTCATCAGGCACAGCTACTTTTTCAACTGCTGGGCTTGCTGTGGGTTCACACAATATTATCGCAACTTATGTAGGAGATGCCAATTTTGCCCTTTCCGTCTCGCCGGGGCTTACGCAAATTATCAATCAAGCAACCACAACCACTACGGTGAGTTCATCGGACAATCCCTCTACCTATGGTCAATCGATAACCCTGACAGCCAATGTATTAGTCGCCACAGGTGCCGGCATGCCCACAGGGACAGTAACCTTCAAAGATGGAACCACAACTTTGGGTACATCGACGTTAAGTGCTGCTACCGCCACACTTTCGCTATTTAATCTGTCAGTCAATACGCACTCAATTACGGCTGTATACAATGGCAATACCAATTTTTCCGGCTCAACCTCAGCTATTTTATCACAAGTGGTTGGAAAAGCCACTCCCTTGGCCAGCGTGTCATCCTCCCTTTCTCCTTCAAATTATGGGGATTTGGTAACTTTCACGGCAACGGTTTCTGCGCCAACAACTTTGGGATTGCCATCAGGATCAATCAACTTTTTTGATGGAGCGACTTTGATAGGCACAGGTGCCTTAACTGGGACTGGACCAAATACTGCCTCCGCCACGTTTGCTCTATCCACTCTAAATGCAGGAACACATCCAATCACTGCACAGTACAGTGGCGATGGCAACTTTAATGCAGTCACAAGTCCGGCATTTTCACAGGTTGTTAATCCGGTAATCAGCACCCATACAATCGTTTTCTCCAATTCCCCGAATCCTTCTGAAATTGGCCAGGCTGTGATCTTGCGTGCAACTGTAACAGGATCCACCATATCTCCCCCCTTGCCGCCTACAGGTTCCATCACGTTCTTCGATGGAGCTACTCCACTCGGAACCGTAGCGGTTAGCCCTGTGCCAGGAAATCCAAATTCAAGCACAACGACTTTGAGTACTTCCAACCTTGCAATCGGAGCCCATGTCATTACGGCCCAATATTTAGGAGATATAAACTATCCGGCCTCTCCAGTTTCAGCTCCCTTGACTCAAACAGTCATTCAAGCGAGCACTTCAAGTATTGTCACCACATCAGGAACCCCCTCAAAATTTGGTGAAACCGTCACCTTTACAGTGACAGTAAATGCGCTAGCTCCAGGCATGGGAGCCCCTAGTGGTACCGTTTCCTTTTATAGTGGAGCAACCTTTTTGGGAAATTCAGGAGCTCTTATACCAGGGATCAACTCAAGCACCGCCACATTTTCAACCTCCGTTTTAAGCCTTGGTTCCCATTTTATTTTGGGAATTTACAATGGAGATGTGAACTTTACCTCTTCATCCGCTCCAACCATCACCCAAGTTGTGATACAGGATGCAACAAACACCCTCATCACTTCCTCTTCTTCATCACCGCCAGGCTTTAATTTTGGAGATAATATTACCTTTACAGCAGCTGTAACGGCTGCAGCTCCAGGATCAGGGATTCCTACAGGAACGGTACAATTTTTTGATGGAGCGGCTTTATTGGGCTCAGGCACACTGGCAGGGGGCATTGCAACTTTCACAACCTTTAAGCTTTACCCCACTCCTCCGCTGCATTCAATAACTGCAGTTTATAGTGGAGATTCAAATTTCATCGCATCCACTTCTCCCATCTTTTCACAAGCAATCAATAGCACTTTGCCTACCACCACTACTCTAACATCAAGTCGTAATTCATCCCCTGGGGGAGCTAGTGTGACTTATCGTGCAACTGTTGTCGCTGCACCTGGACCTGGAATGGGAATTCCTGGGATTCCTACAGGTACAGTCACCTTCACGGATACAACTATTGGATTGGTCATCGGCACAGGAACTTTAGATGCTAACGGCGTCGCAACGATTACAGAATCTGGTGCCAATCTTCCATTTGTGGGGCCCGCTCCAGACATCCATCAGATTCTAGCAAGCTATAACGGGCAAACGGCTGTTTTTGATCCATCCAATTCAGCTCTATTCAATCAATATGTAGTCCCTCTGGATACCACAACAACTTTAGTAGCAACTCCTGATCCCACGAAGCAAGCAGGGGCGACCTTAGTCGCCACCGTGAATGTTGTGGGCGGTGTCCCGCCTTTCCCCAATGTGGGAACGGTCACATTCTTTGAAGGGACGACCAACCTAGGAACAGTTCCTCTTGCACCAGACGGGACAGCAACTCTCATGCCCAATGATCTGCATTTCGGCCTAGATACGGTGATGGCAATTTATAGTGGCGATACACTCTCGTTTGCAACGTCTACTTCGAATCCGATAAGCCTGCAAGTGCAACAAACTGCCATGTTGACAACCGCAACCACACTCTCTTCGTCATTAGCCAATTCAATTTATTGCCAACCTGTGACTTTCACAGCTGTTGTAGTAGCCACCCAAGGGTTTTATACGCCCACAGGAACTATCACATTTTTTGCTGACGGAGTTGAAGTAGGAACATCCATTCTAGACAGCACAGGGACAGCAAAGTTAACGGCATCAGATCTATTAGTAGGCACCCATGCGATAACAGCTACTTACAATAGCGATTCCAATTATGCCTTTTCCTTTGCAAATACAATAACGCAGACCGTGACTGCCAATACCACGGCCACAACTTTGACAATAATCCCTAATTTAGCAAGTACCCCTTACGGCCAAAATCTTATTTTCTCAGCCATTGTTACTTCTACATCCCCTTATACAGCTATTCCAAAGGGAACAGTAACTTTCTCACATGGCACAACCCTATTAGCCACCGTTCCCCTTGACAATACAGGAGAAGGAATATACCAAATCGCTTCATTAGATGTAGGAACATACACAATCGTGGCTACCTATAACCCTGATCCATGTTTTAGAGCATCTAGTGCAATGCAATCTCATACAATTACGCAAAGTGTTCCTCAAACAACATTAACTTCAACACCGAATGCTTCGACCTATGGGGACACGATCACGCTCACTGCAACAGTGTCTTCATCCGGGGGCTTTCCAAGAGGTTCTGTTACTTTTTTTAACGGTGCCACTGTGCTTGGCACCGTGTTTTTTGAGGAAGGTGGTCCTGCCACTTTAGAAATTGCTAGTCCGCCTGCTGGCTTTGCGATATTGAGTGCACGCTATAATGGCGACACCAATTTTCTTCCTACTCATACGGCTTCAATTCTTCAAACGATTAATAAGGCACCCACATCGACTTGCCTAGTCTCTTATACAACAAATCCGTCGGTATATGGCGAATTAGTGACATTCCAAGCCACAATCTCCTCACCCGCTTCCGAAGTAACACCTGGATTAACCGGAAACGTTACATTTAAAAATGGAGCAATACTGTTAGGAACTGTCCCTTTAAATGGTTGTAATTCTGCAGAACTGGAGGTTTCGAGCTTAAATTTAGGCTCAGGAAATAATATTGTGGCGACCTACATCGGAGATGCAAATTTTGGCACCTCGGCCTCTTCTGCACTTACCAGAACGGTAAATAAAGCTTCCACGAACACCACTGTCACATCAATCACCTCTTCACCAAATCCACCAACCTTTGGCACATTGATTACTGTGAATGTGGCAGTAGCCCCTGTAAGCCCTGGAACAGGCGTCCCAACGGGTACAATCACGGGTTTCTATGGCTCAACATCCCTTGGAACAGCCACCCTTGCTAATGGAATTGCTACATTTACTACCTCCACCCTGCCTGCAGGTGTCCAAACTATTCTTGTAAAATATTCCGGGGATACAAACTTCACAGCTTCGCAAATTACAACAACCGAAACCGTGGTGGCGGCTGCAACGAATTCAACGATTACTTCTTCAGCCAATCCATCGGTTTTTGGACAGCCCATTACTTTCAACGTAGTTGTAACTTCAGCCCAGGGGATTCCTACAGGGACTGTATCATTTCTTGATGGCACCACAACGCTGGCAACTCAAACGCTTAATACTTCGGGTACAGCATCCTTTACAGTATCCAGCCTTGCTGTAGGCAATCACTCAATTAGAGCTATTTATAGCGGATCAGCTAACTTGGCTTCATCGACTACTTCAATACTTAATCAAGTGGTCAATGCAGACTCAACCACAACAACCTTCACATCCTCCCAAAATCCTTCTTCCTATGGAGAAACGATTACACTGACGGCTCGGGTATCAGCTAATAGCCCTGGCGGAAGAATTCCGACTGGCACCATTAGCTTTAAAAATGGCGCCGCAACAATTGGAACGGGAACACTTAACAGCAGCGGACAAGCATTCCTTACTCTTTCGACCAATTTAGCGGCTAGCACGGTGCCTTATGCCTTAACCGCTGTTTACAGCGGTGACACCAACTTTTTGACTTCCACTGGGGTCATGAACCAAACAGTGAACAAGGCCGCCACGATTACTACCGCAACATATACCCCAAACCCAGCTCCTTTCGGAGATCCTGTAACCATCAATGTCAAGGTAGCCTCGATCAATAACGGTACGGGTATTCCTAGCGGGATAGTTAACGCCATGTATGGCTCACAACTCGTAGGCAATGGAACACTTTCAAGTGATGGAACAGTGTCTTTCGCAACGACTAGTTTGCCCGCCGGTACACTGGGAATTGTCGTACAGTACCTCGGTGACGGACCAAATGGAAATTTTCTGCCTTCAATAGTGCCTCTCACAGAAACAGTCAATCATGCGACGTCCACGACAAGCCTCACCTCTTCAGCCAACCCGTCCAGTGTAGGCCAGCCAGTGACTTTTAGTGTAAACGTCAATTCTACCGCTGGTCTTCTAGAAATTCCTTCAGGAATTGTCACCTTTTTCGATGGTGCCAACGTGATAGGAACACAAGCCCTGGATACGTTTGGCAATACCAACCTTACCATTTCAAACCTTTCACAAGGAATCCATTCCATCAAAGCCGTTTATAGTGGCGATGAGACCAATAACGCTTCCACATCTCCGATTGTCGATCAAGTGGTTAATCCGGCGACGACCTTCACCACGCTTTCTTCAATATTGAATCCATCCCTTTATGGTGAACCAATTACTTTTACTGCATTCGTGGGTTCGAATTTTACCGGATCCGGCGCCCCCAACGGAACTGTAACGTTTAAAAATGGGTCGACAATACTCCCGGGAGGAGTTGTGACGTTGAATAGTAACGGAGAGGCAGTGTATACCACAGATTTACTGCCAGTAGGCGGAAATTCAATAACTGCAGTTTATAGTGGCAGTGCCAGTTTTACCGCTTCGACTTCGGCGGCATTCACACAGACTGTTGCTAAAGCGCCCACTATTGCCAGTGTGGTTTCGGCGAACAACCCTGCAACTTTTGGAAGTACCGTTCCAATTAGTGGATCCGTCACGGCACTGAATAATGGGTCCTCTTTAATCCCGGCTGGAACGACCGTGACGGCATTCTATGGAGCAACAGCTGTAGGTTCTGGAACTTTAAATGCCAACGGTCAATACGCCTTCTCACTTAATGGATTGCCAGCAGGCACTTTAGCGATTGAAATAAAATATCCAGGAGACGCGAATTTTGGCGCTTCCACAATCACTCTAACACAAACCGTTAGCACTGATGCATCAACAATAGCCATTTCCAGCTCTCAGAATCCTTCGAATTTTGGCCAAACAGTGACGCTCACAAACACCGTAACTTTAGCGTCAGGACAAACTCCAACGGGAACAGTGACTTATTATGATGGCACTACAGCTATTGGAACTACGCAAGTCAATCAAGCGCTGCAGATATCGACCCTGTCCCCGGGGACGCATCCGATTACGGCTGTTTATAGCGGCTCGGCAAGTGCCTCGGCTTCTAATTCCAATTTAATCACTCAAATTGTGAATCAAACGATTCCCCTCGTGAGCTTGACGACTGCTCCTAATCCATCCGTCTACGGAAATAATGTCACCTTTAATGCCACAATTACAGTTTCCAGTGGAGGTGTACCCACAGGATTTGTTACATTTTTAGCTGGAACAACGCCTCTCGGAACAGGTGAATTAGACAGCACAGGGCATGCGACTTTTGCCACTTCGGCACTCGCTGCAGGCTCACATCTTATCACTGCGGTCTATAGCGGGGACACAAACTTTGCCTCGGCGACTTCGCCTGCAGCCACACAAGTGGTCAACAAAGTGCCCGCTTCAGGGACCACCACCACAATTGTCTCTTCAGTTCCAAATCCTTCCATATCAGGGCAAACGGTTAACTTTTTTGCAAATGTGGTGTCACCGAATGGATCCCCTACAGGGACTGTCACATTTTTTGATGGGGCCGCTCAATTATCTCCACCGGTGCAACTTTTTGATGGATTCGCCATCTTTCCAACCAACACGCTTGCGGCTGGCAATCACAATATCAGAGCTGTTTACAATGGAGATGCCAACTTCATGGCATCAGCTCCAAGCCCGATCTATGTGCAAATAGTCCAACCCATATCAATCACCACCACAACCACCACCACTCTTTCTTCATCAAATCCTATTTCAAGCTACGGAGATCCAGTGACCTTTACTGTGCAAGTCAATTCGTTAGCCGCACAACCCCCATATCCAAGCGGGGTCGTGACTCTATTTAATGGAGGGGATCTACTCGCGCATTTGACCTTGAATACCACAGGCGGTGCAACTTATACCACCTCCACGTTGCCAGCAGGCAACTTGCAAATTGTGGCTCTTTATGCTGGTGATGCGGCTTTTTCATCTTCGACCAATGTCATTTCGCAAGTTATCAATGCGATAGTGACGACAACCAGTTTAGTTTCTACTCCAAATCCTTCCGTACATGGAGAAGCGATAACATTCACGGCCACAGTTTCTTCAAGCGGCGGGCCGCCCCCCACTGGTTCCGTTTCTTTCTATAATGGAACCACCCTTCTCCAAACAAGTTTGCTAAGCAACAGTGGCGTCGCAAATTTTGTGACATCAAATTTATCGACAGGTTCGCATCCCATTAAAGCCATCTATAATGCCGACCCAAATTTCGCCACTTCAAATGCCAATATTGTGCAATTGGTGAATTCAAATACCACAACAACAACCATTCTCTCCTCTTCACCCAATCCCTCAAATGTGGGAGATGCGGTGACCTTCATCGCCAACATCACCGCCCCTAATGACACCCCTACAGGACTGGTGACATTTTATGATGGAGCCATCCCAATTGGCACCACTTCCTTAATCGATGGCTTAGCTATTTTTTCAACTACAGGTCTTTCAGTTGGCTCGCATACCATCACGGCAGTTTACGCCGGTGACGCAAATAATAATCCATCCACCTCTCCCCCATTCACTCAACAAGTCATTAATCCCGCCACTATCCTACAGCCTCCACGACGCTTTTGCGGCTGCCAAACTTCATGTGATTTTTTAAATAAGATCAACCGGGTCAATGTTTTAACTTGGGATGCCCCAGGAAGCGGTGCAGAACCCGAATTTTATAAAATTTATCGCAATGCGCAATTGACAGATCTGGTTGCAACTGTGCCTGCATGCGGTCTTTTAGAATATAAAGATAAAAATCGGAGAAAAGGGAAAATCTATACGTATTACATCGTATCCGGTAATCAAAATGGAATCTCTAGCCCAGCCTTCGTCACGGTGGATCCTCGCAAAAAATGCCGTTCCATAGGGGATCTAGCAAACCACAAGACAAGTCTAATTGAATGGCACTTAGCAGAGATTGTGGACTAAAAATCTAGCCTCATCAGATCGTTTTTAGTACGAAAAAACGATCTGAAAGAGGTAGAATAGGGACCTATCAAAACCTGTGACGTCTAAGGGGTGAGGTTATGGTCAAAATCGCAGCAACATCCGATTTGCATGGAAAGCTCCCGATTATTCCTCAATGTGATTTATTGCTAATATGCGGAGACATCTGTCCAGATGGTTCTCCCACCCGGCAAGCGCAATGGCTTGATACGCATTTTCGCCAATGGCTCGAAAAAATTCCAGCTCAAGAAATTATCGGCATCGCTGGGAATCATGATCTGATTTTTGAACAAGCTGCACATCTTGTGCCAAAGGGTTTGAATTGGCACTATTTAGAAGATTCACGCATTGAATTATTAGGCTTTAAAATATATGGCGCTCCCTGGCAGCTTCCTTTTTGGGGAGCTTTTAATCTTGATGATACAGAATTGCAGCAAAAATATGGTCTCGTTCCTCAAAACACCGATATTTTTATTAGCCACGCTCCCCCTTTTGGAATTTTTGATAAAGTCCCAGGAAATAATCACTCAGTTCAACATACCGGTTCAGTTGCACTGCGCACTAAGATTTTTGAAATCAAACCCAAGTTATTTGTATGCGGTCACATCCATTGTGATGTGGGGATTTGGAAAACTAAAGAAACTCTATTCGCAAATGTATCTCTATTAAATGATCAAATGGAGGTCGCCAACGCACCAGCTGTTTTCGAGATCGAACAAAGCTAAATAAAATCAGGTGTCGACTGAAAGAGAGGTATTAATTTTTTTCCGTGTATAACACTCGGCATGTGCAAATGTGCATCTTAAAGAACTCCAAGGACTATCTACAGACTTCGCACATGGCGTGTCTCGGTCTTAGAATTTAACACCCAATCCAGCGCCTGTTTTAAATCCTCCAATGTCAACATGAGTTTTAAAATGAACGGGTTGATACAAATAATCCACAAATACATCCATAAATATATTTCTGAAGATGCAATAGTTAACCCCAGTTTTTAAAACTCCACCAAGAGCTAGCTTCGAAACAGATTCATGACTGCATTGAGACTTATTTTTTAGCCAAATTCGGGAAAGACTAGGACCGACTCCTACGTAGACAATCCATTGGTCGCAAAATTGATAGGGAGCTTTAATACCGAAGCTGACGTTAGCGATGCAGGCTCTCGCTGGATCGCAAAATCCACCAGATCTTCCATGCCTGGAGAACCAATCAAAATTAGCCCATCCATCAAGACAACTGCAGAGCCTAGTTGAAGCTTCGATCTGATAACTCGCTCCAACGTTGCCGTAAATTTTTCTAAAACGCTCTGAACTATGAAAAAAAGCTGCAGAGCGAATTTCAACACTGCTTTGAAATCCAGCAAAGAGCGGAGAAAAATGATTGAGCAACAGAATGAGAAAAAAGGCTTTAAGGATGACTTTATTCATGTATTTTCCTTGTGAAAGCAAGTTTGCCTTTTTATTGATTTGAACAGATCACTGCATTTTGACTTTAGGCTTAGAAGACCCCAAGACTCCGGGTAAATTTTTGATATCTTCCTTGATCCAAAAGAAAGATTTTGTTTATTTGAAATATAAATTTTAAGCAATCGAATTTACTCAGATGGGACCAAAAAGCCTACGGATCTGCTTAATTTATAAATAGATAAATTACCCTGGGCTATCGCCCAAAATTTTCAGAGAATTTAGATTAGCGGCAACTAGCAAGACTCGCTAATGATTTCAGCAGCGACAGAGTCATAAAAGTTTTTGCCTAATTCAGAAAGGCAAAAGCGCTGAGCTGATTGCTGCAGAAAGCCTTCTTGTATCAAGCGCTGCATAACCGCTAGGATAGAGAGGCTCAGAGGGCCATGCCTTTTTTCAAAAGTGAAGAGATCCACGCCTTGCATCAAACGCAGTTCAACAGCTAGAAGCTCGCGCAGATGTGCATCGTCGTCGAGTTTTTCCTCAAAATCCACTGGAGATTTGTCACTCTGAAGGGCGATTAAATATTTTCCTAAATGCGCAATATTTCGATAGCGGCTTCCTTCCCTGTAGCTGAAAGCAGAGGGGCCCAGCCCGAAAAAGGGTCTTGCGGTCCAATATCCCAGATTGTGCTGCGATTGGTAGTTTCCCCGGGCAAAAGCTGAAATTTCATATCTCCTTAAACCATGTGCTTCTAAGTGCTGTATCCCTTGGCTCAACATTTTTAGGCTTGTTTCTGCATCGGGTACTACCCTTTCCAAGTCTTGCTTTTTTTTATAGAACTTGGTGTAGGGTTCAATGGTCAAATTATAAAAGGAAAGGTGCGTAATCGGCAGTTGAACAGCGAGATCTAGGGTATGCTGCCATTGATCTAATGTCTGGTGCGGAATGTCGTACATGAGGTCGATGGAAATATTTTTGATGCCTGCCGAAGCGATTTCATCGACAGCTTGCAAGGCTTTTTCCGCCGTATGACTGCGATGTAAAATTTTTAATAGCTGCGGATCAAAGCTTTGGATGCCTAGGCTCAAACGATTAATGCCGGCATTGGCGTAGCCTTTAATGAGAGGGAGTGAAATATTTTCAGGATTAGCCTCCAAAGTGATTTCGGCTGTAGACAAGACATGGCAAGAGCCTTCGATCCAAGACAAAATCTTGGCAATGGCTTCTACTCCCAACAATGAGGGCGTCCCCCCGCCAAAATAGATGGAAACAATACGATGCCCCTGCGTTAAGGGTTTCACTCGTTCCCATTCCAATTGCAGACCGGTCATTAACTGTTGCTTAAACGAATCTTTTTCGGGAAGCACATAAAAATGGCAGTAATCACATTTTTGCGTACAAAAAGGAATGTGAAAATATAAGCTAAGATCTTGAAGGTGTGTTTGAGGCATTAAAAATTGGGAGGGAGAGCTAGGCTCTCCGGATTAAAAATTTTACCAGTCATCCGCATCAGGGTCAATGATTCCTCCGCGGCGCCAGCGGTTGCGGTCGCTGAAGTAAGATTCATCATCTTCGTCAGACTCCGTGATCGTGTTGCGCTCTTCATTCTCATCTGCATGCTCAGTGTCATCTTTTTCTTCAATAATGGAACTTTCAACTTCACTCGCTTCAGTTTCCATATCAAATCCGGTATCGTGCAGACCAGCGGCCGTATCTCCCATGTCAATATCTGGGATAGTGGGCATTTCAGTATAAGCACCGCGATTCATGGGGCGTTTTGGCGTAATATACTCTTCGCTTTCTCCACTTTCTTTAAGGAACTGTAGGCGTTCTTTCTCTTCTTCTAGCTTGGCTTTGATGTTTGAAATTTCTTCTTTGTGTTTTTCGATATCTTTTTTTGGCACTAAACCAAGCTTAAGCCACTGCTCAAGGTCGCTAAGCTCTACTTCAAGTTTTTTTAGTCGTTCGCTTTTGATATGTCTCATTTCTTTCTCTTTATGTTTTTCAAAATAGAGGCATCGCCCTGCAGAAAATGTGCCCTAATCATTTACACGTTTTCAAATGCGCGATCGTAAATCACTCATATTATTGATATTGCGTGATTTACGATCGCCCAACCGCGGGGAGTTCCCGCGCGATCCAAACGAGCAAATGATTAGTGCACATTTCCTTAGCTTAGCCGTTTCCATGAGTTTTGGCTATGCTCCCATAAATACATATAGGAATTAACCGTTTTTTTCAAGCAATTTCTTCGGCTTAATCGTTTACAAATATGATTTGCACCCAACGACTTAGAATGAAAATCACCTGAAATATAAAAAAATTCTTACAAAGAAATCCTTCGATATAAAAGCAGCGGCTCATGCTCGAAGGAGGTTTGTTCGCTAAAAGAATTAATTAACAATTTACCCATTCCCGTGCAACAAAAAAACAACATTTTTTTTGGTCAGGTGCGGTAAAGGAATTTTTTTCCAACTGTGGATAGCTTTGGTCATAATTCCTTGGCTTGGGAGAGTGATATCCCATACAATGGAAAGGTAGGTTGAATCCTTAAGAATATTCAGTAAAGCCTCAAGGGTGTGCTGGTTGCGATGGGGTGCTTCCATAAAAATTTGAGTAGTTCCAGTCCTTAGAGAATGAGCTTCTAATTCTTGCATTTTTTTGTCTCGGTTAGCGGGTTCCTTAGGTGCATAGCCGTTAAAAGCAAAGGATTGCCCAGGGAGACCAGATAACATCAGGGCCATGATAAAAGCCGATGGACCGACAAAAAGTTCTACTGGAATGCCAAACTGATGCATGCGCCGCACAAGCTGATAGCCGGGATCGGCAATACAAGGCAAACCCGCATCAGATACGAGCCCCCAGCGTTCACCTTTGCGAATGGGCTCTAACAAAAAGTCATAGTCTTCAGGAGGTGTATTTTTATTCAATAAAGCAATCGGGATATCGCGGGCCGGACGCTTGGTTTTAAAACGTCCTAAATAGCGGCGGCCGGCAGTTTCGCTTTCAGCAATCAAGCCATCAATGGTTTCCATAGCTTGATCGACACTTGCTGGCAGAAACAGCCGATGATCTGGAAGATCGCCTAAAAGATTTGGTAACAGAAGTAAAGCGGCGTTTGAAGACATAAGATTCTCTGATTAAATGGTTGTTAATTTTATCAGAAGGCGCTCGGCTAGATAAGCCGAATCAGCACTTCCATTTTTTGCTTCTAATTCAAAGGCATCAATCAGAATCATTCCTTGCTTAAATCGAGCTAAGCCATACTCTCTGGCCATTGCCAGATTTTTATCTAAAACAGCGCCCTTCATGTAAGGAAATTGCGCCGTGATATCTGCTAAAGTTCCACCCGATGCATGAATCGAACATAGCTGAAATTTTGTTTGAAATTGGGAGCGAATTTGACGCAGTAAAATCAAAAAAGGGGTACCCTCTTCAAGTAAAGCCAGGCCAATGCGCAGTGCGAGTGCAGCCTCTCTTTGAAAAATTGCATCTCCAAGTTGCCAGATCGTTTCTAAGGATGCTTTCACACAAACAGCTTGAATATCCTTTACGGTAACAGCGGCACGATTCCCGCCATAGCACATCAGTTTTTCAATTTCTTGATGGAGTAACGCACTGCTTGAACCCACCTGTTTGACTAAAAGATGTGCTGCACCATGCTCAATCGTTTTGCCTTCCGCTTGAATGGCTGCCGCGACCTGTTCTATCCATAATTTTTCTAATTCCCAAGGCTTCTTTTCTTCAACGTCAAAAATCACCCCAGCCTTTTCAGCTTTTTTGTAAAATGTGGTACCCCGATTAAAGGACACAGCCGAACATATCACACAAATATTAGGCGCAGGATTGGCAAAATAATTTTCCAGGTGCTCCTTCTGGGCCTTTTTTAAGCCTTCAAGATGTTGAATTAAAACAATACGGCGCGGCGTAAACATATCGCCACTGCTTAATTCATTGACCAGCTCTTGCAAAGTAAATGCCTCAGCTTCTCGGCTGACAAATGCGTAAGGAGGATGTTTTTTTCCCAATATTTCTCTGCGCAATAAATTTTCCGCTTTCTGGCGTTCAAAATCATCCGCCGCAATCAACAAATACAAGGGCGCAAAATGGTTGGGTGCAGCATGCTGTACATGTTTTTCAAAAGCAGAAAAGTTTGTATACTTCATTATAACTAAGGTTTGGGTTAGAAAAATCAAATCATGAGCTTGCTTGCAAGAAGTATACCCGAAATCAGAATTTTTTAAGATTTAAAACTCATACTGAAGTAATTGCCTAGAGAGAGGCACCACCACATTGCCGCTTTTCTCAAAGAATTGCTTGAGTGCCGGAGCACTTAGCCATAGACATGAGCTGTATTCTGTCGTTGGAAAAATGATTTTTTGGGTGCGGCCTGGATTCAAGATAATTTTAGCGCAAATTTCATAATCGCCCGAAAGGGGTTCCCGCATCAAAAGGGTAGGTGTAATTTCGATGACATCCTCCAATGAAATCCCCAACTCTTCTTCCATTTCCGTACCGAGTTGCTTAGCGATGCTTGCTTGACAATGCTCCACAGCCGTATCATCAAAGCCCCCTGCAGGAGCAAATTCATAGCAGCAAGGATAGAGGGTCACATGCGGTGCTCGACACCCAATGAGGTACTGATCTTGCCATTGTGTCATACCTGTCAGACCTAAAATATGAATGGGGAGATAAGCTTTAAGAGAGGGGTCTCGCAACTGGGCGATGTAGGACTTATACTCCACAAAACGCCCGACAAGTTTTTGCGGTTCCCAGGAGAGCACATCAAGAATGTGCCCATTAAATACGCTACGAGACTTTTGCTCAAGCTGCCATATCTGTTCGATGGCTTCTCGAATTTGAGCTGGGAGATCTTTCTCAAGCGATGATGAGTCGATTTCAATACTAAACTGGGAATTCAGCTTAAAGGTCTGATAATTCATAATACTTCTGGAGTTGGGCTTCGATTTCATTCCAATTTAAAACCTTGGTGACTTCAGGGTGTGCTGGAAAGGCGGAATTTAAGGCTAATACGTGAAATCCAGCTAATAAAGCCGCTTGAATCCCATTCGAAGAATCTTCCACCACGCAGACGTTTTCTTTAGCACACGTTAAATGTTGAAAAGCTTTTTCATAGATTTCAGGATTGGGTTTACCCTTGCTGATCTCTTCGCCGGTACATGTGAAGGTAAATAAATGGGATAATTGATGATTCTTTAAAAAGGCTTCTAATAAAGGGCGTTTAGCTGAAGTCACAATAGCCAGCGTCAGTCCACGATCAAAGAGATGTTGCAATACGTCTTTCGCACCAGGAAAAAGTTTAATGTGCTGGGCATATCCTCGAGCAATGCCATCTTGATAAGCGGCATATAAGTTTTCGATGGATTCAGGCAGCCGGTACTTTTGCTTCAGGTGCTGCACCACCTCCAAAATCGTGGCCCCATTTAGCTGCTGAAATTCAGCTTGGGAGCCTAAACACTGATATCTCCTCAGAAAGGTCTGATAAAAATTAAAAAGCTCAGGTAAGCTATCTGCTAAGGTGCCATCTAAGTCGACCAAAATGCTTTTTAAAACCCTCGCCTTCATTCCCAGTCCCCTTGCCGCAAGCCATCCCCTTCAGGGATATCTCGCGTAGACTTCTTTCCGATCAAACTTGGCAAAAACCTAGCGTGAATCCCTTGTTTTTGGTTGCCAGGACGCAGGATATCAATATTTACCCCCTCTTCCAAACATGTGCCTTTTGGGATAAAAGTAGTCGCCTGCAATCCTCTTTTGACAAATAAGCGCAGCTCATCTTCATCAGCCTGAGGCGTTTTAAACCCTTCACCACGCATTTTTTCAGTCTCTCGAATGGCAAGGACCATGTCTTTAAGTTCTTGCGGCTCGATCGCATACCCATGATCCGGACCTGATAAGCGGCGATCCATTGTAAAATGCTTTTCGATGACAGTCGCCCCTAAAGCCACTGCCGCGACGGGGGCATACAAAGGATGGGCGCTATGGTCTGATAATCCAGAAGGCACCTTGAAACGCTTCGTTAACCAGGGAATAGCCTTTAAATTCATACTTTTGAGAGGAGCTGGATAAGCTGCTGTACATTGCAATAGAGTCACTTCCTTGCCCCCGTTTTCCTTAAAGATTTTGAGCGCCCAAGCAATTTCGGCTTCATTGGCAGCACCGGTTGAGAGAAATAAAGGTTTACCAGATCTGGCGGCAAGTTCAAGCAGGCGCAAATGGGTAATTTCATAGGAAGCTATTTTATGCCGTTTCACAAAGGGATCAATGGCAAAAAAATCTTCTTTGGAAAAAGGGGTCGACATGAATTCAATCTGGCAGCGCGCGCACTGCTCCACAAGCTCTGGCACCATTCCATAGGGCATTTCTAAATTTTGAATCAGCGAATAAATATCCTCCTCAAACCCAGCCGATTTTAAATAATGGCTTTCCCCCGCATTGGAGACGTAGAGGTTTTTGGCGCGATAGGTTTGAAATTTAACTGCATCCGCACCTGCCTCAGCAGCAACCTGAATTAAGTCCAGCGCCATTTGAAGATCTCTTTCAGGAGACCCCACGCGCCAATTAGAGCCTGCTTCAGCCACAATAAAAACTTTCTTAGGCATTTTGAGAGGAGCTAATTCAAGTAAGTAGCGCATAATGGAAACATGCGTATTATCTTCCAGCACTTTTTCTGCTAAGCCGATAAAGCGATAGCCTGCCTTTAAGAACATCTTTTGCGAGCTTACATTTTCCACCTTAACTTCAGCATAAATGGTTGTATATCCGCGCGTCAGAATCCAGGCCTGGATCTGCTCTAAAGCTGCTGCACCAAGACCTTGCCCCCGAAAATGAGGGTCAAGCTGAATAGAGACCTCGCAACAGACACGTCCCTCCCCCAAGGGATCAGCCACCGGTTCAAAAGCCAAAAATCCAATACGCTGGCGATTAGCCAGGATAAATAAAGGAGGAAGCTCGGGCGCATAAAAATAACGCTCAGCGAATTCCTCCAAAAAGGATTCCAGAGCTTTGATCTCTTGGTGAAAAGACATCGCACGCGTGAGCGGATCATTGCGCCATTCCATGACTTGTCTCACATGTGTTTCGCAGGGACAAACAATTTCAAAGCTTACTTTTTCCATGAATTATTCAGATTGGGTTCTTAGACTTTTAAGAGTTTTGTGCGGAATATGCGCATTTAATTCTACCCATTCCGGATGCTCTTTTAAAAGTAAAATCATCTCATTTAAATTAAAAAAAGGATTGCTTGGGTAAAGTGTCTCAATGAGATGTTTCACGACCTCAAAATCCGCCGGTGTATCGACGGTTAAACGATAACGCGAAAGATCTTCAGGAAAAGTCACATTAAAGATTTTGAAGGACTTGGGATGTAAATAGAAAACAGGGGTCACATGCTCTTGTTCTTCAGCGGTGGTTGAGCAATCAGCAGCTCTGATTAAATCCTTTAACGAAAAGACCTCCACCTCCATTCCATAGGGAAAGGTACGCATCAAGGCGTTGCTGACAAAATGGTAATCATGTGATAAATAAAATGTAATGAGTTGATCCACTATCTGAGGATCAATGATAGGACAATCTGCTGTGATGCGTACCACGATATCGGCCAAGGCAAATTTTCCTGCTTGGATATAACGGTCAAGAACATTTCCTTCACTGCCGCGGAAAACATCGACATTCAAGGCTTGGCAATAGTCTACAATGATTTGATCTTCCGCTTGATGGGTTGTGGCTACTACCAGATGGTCCATCTGCTTCACTTTGCGTAAACGCTCGATGAGATAACCGAGTAAGGGCTTTCCCGAAACTTTTCTCAGAACCTTTCCCGGAAGACGGGTTGATCCCATACGAGCTTGTACAATAATCGCAATACGCAATGCATTTCTCCGTTAACTCTAAGACCTATCACAGACTTCCCCTACGATGAAGGAGAATTTTCTTCTGTGATTTAATACTTAATTATATGGTTTTAACCCTTCTAAGCTATCCTTTTTTGCCCATCATTTTTTCCTTGCGCCGTTCGCGACGCCAGCCTTCGGCAGTTTGAATTTTTTGCCAAGCTTCGACCTTGATTTTCAATTCCTTAGGCATCACAATTTTCATTTCCTCGATCGGCTCAGATTCTTTGATCCCTTTATTTTTTGCCGAAATGGTCTTTTTTGCCGGAATCGCTGCGACTTTTTTAACTAACGAGGCTTTTGCTTTAGGTTTTGCCTCAGAAATCCCCTTTTTCTTGATAGCCATAACTCACCTCAAAATAATTAAACGTGGGAAAAGCGCTATTTCTACATCCAGTAGTAGTTATTCAAAAATGATGCCAACTTTATTTTGCTTGATTGGTAACAGAGAGGTTGCCACAATTAGAGGCATGGATCGTCGAATTATTTATCATATTGATATGGATGCCTTCTTTGCTTCCATCGAAGTTGTTAACAACCCCGCACTGAAAGGTCGACCTGTCATTGTTGGGGGTTCTCCTGATAAGCGAGGAGTCGTTTCAACCTGTTCCTATGAAGCCAGAGCCTATGGGGTCCACTCGGCCATGTCTTTATTTGAAGCCAAGAAACGCTGCCCTCACGCAGAATTTATTCAGGGGAATTTTGAGCTTTATCGCTCCTATTCTTCACGCATTATGCAGATTTTGTTGACATACTCTGCCCAACTAGAGATCGTCAGTATTGATGAAGCTTATCTGGATGTCTCTTTTCTGCATGAGCGCACTGAGGATCCTAAACAATATGGCAGGATTCTTAAAAAGGAAATTCTCAAATCTACCGGCCTGACATGTTCGTTAGGAATCGCTAGTAACAAATTAATTGCCAAAATTGCGTCCTCCACTGCTAAGCCTAATGGGCTATATGAAATTCCACATGGCCACGAAGCGGCTTTTTTAGCAACACTCCCTATTGGAGCCATCCCTGGCATTGGTTCTAAAACTGAAAAAATCTTGCTGAACGACAATCTCAGCCGCATTTCCGACTTGCAAAAACTGGATTTACATGAACTCATCGATCGCTATGGCACGCGCGGCTATAGCTTTTATTTAGCAGCACATGGGATTGACAAGCGTCCTGTGGATGGAGATTATCATTTCCCCAAATCAATCGGGGCTGAAACAACCTTTGAAGTCGATCAATCTGAATTTACCGTTTTAATCGAGGCCCTCTACGATCTTGTCCAAAAGGCTTGTCGTCGCTTGCAGAAGCATCAGACACGGGCCCGTGGATTCTCTTTAAAGCTGCGTTATAGCGATTTCCGAACAATCACACGCTCGCATTTATTATTCGGACATACAAATGATCAGGCTATTATTTGGAATGAGGCACGCGATTTTTTTACCAAGATTTACGTTCAGGAAACCCCCTTGCGTCTAATCGGAATTTCCTTAGAAAAACTAGCCGACACATACTGGCAGCCAACTTTATGGGAATGGGAACAAGCGCCGGAATAAAAGCGTAATGTGAATGCTATTTTTGTCTAGGCAATGGGGTACACGGAAAAATGTTCCTTTGCGTCTCTGGGTCTTTGCGCCTCTGTGTTGAATCCCCTTCACAAACTTTTTGAACGCCATCATTAAAGATCTTCTTTAAAATACTTGTGAACGGGATTCAACACAGAGGCACAAAGACCCAGAGACGCAAAGAGGCGGCCTTGTATTTCTAGTTAAGAGCTTAGAAAGGAAGCTTAGAATCGTCTTCCCCTAAGTCTTCATAATTTCCCTGTCCATAAGCATTTCCCCCTCCATAACCAGGAGAAGCTCCCGCAGGCTGGAATGTTTGTTCACCAAACTCTTGTCTAGCAGGCGGCTTGGATCCGTATGAACTTTGACTATTTCCTTCACGCTCGGCACCACCTTTTTCTGATTTGCCAAATGGACTGAAACGAATGCTCTCTGCCGTAATCTCCAAAGCAACTTGTGGACGCCCTTCTTTATCTGTATAGATTTCAGGCTTCTTCATTTCCCCTGTAATAATGACAGCACTGCCTTTTTTCAAATGAGGGAGAATTTTATCAAATTTATCACCCCAACAAGTCACTCTCCACCAAATTGTCACATCTTGACCATTTTGGTAAGAATTTGTGGCAATGCGTAAAGTTGTTACTTTTTGCCCGCCTGGAGTAAAACGTGTTTCAGGATCGGCGCCGAGATGTCCAGCAAGATAAAGAAGGTTCATAGTTTTTTTTCCTTCAGCTTTGGTTAAATGGTCATAGAAACCAAATACCATAAACAATCAATCAAGGAAAATCAAGGTAAAAAGCAAATCAAAGTTAAATTTTATTTGACAGAGAAGGGTTAATTCAACAGGTGGGTTAAGAAAAAAATAAGCCTTACACTCGGCTGAGTGTAAGGCTTATGCTAAGTAAGACTAAGCTAGATTAGAATCCGTAATCAAATCCGAAAACTAAACCTTGTAGGCTCAAATCGCCACAACGTCTATCTCTAGAAGATCCAGAGTCTGGGAAATCTGTTGCGCTTGCAAAACGGTTAACATGAGAAAGGAACAAGAATTCCCAACCCAATTTAAGACGAATTGTTTGATTCTCACAGAAGCAATAGTCATAAAGAATTCCTAAGCCAGCTTCTGCTGTAGCACGAGCACCTTTATGGTGGCTTCTGCCTTTTAGGATTGATGTTTCTGAAGTAGGTGTTGAAGTGTTAACAACTGAAAAGGCTTCTTTATGGTCAAGATGGTCGCTTCCGCATAGTAGGGATCCGCCAAACATTCCATAAAGAGAGAGGCCGCAACCAAACTCCCAGTCACTTTTTAGACCGGCATGAATACCCCAGCCGCTAAAGTCATCTTTCAAACGTACACGATCATGAGTCGTTACGAATGTTGTAGAAATGCCTTCGCTTCTAACTCTGTACTTTTGTTTAAGTCTTAGGTAACGGAAACCAACATAGGGGTTGATCGAGAAACATTCATTGATGCAGAAAGAACGGTTAATATCCACATCTACAATGTCGAGTCTAAGCTTTAAACTTGAACAAACAGAATCAAGGATATCTCCATCGGCGAAGTTGCTAAATAATCCAACAACACCTGAACGAGAAGAACTTAAAACGGTTTGTTTTGCTTGCAGATCTGTTAAATCATTAGCGACAGGTGCAGCTACTGGTGCAGCTACTGCTGTTGCAAGAGGACTTAATGAAGCTTTTTGATGTACACTTCCATGAGCAGACGTTCTATAGCTAAGATAAGATGCGCCAATGTTCCAGCAGCTGCATGGATTGCAAAAATCAATCCCAACACGATACCCTAAACGGTTCGAAAATCTTGGGCTATGATCTTTGTATTTTAGGAAAGAATCTTCAAATCCATCGATAGTACGAGATACTTCATGGAAAGAAGTTGCATATTCAAGCCCATCTTCACGTGCTTGTAAATAGAGACCTTCAGCCTTAAAAGAAAGACAGTTTAAGAAATTAGAACCAGAAGAAACCGGTAAGCAGCCTTCTGGTATTCCACACATGTCATTCGCTGTTAAATAGCTTGTTAGAAGCAAAGAAGTGCATAACACAATTCGATTCAAAAATTTCATATTTCCTTTCCTGGTTAGTACTTAAAGGGGCCTTTTTCAAAATAAGGATTTAAAAACAGAGGAATTCAATCCACATTTTAAATCTAAAAACATGACTGTAAGCCGAACAGCAATTTGAATTCAAGAATATTTTGAAATCCTTTGAATATTTTATGAGAAATCTGTCACAAATGTAGCATTAGCCTGCTCAGATACCCTAAAAACCTTCTAAATTTCAGGAAAACGCATGGAAGATTATCGACAAAATATCAAAAAAATGAAAGAAGAGCTGGCCTTGCTACATCTTTCGCAAGCTCAAAAAAGCCTCCTCAATAACCGGAGAGATGAATTAGAAGCTTTAATTAATAGGATGCAAGATGAAAAAGATGCCCTTGAGAAAAGTCGATATGCACAAAACCTCGATGAATTCGATATTGTTGCAAGCTTGACAAAACAACTTAATCAAAAGCAGCATGCTTTGAGTGAAATGAAGGCTAAGTTTCGCGAAATCGATCATCTATTAGACCAATGTGAGGAGCAGACAAAAGAAATGCTTCTTAAAAAAGAAGCGGATTTAGCCTTACTCATTATCGAAAAGTATCCGGCAGAAAAATTGGCTTATGAAGATCTGCAAAAAGGGCTCAAGTATGCACAACTTAGTCAAGAAGAGATTCAAAACCTCATTAAATTGCACAATCATCTTTTAGATCTCCTCCAAAAAATTTTCGAAATTCGCATTAAAGTGAGGAGACAAGGAATTTTCAGCTATGTTTTCGGGAGAAGTCCAAATATACAGATTTCACAATATTTAGAGGCTCTCTCAAAAGTTGCAAACAACGCGCTAGATTCTTTAGAGCATTACAGCGCACGCTTAGGGGAAGATGAAAGAGTATCCCTAGTGTATGCAAAAATCAGAACCAATCTGATCGATCTGCAAGTCCTCTGCAAACAAACGTGGAATTTTAAGAAAATAGACGATGTCATGACAACACTTCAGCAAACCCTTTCGGAGGGATTAGAGCGGTTAGAAAAAGTCTCGCAAGAATTGGAACAGGAGGGGGCTGAAATTCAGCGCACAATTCAGACTTGGATCAATAAATACAGTTAACGTTGAAAATAAAAAAAGGCTTTATACTGCAGACAGGCTGCATTATAAAGCCATAAAAAGAAATCTAACCTGAAGGATTAGATTTTAATAAAGCCTGGGCCTTTTTTGCCACCCATTGAGCCTGGAAGCATTTCATTTTCTTTGGGCTTGCTTGAAATATCTCTGCCTTCAGAAATTTCTGCACACAATTTGCGCAAACCTTCAACAGTTTCCACATAAAGAGGTGCAAAGGCACGTAGAGCAGAGGAAACAGCATGCTCCATGTCAATTGTACAGTGCATCAGGATAAGTTCTTCCTGAACAGCAACCCCGACTCCGCCCCCAGCCATTTGGCCGCCAAGCATAGACATTTCTAGAAGTTTTTCGTATAAACGCAACTTCGTTTTATCATCACGTGGGAGACCGTCTAGAAGAGGTGAGTAGAGATACAGTCTTTTTGAATTTGGTTCGTAGGTTAGGTGAAGCGAAAACTCATCATCAATCCCTAATATACACGTATTGTTTTCGTCAAACTCAAGTCCTTCTAGGCCTAATTCCTTACCAAATTCTTTAAGATTTTCTTTTGCATTCTCAAACGACATACACAACCTCCTAAAGGTTACGCTGCAACCCAGGGTTACAGTTTAAAATTTTACATATTTCTTAAGATTCGATCGTAAAAAAAGCTAGAATGCCTGATTGGAATTTAAAAGTAAACGTGTTTGTGTGAGAACTCCTTAGTGTCAAAAGCAAAAGAATTTCAATCAAACTGCTTATTAAACCCCACCCTTGTTAATAGACAACAACACTATTCAATTATTTTTATTATAGTACTTCTTATTAATAATAAGCAATTAATTACAAAAATCGCGAAGGAATAGGATTAATTGCTTCTAAAAAATATTTTTGCTATATCTAATTCAACCTCCAACTTCGCCAATGGGATAAAAATTGTGGCTTCCTATCATTCCAAAGCATTTCATTCATCCAAGGGAAACCCTTATCCTCCAGGCGTTTCCGTTCAATCTTCAGGTGCAAACTTCGCCATTTTCGTCCAAGACGCTATCTCTGTCACCCTCGTACTTTTTACACCCGAACAGTTAACGGTTCCCGTCGGAAAGTTTTCATTGAACACGACAGGAGAGATGTGGCATATTTTTTTAACTGGCTCCCTTGCGAATCTCTGCTATGCCTTTGAAATTCAACGTCAAAATTCCTCAGCATTGCACTGGGCTATTGATCCTTACGCCAGAGCGATTGCCACCAGTACGCATTGGGGAGATCCTCCAGATCACCCACTCCTAGGCAGGATTGTGATCCCAGAAGATTTTGATTGGCAAAATGTGCCTCCTCCAGCACTCCCTTTCTCTGATTTAGTGATTTACGAGATGCATGTTCGCGGGTTTACACAAGATCCATCCAGTCAAACGGAGAACCCAGGCACTTTTTTGGGAATAATTGAGAAAATCCCCCACTTGGTGGAGTTAGGAATTAATGCGATCGAACTTCTCCCTGTGCAGGAATTCAATGAGAATGAATATGCGCAACTATTTCCTAATCAAGTGGATGAGCTTTACAATTACTGGGGATACTCACCCCTCAATTATTTCTCACTTATGAATCGCTATGCGCGCGCAAACGCGATTGAAGAATTTAAAACCTTGGTCAGGGAACTGCATCGCCACGGGATTGAAGTGATTATCGATGTTGTCTTCAATCATACAGCGGAAGGAGGGCAAAATAACCCTGGCTTTTGCTTTAGAACATTGGCAGACAGAGTCTACTACATCAATGAGGCAGGGCGATACAACGATTATACAGGATGCGGCAATACAGTGAATAGCAACCATCCGATCGTCAGAGAGTTTATTGTAGATTGTTTGCGCTATTGGGTAACGGAAATGCATGTCGATGGCTTCCGATTCGATTTAGCCTCCGCTTTAACGCGAAATCCGCAAGGCATCCCCCTTTTTGAGCCACCCTTAATTGAAGCAATTTCGCAAGATCCGATTTTAGCCAAGACAAAGCTGATCGCGGAGCCTTGGGATGCTGGAATGCTCTATCAAGTAGGTAATTTTTACCCTCAACAAGAGCGCTGGAGTGAATGGAATGGCAGATATCGCGATTGCATCCGGCGTTTTATCAAAGGAGATAACGGTCAAAAAGGGGAATTTGCCACACGCCTTTGCGGCTCTTCTGACATGTATGGCGAAACGCGATCTCCAGCAAGCAGTATAAATTTTGTGACCATTCACGATGGATTTACTCTGCACGATCTAGTCTCATATAATTTTAAACATAATCTTAATAATGGCGAGAATAACCGCGATGGTACCAATGATAACGACAGTTGGAACTGCGGGGTAGAAGGTCAAACTACCGACAAATCAATCATCCAATTGCGTCATCGGCAGATGCGAAATTTTCACTTGGCCTTATGCGTGTCGCAGGGTATTCCTATGGTTTTGATGGGCGACGAATATGCACACACAAAGCAAGGCAATAACAACACGTGGTGCCAAGACAATTCATTAAGTTGGTTTTTATGGAATCAATTGGAAGAAAATAAGGATTTTTATCGGTTTTATAAAGGCTTAATTCATTTTAGACATCAGCACCCTGTTTTACGGCACACTACCTTTTTAACTCCGGCTGAGATAGATTGGCATGGGGCTTTACCTTTTCAACCTCGCTGGAACAGTAATAATCATTTCATTGCCTTCACATTAAAAGACACCGAAATGCTATCCGATTTATACATTGCCTTTAATACCTATAAGCATTCGCAAGAAGTCTATTTTCCACCTCTTCCTGAAGGCTTTCAGTGGAATTGGGTTGTCAATACCAGCAATCCAGCTCCTCACGACTTTATCGAGCATGAGGCTCCTGTTGAAAAAGATTCTTTTCGCATGCTGCCCTACTCATCCTTAATGCTCAAAGCTAAGCGTACAACCTGATTACAAGGCAAACCACAGAGGCATAGAATCAATCCACTTGTAATTCTAAGGCTTTAAGGCAAAGCACAGAAACACAGAGAAATGCAAAAATTGCAGTTATAACAAACTCATTTGAAACTTGCAAAGCAAGTGTCAAAGGCGAATGTTTTTTTTCTTCGAAAAAAAACAAACATAGAAATAAAACCACTGATAGCTCTCTCTGTGCCTCTGTGGTTTCCCCTACAGCCTTGGATTCCCGGTTATCCAAGCATTCACGCAAAAGACTTTGATTAAAGAATCAGCATGGCATCGCCATAGGAAAAAAACCTAAATTTCTCCTTAACAGCTTTTTGATAAGCTTCCATAATCAACTCATGGCCAGCAAAAGCACTGACGAGGACTAACAAGCTGGAACCTGGTAAGTGAAAATTTGTTAATAGCGACTTGACTCGATGAAATTGATATCCTGGCGCAATAAAAATATCGGTTGCATATTCACCCGCTTCAATGGTCGGGGCAATAGCGGCAGCCGCTTCTAACGCACGACAACTAGTGGTCCCTACACAGATTTGTTTTCCGGTATTCGGTTGATTCAATTGTTCAGCAGCCTGTGGACTAATTATAAAAGATTCTTGATGCATTTGATGCTGACGGATATCAGAGACTTTAATGGGTAGGAATGTTCCTAAACCTACATGTAAAGTGATCTGAATTTGTTCAACACCTTGTTGAGTGAGTTGATTCAATAGGGGTTTAGTAAAATGCAAGCCAGCCGTTGGCGCAGCGACCGCTCCTGGACAAGCTGCATAAACCGTCTGATAGCTTTCTCCATCTTCCTTGAAGCTGGGGTCGCGTTTTATGTATTTAGGCAAAGGGATTTGTCCATATTGAGCTAAAACCTGCTCAAAATCTCCTTCGTGAAAAAAACGCACATAGCGACTGCCTTCAGCAAGCACTTCAGTAATTTCACAAAAAAAGGAGTCTCCAAAAATCACTTTAGCCCCGACTCCCAATTGCTTGCCGGGTTTAACTAAGACTTCCCAAGTCCCATCTTTGCGTTTTTCCTTAAGAAATACCTCCGCACTGCCACCAGTGAGCCGCTTGCCGATTAAACGCGCAGGAATAACTTTGGTGTTATTAAACACTAAGCGATCCCCTTTTTCTAGCAAGTGAGGAAGTTCAAAAAAAGGGATTTCTGTTAAAGAACCTGCCGCTCTGTCCACTATCATTAACCGCGAATGATCCCGAGGCTGACAGGGGTGCTGGGCGATTAATTCTTTAGGAAGCTCAAAGTGATAGGAAGATAGTTGATAAGGCATGTTTGTCATGGATAGCCACTCAAAGAAACACTCAGGAAAGAGATTTTTCCTGAGTGTTAAAAGTAAATTATTTAATCAATTCAATGGTTGTGTTAGGAAATCCTTTTCCGAGAATATGCGCAGCATTTTCCCCTTTTCGCGCTAATTCCTCTGCTTCAAACAAAGTGATACGGGAAAAGATAGAGTTTTGCTGTCCTGAGCTTTTGCCGCCGGATATGGATCCCCATTGGGCTGCAAAAGGAGTTAAAACTCCTTCATATGTCCCTGTACGACTTAAAACCATCCCTCTCGTTGTTTTAATAGCCTTAGCCATTGCGCTATTGGAGGAAGTTGACACATTCCCTTGGTAGCCCACGCGACTGCCTTCAACTGTCCAATAGGGGTTTTTTGGATTTTCGATCTGATAGTAAGTATTGGTGCGAGCAATAATGGCAACCGCAGCTAAGGCTTCTTCCGGTAAGGGATCGACAAATTGCGGCTCTAAAATCACTTCCAGGTATTTTTCCAGAGGGACTTGGTTCACAATGCTGATCGTTCCCCCGATGTCGTAAATAAGAAGAGAGCCAGGATATTCAACGCCATCCACAAAAATGGAACCCGACGGTTGATCTGGAATGATTTGCAGTTGGTGAATACCCGGAAATTCTTCTCCCCATTTTAAGCCGCCTGAAACGGCTTCTATGGGTTTACGTTTCCCTAAAAAACGGGTGCTCAAATGCGCATGGTCATTAGGGTCAAAAAGCTGGTATTTGCCTTTTACCTCTAAAACGACGTTTGGTTGATCGTGAATGATCAAAACATTGATTAAAGCCGGAGCTGTTGTATTCTGTTTCCAGATATATTCTTTGAGAGTATCCCACAATCCTGCCTCAGCAGAAATTGAAAATGAGAGGCTTGCAAGTAAAAGCAGCAGATAACGCATGATCTTCATGAATTCTCCATCCTTCCCTTTGATTTTCCTAAGTGTTTGTAAGCAGAGTCTGTTGCCACACGACCTCGGGGTGTACGTTTAATAAACCCTTGCATGATGAGATAAGGTTCGTGGACTTCTTCTAAAGTATTTTTGTCTTCGCCAATCGCAACGGCAAGGGTATTTAAACCTACCGGCCCGCCATCGTAATGGTCGATGATAATTTCCAAAATTCGTTTGTCAGTTTCATCAAAACCCAATTGATCAATCGCTAACATTTCTAAAGCTTTATTGACCACGGCTTGACTGATCTTATTATTTGCACGCATCTGAGCATAATCCCGAACCCATCTTAAAAGATGATTGGCAATTCTAGGCGTTCCTCTTGATCTACGGGCAATTTCAGCAACCCCGTCTTTTTCCACATTCATGTTTAAAATACGTGCGGTCCGGTTTAAAATTTGTTCTAAAACTTGCGGTTCATAATAATCCAATCGGGCAGAAAAAGCAAATCTTGAACGCAAAGGAGAGGTAATCATCCCTGTACGCGTCGTTGCCCCCACTAGTGTAAACTTTGGCAACTTCAGCTGAATGGAACGCGCATTTGCCCCTTTATCGATCATTAAATCCAATACAAAATCTTCCATTGGAGGATAAAGATACTCCTCGACATTCGAATGCAGACGATGCAGCTCGTCAATAAATAAAATATCGCCTTCTTTAAGGTTCGTCAGAACACCTGCTAAATCCCCGGCTTTTTCAATCAACGGCCCTGAAGTAATAATAATATTTGTTCCCATGGCCTTTGCCAGAATATTTGCTAAAGTCGTTTTGCCTAATCCCGGCGGCCCGCTGAAAAGGCAATGTCCAAGGACTTCATTGCGTTGTTTGGCAGCGCCAATCATCACCTCTAATCTTTCACGAATAGAGTCTTGGCCCGCAAATTCGGCTAACCCTTG
The DNA here is from genome assembly GCA_002786175.1 of Parachlamydia sp. GTDB lineage: Bacteria > Chlamydiota > Chlamydiia > Chlamydiales > Parachlamydiaceae > Parachlamydia. The sequence continues at coordinate 79,498 of PEQL01000010.1, forward strand.
CGGACGCAAGGGGACTTCAAATGTCTCATCTTCTTGACAAAACGAAGATTCAATGTAATTTTTTGTCGTCATAGTAGAAACATTAGTGAGTTCACAAAAACAATTATCATTAAAATCGGAGCCGTATATTTAAAGCAAAACCAAAAATAAGTACGGATCCAGGGATAGCGCACAAAAAACTCATAAGACCCTAACTCTAGTTCACTTATAGCTTTTAATACACCCCAGCGCCAACTGAGCAACATAATGGCAAAAAATCCACCGGCTGGGATTAACAAATGTGTGCAGATAGACTCTAGCCTATCTACAAATGACAATCCAAAGAATGAAACATCTTTAAGAACACTATACGATAATGCACTTGGAATGCCGAGCAAAAACGCACCAAATCCGCACGCTAAAACAGCACCATGCCGTTTCCATCCTTTTTCATCAATCAGATAAGCAATCGTCGGCTCCATCGCGGAAATTTCAGATGTTAAAGCCGCCAAAACCACAATCAAGAAAAAAAGAATGCTCATGATATAACCACCAGGTATTTGGCTGAGCACCCAAGGCAGTGTATGAAAAAGCAATGCAGGGCCAGCATCCGGTTCTACGCCAGCGGAGAAGGCGATCATAAAGATAATCATGGCAGCTAAAATGGAAACAAATGTGTCTATTAAAAGAATGGGAAAGCAACTTTTAACAATATTTTCTTTTTTAGGCAGATAACTCCCATAAGTCACAATGGTCCCTTGCCCGATGCTCAGAGTAAAGAAGGCTTGCCCTAAAGCAGTCAGCAAAACAGTGGGAGTGATTAGCGTCCAATCGGGCTCGAATAAAAAGCGGAGACCTTCTTGGGCATTGCTCAATGTCAGGGCTTTGATCACTAGAATGATTAAAACCGCGAAAAGGAGCGGCATTAAGAATTTATTCCAACGCTCAATCCCACCTCTAACACCCAGATAAAGCACAGCGCTGCAAAAAAGGATAAATACAAGATGAAAAGAAACGCCCCAAAAAGGATTTTGCATCAAAGAAGTATGGTGTTGCGAGACCGCCTCTACGGAATTAAAGTTAGATAGATTGCCTTTTACAGCTTCAAAGAAATACCCTAAAATCCATCCAGCAACAGCACTATAAAAGGAACTGACAATAAAACCTGTCAAAACCGTTAATTTTCCAGCCCATCCCCAAGATTTTGTTCGACCAAGCTTTTCAAAAGCCCCACTAGGGTTTGACTGCGTCGAACGTCCGATTAAAATTTCAGCAATAAAAACAGGAAAACCAATTAAAAATAAACTAAGCAGATAAACCAGAATAAAGGCTGCTCCTCCGTGTTTTCCTACCAGATAGGGGAAACGCCAAATATTTGCTAAGCCGACTGCTGACCCTGCGACAGCAAAAATAAAACCTAAACGAGACCCCCAGGATCCTCGAACGGAAGTGTTACCCATGATGTTCCCCTAACAATTATTAAAGTGGAACTAGAATACACCGGCTGCAGATATAAATCTAGTCGTATATCCCCCGAAATCGGAAGGAAATATCCGTAAATCTTCACAAAACTCGGTACGTTGTCCCTTAATTTATGCATTTGCTATACTTCATATAGGGATCATTTTAATTAAGGAGGATGCTTATGGGAATCGAAGAATTTCACCGCGAAATCGGCTCCTTGAAAAGTCAGGCTGTGGAAATTAAGGGCAGGAAGCTTCCCTGAAAGATTTCGTCACCTATCATAGCACAGGAAAAAGCGGACGGATTTGGTTATGGCTCAAAAGTGTATGCACCCCCTCTTCTGTCCACAAAATCACAAAAAACCCCTTATTTAAGGACTATGTTGAGCTAAAAACGCTTCAAAGGTATCAGTGCGGCTTCCATTTTACTTTTAAAGAAAAACTGAAATTCCTCCAAGGTTATGCTGTCGGGTTAAAACATAATCCGGATTCTACTTACCACCAACAAATTAAGAGACTGGCTGCAAAATTTGACTGCACACCTAAAGAAATATTGATTGCACTCGATGAAGCCGTCGCCCCAGATGAAAAAATCGATGGCTACCTGGCAAAAAAATATGCAAAGGGATACCCCCGGAATGTCCTCTACGAAGCTCGACAGCATCATTTGCAGCATAATAAGCTCAATCCTGAAATACGCATGTCAACTGACACGATTTTTTGGGGATATGGGGATATTATTTTTTTAAAGAAAAAAGATCCAGCCCTCATCTATAGGCAGGAGGGTCTTGAAGCAGTCTTATAAGCCCCGTGGGAAAATAATGAAAAATTCGTAACCCTTGATCTGAGAAAAGATCCCGATTTGCTTATCCTTGGCCCTAAAGCTATTTTTAGCATCGCATGCAGCTCATCTGGAAGGAAAATGCATCTTCTTCGAAGACTTAAGCTTAGAGCAACTTGATCTTTTAAATGTACCTAAGGAATTGCGACCGCGCCGCCCTCTGTAAATCTTGAGATTTTGAAAAAGCAGAAGAAGTCAACGATTAAAGTATTGTTTGTTAAAAAAATTCAAAAAGAATGTAGAATGGAATTATGAGATCTTGCGCAATTTTAAATACAGGGGGAATGATCATGAAATTTAATTTTTTTTACTTACTTTTAACTCTAACCGCTTTTCTTCCCTTTCATGCAGCCTATGCCGGCGGCGAGAAAACGTTTGAGGGAGCAGAAGCGCAAAATTACTATCAGCAGCTCGAAAATCAAATCGCCAAGGAGGAAAAGCACGTTAAGGAATTACAAGCCAAAGCTACAGATACCACACACATGCCAATGTGGATTGATAAATTAGAGCTAGAGCAGGCGATTATCATGTTAGATGTAAAAAAAATTCTATACAATAATTTCCGCAATACTCCCGCCCTCCAAAGCTCGCTCGTACGTGAGAAGCTCCTGAGCTTATTAAGCCGGGAGAACATCACACAAGGCGATTTAGCGGAGCTTCAATCCTTAGCCAACAGCGAAAAACAACATTTGTACGAGGAACAACGTCAGCAGCTGCAGCAACAACAGCAGTCACAACAACCACCAAAAGAAGCGCCTCAGGAAAATGAAATTGAGATGAACATCTTACATCAATAGTGAAGGGAGAGCCTAAGGGCTCATCCTTTTTCTTTCACCGCATCCCTTCATCTACGCCAGAAGCCGCAGCCTTAAAAAGGTTATTTCACAGGTTCTGGAGTTTTAATACAAGCTCTTGCTTATCTACAGCTACTAAAAAATTGGATAAATCTACACATTAATCTTTTTTAGAGATGTGTAGAGGCATATAGGCACCGCAGTCAAGCGGTGTTATCAACCATTCGTGTGTTGGAATTTTCAACAAGGACCGAGGAGATTTTTCCCATCACAGCAAATGAGTCGCAAGCGACTTGTGGATTGTTTCTTCATTTCCCGAAAATGTGCCGCAAGCACTAGGTCAAGCGACATCGCCCATCTGACATGCTGAAATCAGCTTTGACAGATATTAATTGATGTTTACAAATATAAATGCTAATATCTTTTCTTTGTAAATAAAGCGGGTGGTTATGTTAGACAAAATGCCGCAAAAAAAGTTCATTGATAGTATAAATGACTATTTCCCTAAAACTACATTCCACTTTAAAGGATTCTTCAGTGAAGTGTTTGCACTTCCTATAATCAATACGATTAAAAAACCAAAAAAGCAAAGGCAATTTTTAATCTATAACCTAGCTTTGAATCTGCTGGTACAGCACGCTGTCATACCTAGTTTAGTTGTGTGGAATGTCGGAAATGCCTTTCACAGAGGGTACATCCTCTTAAAAACGACCATTATCCTTCCTTTCAAGTTTTCAGAAAATAAAGGCTACTGGGTGAAAACAGCTTTGCGGATAGTCGATTATTCAACAGCCGCCTTAACTGCTCCCTTGACTCCAATTTGTGAATAGTTCCCGGATCATTGTTGGATTGATAAAACCTTCCTTATATTTTGCAGAAATTCCACTATTACATGATCGATTAGAATTTTATTTATATGAAGATAATTATACGATTGGTGACATTCCTGCTCAGGATGTCGCTAACGCAAATGTACATGCTAATAGAGCTTTCGTGAGTTCTTTATATGATTATTCAAAAAGATGGGGATTGATCAGTTCATCGCAAGTTTCCCGATTTTCTTTATTTGGATCTCATTCAAAAGGATTTTTTAAAACACGTAAAATGTTGGGAAAGCAAAGAGATGATCGGGTAGAAGAAAAGTATAGCTTGCTAATCGCCTTCAATATTTTGCTTAGCCAACCTGAGAAATTTAAAAAAAATGAAGATATCATTAAGTTTATAGAAGAGAATTTTAGATCTCCGAAACAGAAAGCCGCTTTAAAAATGTTTATCTCAAAAAGCCCTAAATTCATTATAGCCTTTTCAGGCATTACACCCATACAAGCTAAAAAAATCGTGGTTAATAATGAATACGTTAAAATGGCCAATCCTCTTAGAAAAAAATCTATTGAAGAGCTTAGATCTGTTTTGCATAATTTACGGACAACATTTAACAAAACTAAGTGAATCGCTATAACCTTTCCTCTTTAAGTAGACACAAATAAAACTACTAGGTTTAGCCAGTCTCACTCTTTCTAATGCATTATACTCAGAACCTTGATCCAGATTATTTTTGCATTCTCAAGTGATGCACGATCGCAGGGGGAAAATTTTTCCAGATTGTTTCTCGCCTAAGCAGATAAGGCGCTGAAAATTTTGCAATCCATGCGGCATTTTTTAGAGAGTCTTTACGCATTTGTGATCCAAAAATGATTTTCTTCATTTCTGGGAACCCCTGATATTCGAAATACGAAATAATCCCCCCTTCTCTGGTCAACAACTGATAATGCAATAAGATTTCCTCCACAATGGCAGGATCAAATGCATTAAATGGAAGGCTAGAAATAATCCCCTCATAGAAAACTTTGGGATGCCAATCCAGGATAGAACCTTGATAAATATGGACGTTTTTGTTGGCTCTATACTTTTTCTGCAGCAATTCACAAAATACTTCATCAATTTCAACAATATCTAAATGATCCAAGGGGGTCATTTTTTTGAGAATATACTCTGTGAAAGCTCCTGTGCCCGCGCCCGCTTCAAGATATCTTTGAGGTGCAGGGCCTTCTTCAGACCGGACATATTTAGTTATCTCTTCTGCCAAGAAATCTGAGCTTGGCAAAATTGAGCCCACTTGACTGGGCTCTTGGATGAATTTGCGCAAAAAGATTAAAGAGTCACTTAAATAATTCTTAATTCTATTAAAGATATTTTTCATCTAGTGGCCATTAGGCTCACCTAATTTTTTTCTGTAATGTGCAAAAGCCATCGCTGCGAACATGCTGACAAGACTCATCAATCCTGCAGGCATAATCTTCACTGTTATAACGAATCGATAGAGAAAAAAGAAGGCGAGAAAGCCAATACACCCTAAGGCTAAATAATACCCAATGCGGCGATTATTCAACATGAGCCAGGCAGAAATACTCAACAAGCCGGCAAAAAATAGTGACATGGCTAAGGATGCCATGCTTTGAGCTTTAATAAATCCTATCACTCCGCCAATAAGTACAATCAAAGCATAGATTAAAGTGATTTGAACATAAACTTTCATAAGCTTCCTATTTAAAAAATTCTTCAAAAAAATGACGCATGGACCACCAGGCCCGTTGACTGATTTTAGAGTTATATACCAAACCCCTATTTGCGTCATGCATTAAAGGATTTGTAAAGGCATGAGATGTGTGTCCGTAAATATTCATTTGCCAATCCACTTGGGCTTGGGTGAATTCAGTCTGAATCTGTGCAATATCTTGGGCACTGACTAAGGGATCATCGTGTCCATGCAAAATTAAAAGAGCTCCAGGAATGTGTTTTGCTGGCGGTTCGAGCTGCGCCTTAAATTCACCTAAAGTATCGCCTAATACCCCGTGAAAGCTAACTACCCCGCGAATATCCACCCCGCTTCTTAACAATTCAATGACAGTTAATCCGCCAAAACAAAAACCGATCGCCCCAATTCTAGCCGGATCGACTAATGGACATTTTTTGACTGTGTCGTAAGCCGCCACAATTCGTTGACGAAGCAGTTTTCGATCTAGAAATAAAGGGCCCATCAGACTCACCGCCTCTTCATCTGATTGAGCCTCTTTTCGATTTCCATATAAGTCTGCCGCAAAAGCCACATAGCCTAGCTCGGCTAATTCTCGGGCTTTTTCACGTGCAAAATCATCCTGCCCATACCAGGCATGCGCAACAATAACCGCTGGCCTTTTTTTGGAATTCGATGGGTCATACATTAAAAACCCATCCATGACCATATCATTGGCTTTATATTTTAAATTTTCTTGATGCATTCTTTCTCCTACAAAAGATTAAAATCTGAAAGTAGGAGCAATGGTATTTTTTGTGCAATAGCTTCTTGCTTGAAAATTTTATCAATTTCTTGATCTTTGCACTTAATTCCCTTTAAGAAGTTTTCTGCACCCTCATTAGATAGTTTTTTAGGTCTTTTTTGGTGTAAATATTATGCTTATTTAAATCTTCTACAGTTGCCAAACCTATTTGTGTTAATTTTTTTTGAACATCTTGCTGCAAGGCAGAATCCATGTCCTCATGGTTTATTTTGGCTAGAAGAGAATAGCGCATCAATTCAGAGGGGCGCAATCCCCATTGCATCAATACTTTAATCGCTGGGCTGGCTTCATCAATGTCACTTTCATGGCGGTACAGGCAATAAACCTTTTCACAAATAGTCCCGTAGATTGATTTTTCCTTCAGCAGGTATTGGATTGATGCCGAGGACGGCTTGGTTAGGCGAAATTGAAGAATATGCATTTGTTGGATCAAGGAACCAGTTTCCCCCCACATCCCCTTACATGGAACAAACTCCTCAAACAACTTCACCAGGCGTTTAATGGTCTTAAGCGAGGTTGTGACTTCCTTCAAAAGCCCTGCAATTTCTTCGTTCCTTTTGGAGGTAAATCCATTTTCCAAAATGCTTTTTGCTAATGCCATCAGCTTGACATTCTTCTCTGACACATCGTCTTGCAGTTTTTTTTCAAATGTATGGAAAAGTTTAGGGTCGACTTGACAAGATGAGCTGGAAAAAGTCAGGGCAAGGGCTTTAAGCTGCTCCGACGATAAACTGATGATAAAAGGCTTCAAAGCTTCCATGTCGGCAGACAAACAAATCAAGGGAAGAAATTTAATCTGTAAACAAAAATTTCCCAAATCTGTATAAAATTGGCTAATTTTCTTCTCTAAACTTTGATCTAAGCCCGTGATCCCTTGAAGCCGCCTACGAAGGATCGGGGGTGAGCCTTTAGTACTATTTAGATCTGTAGAAAAACGCTCGGCTACCGCCTTAGCTAATTCATCAAAACGATCTAGGGCTACATTCAAACTTTTATCATTCAATTTTCGTGCCTGCAATGCATTTCGCACATGGCTTGTCTTGTTTTCTGAAAGAAGCTTTGTCATAATGCCATGAAGCTTAAGAAATTTATCTGAAGCAACATGTTGGCTGCGCAATTGACGCTCTAAAATCTTATTCCAATTTCCGACTTGTGCAACTAGATGTTCTGGAGCGTCACTTTCTTTGTTTAATAATGTTAAAGGATCTGCATGCGCAGTAAAATTAAGAAGTGGTGCAAATTTGTGGTCAATAGAATTAAACATGATGGATACCCTAAATAATGGTTGCCTTCTTGTTTAATCTATTCCACTATTAATAATCAAAATGAAATAAAAGTTATTACTGATGAGGGTTTTTCCAATAATCAAAGGTTTTCGCAGAAATATTGTTTTTATATTTAGAATAGATGTCCCCTAACTTATGCTGAAATGCATCCTTTTCTTTCGTTAAGCCAAAATTATCCAAGCATTCAAGCATGCGTGTGACTCTTAAGTGATTATGTGTATGATTAACGACCCATCCTTGTGCTCTTTGAGGGAAATTGCTTTTCTCTACCACCTCTCCTTGCTGCTCATCATAGTGTAATCCAAAAAAGTCGAGCATCGACTCAAAGGATTTTTTAAGATTCGCCTGTACCACAGGATCTTTAATCAGTTCATCACGCAACTCTAGTGTTAGAACAGGGGCTAGCGGATTAGGTCCGGAAGGTTTAGGCGAAGGAAAGAGCCATTGGATATAGTCATGTTCTTGCTCTTTTTGGTCGACTGAGTAGGCCCAGATATCAGCAATGCTGACAGGAGATCCATGACCGCGGATGTTCTTTGCGTCCCCTTTTAAAAAAGCCTTTAAAATTGCGTTTGCATCAGTATTGGCTTTCGTCAATGGAGTTTGGACAGCTTTGAAGACAAAGGGGGTTCCTGGTTGCGGGGCTGGTGCCGGTTTCAGGGTCGCTAACCTTGCCTCCACAGTCGTTTGAACATCTTTAAGCGGATGTTTAATACGTAGGAAAATGGCTAAAGGGCCTAGTTTTTTATTGTAGCGCTCGACCCAATTCTCAACTTCTTTTAAATTCATTTTTAAGGTCTCCAACTCATTCACAGAGTTTTTTGCCTGAATCGTATTCTGTAAATCCTTAGAAGATTTGCATAAGGCCAAAACGCGCCGCTGTTCTGTCCCAAAAATCGTTTTTATGGCCGATGCGATTTTTGCCTTGATGCCTGTAGACTTTTTGGAAACCAGTTCGATGGTTCTTCCCTGCGCCGAACCTTTGACATGCAAAACCTGATCTTTAAAGGTCTGCTGGTTTATTTTGGTAGAAAACAACACTGCAAAATCGTCACTCATAAATTTCCTTAAAAAAATTATTAAATTAAATAGACTATCTAGAACTTAGATTAATTTAATACTTCATTCTTCTCAAACTAATCTATGATTTTTTGGACCTTATTTATTTTTGACTTGCATCATCAAATCCCTCTCTGATATTGTTTAATCTTTTTAAAATTATTCGCTTAGAGTTAATGGACACACCTCCCGTAAAAAAAACATTTAAAATTGCCACATTAGGGTGTCGTACGAATCAGTACGAATCGCAGGCTTATCAAGATCAGTTAATTAGCTTGGGCTATCGCCCGGCAGCTGAAGGAGAAAACGCTGAAATTTGTATCGTGAATACCTGTACTGTGACTGAATCAGCTGACTTACAGAGCAAACACGATGTGCGTCAACTCGCCAAAGAAAATCCTGGCACTCAAATTGTGGTGACAGGGTGTGCGGCGGAACAAAACGCTGAGATTTTTCAAGCTTATGAAGGGGTTAAACATGTGATCCTCAATAAGCAAAAAGATCAGGTCGTGCAGACGCTTTTTCCTGAAGAAGAAGTTCCCGAATTCTCCATTAAAAATTTTGACGCTCACACGCGCGCTTTTGTCAAGGTACAAGATGGTTGCAATGAATTTTGCACCTACTGCATTATCCCGTATGTCCGTGGCCGTTCGCGCTCAAGATCCATTGCGGAAATCATTCTAGAGGTCAAAGATCTAATCGCTAATGGTTTCAAAGAAGTCGTTTTGACCGGCATTAATATTGGAGACTTTGACGGCAATCCCGCGGAAGGTTCTCCCGCTGCTAGCTTGGCCGATTTGGTGCGTGCTGTGGATCAAATTCCCGGATTGGAGCGCTTGCGCGTGTCTTCCATAGATCCGGATGAAGTCGATGACGATCTGGCGGATGCAATTTTGAATGGAAAACACACCTGCCACTCCATGCATATTGTCTTACAATCTGGCTCAAACGTTATCCTTAAACGTATGAATCGGAAATATACGCGCCAAATTTTTATGAATACCATCGATCGCCTGCGGGTCGCGGATCCTGCTTTCACCTTTACCACAGACGTGATCGTGGGTTTTCCCGGAGAAACCGAAAGAGACTTTGAGGATACGCTCGAAATTATGCAAGCAGTCCGCTTCGCTAAGGTCCACATGTTTCCTTACAGTGAACGTAAAAGAACACGCGCAGCTCTGATGCCCAATAAAGTCCCTCCTGAAATTATCAAGCAACGCAAGCAAGCTATATTAAGAGCTTCAGAACAACATGCTTTTGAACTGAGAGAGCAATTTGTATCACAGCGGATGACTGTTTTGACTGAAAGTGCGCATGCGAATCGACCTGGAGAAATTACAGGGCATACGGAAAACTTTCTGACAACATGGATTGCTGGAGATTTCGAACCAAATGAATTAATTGAAGTTGACTTAATCCAAAATACCCCTCAAGGCTTTATTGGAAAATTTATCCGCAGGCTTACCTAATGAAAATTAAAATAGCGGAACGTTTGCGTCCGTTTGCGCACCTTCCTGGCACTTATTGCCTACTCCCTCTTTCCTCTCTGCGTTTGCAGATTTTCCCAACCTTGATCCGCATCCATGCTTTCGACTGCCAGATCGCTCCAGTACCGGTAGGAGAAATTGTTTTAAATCTGCGAGGTCCGGTGAAAAACTTCACCGTTCAGCAAGATCTGGAAAAAGGGGAAGTCAAAGTTTGGGGAACCTGTCCGCAAGGATACTTCTGTTACCGAATTTTCCTGTCTGCCGAAGGTTTTCTGACTGTGAAATTCGAGCAAACTTTTACCCTTGCATGCACGCCCAACTGCGCCTATGAATTAAAACGCAATGAGAGCCTTTCTAGCTGCATGGGTGAAACTGAAATTCATGTTAAAGATGAATTAATTTTTAAACTCTCTTCCATGGTAGCTAAAACCCCTAAACCTCAAATCCATGAAAGATTATCGCTTGGCTCTCATAAAGCCCAAGATTGGGAAATGATCAAAAGACGCATGGATTTTAGCGAAATTTTTCCCTGCTGGTTTCGCTTAGCGGCTCTCATTCCCCACTCTTCCGCTAAATTCGCCAGCCCCTTAGTCGATCACTGCCGGGAAATGATTCAACAAAAACAGCGCAATGAAATCCTCACTGCTTTTTATCCGCTTTTTGCTGCTGGATTTGAAGGAATCTTAACGCCTCGCGCTTTTGATACTGAGTATCAAGGATTTGACTCCATCCTTGCCCCTGACAATACCCACTCGCCTTTGCCCTTATTAACGCAGGGGGCCCAGCTCATTCGCTCCCTTTTTCTGGAGGTTAACGCCCAAGCGCTAGCTATTTTGCCTGCTCTTCCCACCGAATTTCACAGCGGGCGAGGTGTCCAATGGTACTGTGAAGGAATCGGTCTAGTGGATTTCGAATGGAGCAAAAAAGAACTTCGACGTCTATTTCTTTATGCCACAGCTACCCAAACAATTGAAATTGCCTTTCAAAAACAACTCCATAAAATGCGTATGCGCACCAATTCCGTCGAGAAAGGAAAGATTGTCGCGTGCGATGCTCCTGTAGAGATTCAAAAAGATCAGCTTTATATCTTTGATAATTTTCAGCATTAGGTTAATCTCCAAAAAAAATGGGGATCAAAAAAAACTTTATGCGTGGGTTAATCTATGTCTAGCCGCGATTCTTCAATAGCTTCACAGCAGTTTACACGTCTACTTGCTGGAGAAGCTTACGATCCTCATCAAATCTTAGGAATTCATCCCTTTTCTGAAAAAGAACAGGTGATCCGTCTCTGGCGGCCAGGTGCTGAGCAAATTTTCTTAAAAATCCAAGGTCAGGATGTCGCTGCTGCCCAGGTCCATCAAGCGGGACTGTTTGAAGTCATCGTCCCCAAAGATCTTCAGCAGCGCGATTATCAAATTTTTCATCATAATGGAACCAGCGGCCAAGATCCCTATACATTTACACCGACTATAGGAGATGTAGACCAATATCTTTTCAGCAAGGGCGTCCATTATAAACTTTATGAAATGATGGGCGCACGCTTTATCGAACACCAAGGATGCCGCGGCGTCCGCTTTGCTGTGTGGGCACCCGCCGCCCGCTCGGTTTCTGTCGTAGGTGACTTCAACTACTGGGATGGGCGAACGAATCCGATGCGCGTTTTAGGCAATTCAGGGATTTGGGAATTGTTTATTCCTGGCGTTAAAGAGGGAGAAAAATACAAGTTTGAAATTAGAACCCAAACCGGGGAACTGCGTATTAAAGCTGACCCGTTTGCCTTTTGGAGCGAATTACGCCCGGCTACGGCCTCAGTCGTTGCCTCAGTCGATCATTTTCAGTGGGAAGATCAAACATGGATGCAACGCCGCATCCAAAAAGAACACACGCCCCAGCCGCTTAACGTTTACGAAGTTCATCTGGGCTCGTGGAAAACAAAGGATGGCTACTTTCTCAATTATCGAGAGTTAGCCATTGAACTAGGCCGCTATTGCCTGGAGATGGGCTACACTCATGTCGAGCTCATGCCTATTCAAGAGCACCCCTTAGATGAATCCTGGGGATATCAAGTCTCCGGTTTTTATGCTGTAACAAGCCGTTATGGCACGCCCGAAGATTTTCAGTGGTTTGTCAATTACCTGCATGAGCATAATATTGGAGTCATTTTAGACTGGGTGCCAGGACATTTCCCCACCGATGATTTCTCATTAGGAATGTTTGACGGCACTTCGCTCTATGAACATTCCGATCCACGCCAAGGCCTGCACCCCCACTGGAATACTCTCATCTTTAACTTTGGCAGGCATGAAGTCTCAAATTTTTTAATCGCAAATGCCTTGTTTTGGTTTGATAAAATGCATATCGATGGACTCCGCGTCGATGCGGTAGCCTCCATGCTATACCTAGACTATGGGCGGGAAAATTCTCAGTGGATTCCTAACCGCTATGGCGGCAAAGAAAACCTGGAAGTCATCGAATTTTTAAAACATCTCAATTCCGTAGTCCACCAATTCCATCCAGGCGTCTACATGATCGCTGAAGAATCAACAGCTTTTCCAGCAGTCACTTATCCCGTCGCACAGAATGGCCTTGGATTTGATTTTAAATGGAATATGGGGTGGATGAATGATACACTCCGCTACTTTTCAAAAGATATGATCTATCGGCATTATCACCACAACGACCTGACTTTCGGTCTGCTTTATGCCTTTACTGAGCGCTTCCAACTTGTTCTTTCACATGATGAAGTCGTCCATGGCAAACAAAGTTTGCTAAGCAAAATGCCAGGAGATGTTTGGCAAAAATTTGCCAATCTCCGCTTACTGTTCAGCTACACCATGTGCCAACCCGGCAAAAAATTATTTTTTATGGGAGGTGAAATCGGACAGTGGAATGAGTGGTACTGCAAAAGAGAACTTGAATGGGACCTGCTGCGCTTCCCTAATCATCAAGGCCTTCATACAATGGTCAAAGAACTCAATCATTTTTACATTTCCAATAATGAACTGTGGGAAAATGACTTTGATTACCGAGGTTTTGAATGGGTCGATTTTAATGATCGGCAAAATAGTGTCATTAGCTATTTGAGAAAAAGCAGCCATGGGATGCTTCTCTGCGTGCATAATTTCACGCCTACTTTTCACCCCAGTTATTTTATTCATTCAGACAAGATCACTTCAGCTGTAGAATGTTTTAATTCTGACCACGAGAGATTTGGGGGTTCAGGCAAACTCAATCTGAATCCGCAAATCGCCCCTTCGCATGGGATGCATATTCAACTTGCCCCCCTAGCCACTATGATTTTTCGCATTAGCTAAGCCTCTAAAAGCTTAAGGCTCCAGCATGCAATAAAATTTTTCCCGCAAGGCCGCAAGAGAACTGCACTCCAAGCTAATTTCCTTTTTCTAAATTTTTTTATTTAAAAGTCATAGAAAAAATAATAATTTAAAAAATAAAAATTGCGTGTAAAGAATTAAACGATAGAGTATGATTCTCTTGTTGTACATTAACAAAAACATAAAATCTCAGAAAAGCGCGTTTATCAAAGAGTTCATTTGATTCCTTGATTCCATGTAAATTCCTCATAAAGGGCAGAGATTTTAAATACTATATAAGGAAAATTGGTCTTAAGATGGATGAAACACACTCTTTAGAAAGCACTCAAGCAACTCCCCTTTTCACAGATTTCGGGCTCAAAGAGCCTCTTTTGAAAGCGGTTACTGAGGCAAAGTTCACGGTCCCAAGCCCTGTCCAGGAAAAAGTCATTCCCCTTATTTTAGAGGGAAGAGATGTCGTTGCGCAAGCACAAACTGGTACAGGCAAAACAGCTGCATTTGGACTTCCAGCCCTCCATTTGCTAGATAAAAATAATGGCGTCGGTCTTTTAGTGATCACTCCGACACGAGAATTGGCTATCCAAGTCAGCGATGAACTCTATCGCTTAGGAAAATACTGCGATATCAGAACTATTGCAGTGTATGGGGGTCAATCTATTCAACGTCAGGTTGAAGGAATTGAGCGAGGGATTCAAGTTGTCGTTGCCACACCGGGCAGACTCCTCGATTTGCTGAAATCAAGATACCTGGATTCTTTCGCACCTTCTATCGTCGTTCTTGATGAAGCCGATGAAATGTTAAATATGGGATTCTTGGAAGACATTCAAGAAATCTTAAGCTTTCTTCCTAAAGAAAGACAAACCTTGCTTTTTTCAGCCACTATGCCTCTCCCTATCCAAAGATTGGCTAAAACATTTCTTAAAGATCCTGAATTTGTCAAAATTACCAAGAAAGAAACAGCTTGTGAAAATATTGAACAACTATGCTATATCGTTTATGAATCAGAGCGCGATACAGCATTAATCAGACTTTTAGATGACGGCGCCGAAAATGCAAAATCTATCATCTTCTGCCGAACAAAAAAAGATGTCGATCGCCTATCTTCTTTTTTAAGCACAAAAGGATACGACGCGAAAGGTTTGCACGGAGATATGGAGCAGCCTGCTCGTCAAAGAGTGATTGAAGGCTTTAGACAAAGTGACTTCACAATCCTGATCGCAACTGACGTGGCCGCTCGTGGTTTAAACGTGTTAGATGTCACGCATGTCTATAACTACCAACTTCCTTTTGAAAGTGAAAGTTATGTACACCGCATTGGCCGTACCGGTCGCGCTGGGAACACAGGGATCGCGGTTTCGCTTTTAACGCCTAATGAATTAAATAGCTTGAAGCATATTTTAAGAGAGCACGGCACAAAAGTCGACTACCGATCGATTCCAACGCTCCAGGAAGTTAAACAGAAATTTGCTGGCAAACTCATCGAGAAAGTTCAAGGCAGAGATTTTGAAGAAGAAGCCCACTATCTCCTGGGTGAATTAAAGAAAGAGATGTCGCTAGAACAAATCAGCATCAATCTTCTCTCCCTTCTATTGGATTACAAGAAAATTGAAGGCCCGGAAAGAATTGGGATTCATCCTAAAGATATTGACAAAGCTCAGTCAGCTCACAAGAAAAAGAAGAGCTTCGGAGGAGGCCGCGGTGGAGATTCAAACCGCTTCCGCGAAAGACGCCGCCCAGGTCCAGGCACACGTTCCTCTTCAGGGCCGTACAGACCCCGTGAAAGAGACGGCAAAAAGCCGGCTTCCCGCGGCGCCTAGCCCGCACAGAAAAGGGAGTCGCATGACTCCCTTTTTGATTCTCCCCGCGCCTTCCCCCCTTTTTTTGCCGACAAAAAATCTTTTAGCTCCACTCGTAAATGTGCAAGGATCTGTATTTTTAAAAAAAGAGATTAAGCAGCCATGACAGCCTAAATAAAAAAAAGGGCTTGGCTTTCATCCTTTTTGTTTAAATTTATTATCTTTATTCAGTCTTAATATCACGTCGATATAATGTTATTTTTAATATTACATAAAAGTGAGTTATGTCAACCAAATCAATACTAGCTACTGTAAGATTTGATTCTAATCTGGATGCTCAGAATTTTAAGCGAATTCTCGACCGGAAGCGTGGACAAAAATTTTATGTAGCTAGTGATGGTGAATTCAGAACATTAAGTCTAAGTCAGCGAAGCAAACTATTGTTTAGTAAATCCTCCCGCAACGAAAAAAATAGTCAATTGCAGACTGAAATTTCTGGACTAATGGGGCGCTTGAAATTCCATGCATCCCCAGAGGAAGCTGAATCTCAAAAAAAAGCTCTTAAATGCCTATTTTTTCACAAAATGTCTCGACTAAGTTCAAAAGTTTTTAATCGAGAAGACGTGATCAAGCAATTAGACTTGGAGGTGCTTAGCACAATTGCAGCTAAATATGTCAAGGCAAAAGCGCTCGTAGATACAACACACACGCCTGATCACGACCTGGCCACTCGGGACGAAAATTATTTCGGCTACGTGCTCGCAACTGGCAAGTTGGCTATGAAACTGGGTATTGCCCCTGATACAGTCGATCAAGGAGCAAGCGGCACTTATTTTGTCAAAGATCTCGCAGAAAAACGTATTGCCGTTTTCAAACCTTCGGATGAAGAACCCCTTGCTCCTCAGGCCCGTAAATGGCAAAGCCGTGTCAAGCGTTTCTTTGTAAAATGCTTTCCACTCTTTCCTACAGCCATTTTTTGTACGCAAGGACGCGGCTATAAAGCCGAAGTCATGGCTAGCGACATCAGCAAAAGAGTCGGCTTATTTAATGTTCCCAATACCAAAGCCGTTAAATTAGCCAGCCCCAAATTCAACTACACCAAAGCGGAAAAAGCTGAAGAAAAACTTAAAAAAAAGGAAGGTTCCTTACAACTTTTTGTTCCAGGAACCCCTAAAGATGGGGATGCCTATCTTGGAATTAACTTCTTGTGGTGCCAGCTCCCTAAACTAGGAGAATGGAGATGCAATCTCAAATCTAAGAAAGCTGAACTTTTACAGAAGCTGTCTGTTGAAGACACACAACTCATGGCCATTCTGACTTATGCTGAGGGAGACATCGATCGTCACACCAAAAATATCATGTTCAACCAAGAAACAAAAAAACTTTATTGCATCGACAACGGTTTTTCAATGACCGAAAAACATCCCTCAAATCTTCTCGTCGGAAACGCACAATACGCATGGCGGATGTTCCCACAATCCAAAGAGCCTTTTACGGCAGCTTCCAAAAAAATCATTGCGGAGTTAGTCGCTAAGCAAGATGAACTGATTCAAGAATGGAAAGACAAAGGTTATATCAATGAGAAACAAGTGAAACTTTTCAAGGAGAGGATAATCGTACTTTCAGACTACGCGCAAAGTGGAAAATCTCCTTACGATCTAGCCAAGATTCAAAAAGAAAAAGATTTCAAAGAATATTTTTCAAAATCACGCTCCGTCCGATAAAAGCGGAGTGGAATCTATCATTTTACGCTCTTTCCAACTTCCAGTATAAAAGCGATAAGCAGGGATGAGAAAAGCAAAAAAACTGTAGAGCACCCATATCCCCATAGAAGCCGAAACGCCTGCTTGATACTTCACAATTCCTATATAAGCCGGCAATAAGAGAAATACCCACACAGAGGCTACTCCGGAGACCATCAAAAAGAAAGTATCCCCTGCTCCGGAGAGGACTCCAGAAATCAACATGCGCAAATTATCCAAAAATAGGTAAATACAAGAAAACACGAGCGCTGTCCGAAGCAAGCCTTTGATTGATTCAAATTCCATGAACGCAGATGCACCTTCCAAAGTCGCAGGATCATGTAAAAACCAGTTCATGATAAAATCAGGGAACAGCATCATTGGGATGCACGTGAAGAGAAAATACCACACAATCAAATACCCGCCTGATTTCAGCAACTTGCTCAGCTGTTCCGTCTTATTAGCACCAATTAAATTCCCCGCAATCGCAGCTATCCCTTTTTGAATCCCTAAGCCGAAGAAAACAAAAAGAATCAAGATACTTTGGCAAATCCCTGCAACCAGGATGTGCGTGGGGCTAGCATCGCGCATCATCGAATAAAAACCACTCCAGCTCGCAAATTCTAAAAGAACGAAAAGAGCCGTCGGAAAACCAATTTTAAAACATTTAAATAACAAAGGCCAATTGATTTGCCAATCCAAATTGCCAAAAAGTCGATTTTTGCTTTTCATAAAGCAGATCAAAAGGATTAAGGCTTGCATGACACAACTTAGCCCTGAGGATAAAGCGGCTCCTTTGACTCCTAAGGAGGGGACTAACTCTTTAAATCCAAAAATTAAAAGAGGATCTAAGACAGCATTCAAAACATTGGCGGCACCAGTAATCAGCGTAATCATAAAAGTATGACCTCTTCCGATATAAAAACCTGAAATGGCTCCAATGACCCCATAAAAAGGTCCAAAGAAAACTAACGTGGAGAAATATTCATTCTCCAGGATTCCTAAACTAGAGTTCGCAAAAAATAAATCCCCAGCAAAATAGGAAAAGGGAACAAAAAAAATGGCTGAAAATAATCCAATCCAAACAACCTGCCATACCACCCTCCCGATTTGATCGAAGCGTTGAGCTCCGTTGTATTGCGCCACAAAAACGCTGCCCATTTCACATAATGTTTGAAGCCCATAGGTAAAAGCCATGACAAGCGTGCAGGAGGTCACGGTGCTATTAAGTGCTTCTTGGGAATAATAAGCTAAGTATAGGCGGTCCACGAAGGCCATCAAAACAACCGATAGCCAAGAAAACATTAAGGGCAGAGATATTTTCCAAATTTCACGGATACTTCCAGATGTGTAGACGACATGAGCATGCGACATTGTTATCTTGAGGTGGGATAATTAATTTAGAGACTATTGTCGATTTAATCAAAAATTTAATTTTTTTACAATAAAAAATAAGATGTTTTCACCCATTTATAAAAACATTGTCTTAATAATAATTGAAAACAGAAGTGGTACAAAAATAAAGCGAAAACTTGAATCTGACAAAGGCCGCATATTAGATTTGAATTAAATATAATTATGCACTATTCAGAGTAAAAAATCAGAGTTCATCAAATACAAGTTATCGGAGAAAGTGATATGCCTATTCAAACAATCAATCCCTTCAATAATCAGGTCGTTCAATCGTTCAAAGAGATGACTGCAAAAGAAGCGGGGTTGGCGATTATTAAAGCTCATGATGCCTTTCAAACCTGGAAAAAAACTTCTTTCACGAATAGATCAACGCTTTTACATGAAACTGCGGCCCGAATGAGAAAAAAGAAGGAAGAGCTTGCGCGCATTATCACTCTCGAAATGGGCAAATTGATCGGAGATGCGCGAGCCGAAGTAGATTTAAGTGCGGATATTCTCGATTATTACGCTGAACACGCGGAAGATTTCCTCAAAAATCAAAAAGTTAAAGTCAGCACGGGAGAAGCCTATCTAGTCTTCGATCCCATTGGAGTCATTTTTGGCGTTGAGCCATGGAACTTCCCCTTTTACCAAGTTGTGCGTGTTGCCGCCCCAAATATTATGGTTGGAAACACGGTGCTCATCAAGCATGCATCCAATGTGCCGCAATGTGGAATCGCAATTGAGAAATTATTCCATGAAGCCGGCGCTCCTGAGGGAGTCTATACAAATCTCTTAGTCTCCTCGCGCGAAACATTAAAAAGCATTATCGAGAACCCTAAAATCGCGGGTGTTTCCTTAACCGGGAGTGAATCAGCAGGTGCAAGCGTCGCAGAAACCGCCGGCAATGCCCTAAAAAAATCTGTTTTGGAATTAGGCGGAAGCGATCCATTTATTGTGCTGGATGATGCAGATGTCGAAAAAACCATCACTTCTGCCGTCTGGGGCAAAATGAATAATACCGGACAATGCTGTGTCGCTCCTAAAAGATATATTTTGATGGACTCCATCGCCGATCAATTCATCAAGAAATTCAGTGAAAGACTATCTAAACTCCAACCGGGCGACCCTCTGGACGAAAAAACGACACTAGGGCCTCTATCCAGTGAAGCCGCTGCGGTGCAATTGCAAAAGCAAATTGACAGCACCATTAAGATGGGGGGAAAAGCACTCATAGGTGGAAAACGCCCGGCCATGAATGGGGCCTTTGTAGCTCCTACTATTCTCCTTGATGTTAAACCTGGCATGCCCGCCTATAGTGAAGAGCTTTTTGGGCCGGTTGCAACTATTTTTCGTGTCAAAACTGAAGAAGAAGCCATTCATCTTGCCAATGACACCTCTTTTGGACTTGGAGCATCCGTCTTTAGCAATAATATCGAGCGCGCTCAAAAAGTGGCTAAACAAATTGAGAGTGGAATGGTCTTTATCAATCACCCCACATGGACTGAGCCTGAGCTTCCTTTCGGTGGAACAAAAAAATCAGGTTATGGACGCGAACTTTCAGACGTAGGAATTTTTGAGTTTGTCAATAAAAAGCTGATTCGGATTAATGACTATAACGATCCGTTTTAACAAACTCATGAGGAGAGAATTTATGGGAACGAAAATCGAATCTAACGCTGCAGAGTCAGGAACATTCCTTCTTGGGGGCCGTTTGCCTATTCACCGACTCGGCTTCGGAGCGATGCGCCTAACCGGAAAGGGCATTTGGGGAGAACCTGATGATCCAAAAGAAGCACGCAATGTTTTGCGTCGGGCTGTTGAACTTGGGGTGAACTTCATCGATACAGCCGATTCCTACGGTCCAGAAGTCTCTGAAAATATCATCGCTGAAGTTCTCCACCCTTATCCAGCAGGCCTCATCATCACCACTAAAGGGGGTTTGACGCGCCAAGGACCAGACGCATGGGCTCCTGTGGGACGGGCCGAATATCTTATTCAGTGTGTCGAAATGAGTCTGCGACGCCTTCGTCTTGACTGTATTGATCTCTATCAGCTTCATCGCATAGATCCAAGAGTGCCCGTAGAAGAAACTCTCGGAGCGCTCAAAAAGCTCCAGGATCAAGGGAAGATTCGCTACATTGGTCTTTCAGAGGTTTCTGTCCCTGAAATTGAGCAAGCGAAAAAAATTGTCGATATCGCCTCTGTACAAAATCTTTACAATCTCGCAAACCGTCAGTCTGAGCAAGTGCTTCAATATTGTGAAGCCCATCAATTGGGTTTCATTCCGTGGTTTCCCATCGGTAGCGGCGAACTTGCACGTCCAGGAGGTAAGCTAGACAGTTTCGCAAAACAGAAGGGTGCCACATCCGCTCAGATCGCACTTGCCTGGTTGCTTAAACGCTCTCCTGTCATACTGCCCATTCCTGGAACAGCTTCCCTTGAACATCTTGAAGAAAATTTAGCTGCTGCTTCTCTTGTTCTCTCGGATGCGGAATATGCTCAATTAGAAAAAATGCTAGATACCTAAACTCTCATGAAAGCTCAGGAACACAAGTGGGCAATTAAGGCAGGTGCTTATTATTATGTGAACTGGTAGCAAACATCTCAGCGCTAGCAGTACACATAATTTTTCATGTCTTTACCTTACAGATCTTTTATTAAAAAACAACGCATTCAAAGCTAATTTTCCCGAAACACCCATGCTAGGGAAAATCAATTTTAAAACCCCTCCCCTATGAATGTCAGGCCAGCGAAAAGACGAATCAAATATAATCGATGCATACCCTTCCGTATAAGGATGGAAAATCCAGTAAAAAAATTTTGAGATACCTTTAATCTCCTTAATTTTTTATACTTCCATACAACTTTCGAGAAGAAATTTTTGCTATAACATTATTTTAAATATTTAATCCACTCGTTCATCTTTGCTCGAAGAGGAGTCTAACATGCACCTTGGCTACATCATCATCTACGTCGAAGATGTACTTAAAACCATTTCTTTCTATGAAAAAGCATTCCGGCTTAAACCAAGGTTAATCCATGAAAGCAATCAATATGCAGAAATGGAAACAGGCCAAACAATTTTGGCTTTTGCCAGTGAAGATTTTGTGATGGCCTCTCATCCATTTCGACCAAATCGAAAGAAAGAACAAGCGGCCGGTGTTGAAATTGCCTTTGTCGCCGAGGATGTAGAAGAACAATTCAGACATGCGGTGGATGCGGGAGCCGTTGAAATTGTTAAACCGACTCAAAAGCCCTGGGGACAAGTGGTCTGTTATGTACGAGACAACAATGGATTCCTTGTAGAAATTTGCAGTGCAGTCCAAGGATAGCAAATGTCAGTCCAAAATAAGAGTCTGAAAGATTTAAAAAATGTCGGAAAAGCCACCCTGCAAGATCTAAATATCTTGGGCATCCATTCCGTAGATGAACTCATTCATTACGATGCGACTCAATTATTTGAACAATTAGAAAAGCTGACAGGCCAACGTCAAGATCCTTGCGTATGGGATGTTTTTGCTGCTATTATCCATGAAGCAAAAACAGGCGAGCCCACCTCATGGTGGGAATGGACCCCTCAGCGAAAAATGCTCCAAAAAACAGGCAAGCTAACTCATTGGAAAAATCAATGACCGCACCAGAAATGGGTGCTAGACACTCTCCTCATTTACCATTGAAATTTTGAACTCAATCCTGCTATATTATATTGCCTACTCACTTTAAAACAGAGCCGCACTCTATTTGCGAAAAAACCGCAGGTTTCCGTGCTGTCAATTTGATGAAACAAACCGGCTTAGATGAGAAAGAGTCTGAAGAATTTCTCATCCAAACATTGCAAGATTATTATTAATCCGCACAAGGATAAAGCTGATGATTTTCCAAAAAGAGTTTTATTTTGTTCGACATGGACAAACTGACCATAATATTTTAGAAGGCGAAAACAAGGGAGATCACCCTGAGGATATCCCATTAAATGAAACTGGAAAAAACCAAGCAAAGCTCATCGAACCGCTCATCTCTTCCTTACAAATTAAAACAGTTTGCTCAAGCCCTCTAAAACGTGTGCAAGAGACCAAAGCGATCATTACTTCAAACCTTCAGGTAGATCATTATGAAATTCATGATCTTAGGGAATGTTCGGCTCAAATTTGGAAGGAAATGTCACAAGCGGGAATGTACTCTTCCCTTCCTAACGACGGCCCTGCACGTCAATTTATGAATCGCGTCCGAAATGGGGTCAATCAAGCCCTGGCTTTGCCTGGTCCATCTTTAATTGTGGCTCATGGAGGCATTCACTGGGCTCTTTGTTGCTTGATGGGCATCAATGAGCACGAATGGGCTATCCATAACTGCATTCCGATATATTTTTCTGTAAGAGATGATGGAAAATGGATCGCCCAGAAACTCACCTAAGTGCATTTCGTTTTACTTTTAAACCTGTTGAGCAGCATCAAACATTCTTCATCCACAACTGGATTATTCAAAAACATATTGCCGAGTGGCTTCATGGCGAC
>PEQL01000011.1 GCA_002786175.1 Parachlamydia sp.
GTCCCTGGTTCAATTAGGTACCCGCTTTTTAAATTTTCCCTAGAGATATGTCATTGAGACCTGTTTTGATTCACGTGAATGGCGTAGATGATAAAGTGATTTCTTTTCTTCTATTATCGACTTTAATGATCTTCTACACCGAAAAGATCGTATCTAATCAACCTCTGCTGAAGTGTGGGACTACAAATCCGCCTGAAAAAATGTTGCTTAGCTTGCTTGATTAAGCAGCGCAAATCAAGATTCACCACTGGTGGACCAAATAGAGGACAGAAGCCTTACGGCCCTTCTCCAAATCGATCGAGCTTGACCCCAAAGCTACCTTAAGAAGCCAAATTTATATAAAAGCCCAACCCCGATGGAGTGGTTATAGAAATGACAGCCTCCCTGATGGAATTTGTATTCCAAAGCAATCTCTGTATTGCAGAAAACCAGATAGGCTAACCCAGCCATCACCTGCCAAGAAAAGTGGTTCCACTTTTGGCTAAAAACAATATGAGAATTTGAGGAATGCATTTGTTGGAAATCATAGCCTATGCCGGCTCCAATAAAAGGTTGAGTATTCCAAAAGGCACACTCCCACGAAGATAAAGGTAAATCCCATAATAGGTTGGCCATATAGGAGGAAGCTTGGAAATGTCCATGTTTGGAAAAACCTTCTCCAAAGAAATGGATTTTTCTTATCGCATTTCTTCTAAAAGCATATTCAGCTTCCAAACGCAAGCCATAATGCCAACAATAACCCAACGACCCGGCAATAATATATCCTGTCTGGTATGTGGATTTGTTTCCATCAAGTGCAGTGTTTTGCAAGAAATTAACGCCACTCAAAATCTTACCATAGAAATTTGTCTCATCAACACAGCAACGTTCTTCATAAGAGCAGGAGTCTTCCTCATCACAGTGTTCTTGAGCTTGTGCATCAGCTGCCATGAAAAATAAGAGTGTCATTAAAAGTCGCAGAATATTTCTTTTCATGTTGATGATCTTATTGTTATTTTTTATCGCGCAAGACACGTTTCAGAATTTCGCTACTCCGTAATCCGATCATCATAGCTGGCCCTGTCGTATTAATATCAGGAATTACCGGGCAGATGGAGTTGTCCGCTACAAAAACGTTCTTTGTGCCATAAACACGTGTGTCGCCATCTACCACACCTCCGGCATTGAGAGGAGCCATTTTACAGTGCGATACAAAGTGGTGGATATCCAGCGAAAGATTACTATTATTTTTCACGTACTGCTCGACCACTGCGTCGTTATAGCCAGAAAGGATGACTAAGTTGATCGGGTCGCTTAAAATGGGTTTAAAGTAAGGTGAGGGGAATGGATACAGGATATTTAGTTGATCTAGCAAAGCGCGAATATAGACCGAGACGGCACTCTTCATATTCGCCAGGTCTATCGGATCTTGGTAAAAGGCGTCGTCCGCTGCGGCGATCTGAAATGAATTATCGCTTTGGATTGTGACACTCCCCTCACTTACTGGGTTCAAAAGATCAAATCCAACGGCTACTAGCGCGGGTGTCTGGGGGGTAGCCGGTATGTATTCGAACAAAATCTGTAGCATGCGTGGATCGCTGGAGCTACCACCCACTACTGGCAAGTAGACGTTATTGATGGTAAATGCATACGGAGCTCCAGGTGGTATCCCACTAATTGCGGGATCTGCTAGCATCGTAATAAAAATGAGCGGATGGTTTTGGAGATGTTTTCCTACGTTCTCATTGATGAAAACGGGCTTGATCCCTGCATTCTTTAGCACTTCCGACGGACCTATGCCCGAAAGTTGCAGCAACTTGCTACTGTTGATGCCACTCGCCAAAACAACGGCTTTCCGAGCTTTTGCTTCGAAGAGTTTACCGTCCTTTATATATTTTACTTTTTTGGCGCGCCCATGTTTGTTGAATATTATTTTTACAGCTACCGTATCGAAGAGCATAAACAGTTTGTGTCCATTAACTCCTTGACCCTCTGGCGTCATTACCATGCTATTTAAATAGGCTGTTGCGCTGCTCACTCGTTTAGTACCTGTAGGATCAATAAACCACTGAGCACGGGGGTCTATGCAATTCTTCACATTCGGATCATTATAGTCCACCACAGTTGGAATTCCAGGAAACGCGGCCTGTGATGCAGGCAATAGGACTTGTGATGTTATCTGCGATATCGTGGGTGTCTGTAGTACATTGACTGGACCGTTGACACCTCGAGCCCCTGGTATGATTGTCAATCCTTGGTAGTCCTCAAGAGCCCTGAAGGTTGCCAGAATATTGTTCAGACTCCAATTGCTGCTACCAGAAACTTCTTCCCAACGCGAGTACATAGCGTTAGAGCCACGACCGTAGTATAATCCGTTAATCGATGAGCCACCACCCAACAACATTCCTGTTGTCCAATCACTTGTTCGTCCATTGAGTCCTGGCATTGGTACAGTTTGATTCCATCCTGGCCAAAAATACTTGTACTTTCCTGTTCCAGCCAACAGGAATGCTGGGAGACCCACAGCCTCTATGGCTGGATCATTTGTTAAATTTAGGCCTCCCTCTATTCCTAATACGGAAAAGTGACCTTTCTCTGACAGCTGGCTCATCAATATACAGCCTGCCGCTCCACCACCCACTACTATGATATCTGCCTCTAGTTTGTTTCCCGACATTTTGCATCGATAAGGAGAAGATTGATCGCCAAAAAGGTGGACTGTAGCAGTTACTAAAGCGATAATAATAAATTTGATTTTCATGGACGATTCCTCCGCGATCCACTATCAATAAAAAAATTGTTATTGTCAAAGAATTTGTGCCTGAATCAAATGCAATGGCATCAAAATGACATCGACGAAAAGGGCTTTTTCACTGTATAGTGGTTGCGATCAGCTACTGTAACTTGGGGGTAGCATAAACCCGCTGATCCTTGGTTCAAGTCCAAGTTGCGCCACTTTTTTTGTGATTCATAAGGCTAAAACTGAAATCACTTGCATCTACAATAGTGGCTGGATGGTATTGGAGAATGTAGCGAACCCTCACCTTCCCAAAGGCCAAATGTCGTCTCTTTTACAAGGGGTACAGGAGCTAACATGTCATCTTCAAATACGCCTGATATGAAAAAAAATATCGAAGTCGTCACATACAATCCACAATGGCCTGAACTGTTTGAATCAGAGGCAAAACTCATCAAACAAGCCCTGGGAAACAATTGCATCACAATTCATCATATCGGTTCAACTTCCGTACCTGGTTTAAGCGCAAAACCTATCATTGATATACTCCCTGTTGTCAGAGATATTCAAGCGGTTGATACAGCGACAAAAGCGATGGAATCTCTGGGATATGAAGCTAAAGGCGAATATGGCATTGCCTTCAGACGATATTTTCAAAAAGACAAGAATGTCAGAACCCACAATGTACATGTTTATCAGGTAGGCGATCCTGAGATCAGCAGGTACTTGAAATTTCGGGATTGGATGCGCTCACACACTGATGACGCTGAAAATTATGCTAAACTCAAAGAAGAATTAGCAGCAAAGTTTCCTCAAGACATACTGCAGTATTGCAATGGGAAAGACGCTTTTGTGGCAAGCATCGATAGCAAAGATGGTTTTGATGGATGGCGTATTGTACAGGCACTGACCGATCGAGAATGGTCCGCCGTACGCCATTTACGACAGCACTATTTTTTTAAATCACAAGCAGATCCTTACACCTGGACGTTCGAACATAAAGATCACATTCATCTTGTCTTCTACAAAAATGCCGAAATCATTGGTTATGTGCATCTTCAGCTTTGGCCAGAACACAGAGCCGCCTTACGAATTATCGTCATCGATGAACGCTATCGCAACCTTGGCTTTGGAAGCCAATTTTTAAAACTTTGCGAACGCTGGTTACTCCATCGAGGCTTTAAAAAGTTATTCGTTCAATCCTCACCGAAAGCATACAATTTCTATTGCAATCATGGATATATGCGAATGCCCTTCAACGATCCTGATGGGTATATAAATGATCTACAAGATATCGAAATGGGCAAATTTCTGACACTAACAGATCGTCCAAAAATTTCTGTCTACATAGCCATGAGTATCGACGGGTACATTGCCCGCAAAGACGGGAGTATTGATTGGCTAGAGTACGGTCATTTGGGGGATGAAGATTATGGTTTTAAAGAATTTATCAAGAGCATAGATGCGTTGGTTCTCGGTAGAAACACTTATGAAGTCGTTTGCGGCTTTGCTGAATGGCCCTATAAGGGTAAGAGAGTTATCATTCTCAGTCATACGTTAAAAGAAGTTAGGGAGGAAGCAGAACTGTTTAGCGGAAAACTGACGGATCTAGCAGCCCAGCTCCATTCTGAAGGCATCAAGCATGTCTGGGTGGATGGCGGAGTCACTGTCTCTAAATTCATGGAGGCCGGATTAGTAGATGATCTCACAGTATCTGTCATTGCTGTGGTTTTGGGATCAGGGATTCCACTCTTTAATGAGATGAGTAAAGAACATACATGCCGCCTGATATCCACTCAATCGTATCCAAGCGGTTTAGTGCAATTAAAGTATGAGATAATCAAGTGAGCTGGGATGTAGCGAGAAGCATTGTATCTATCCGGCTCAAGCTTCCCCGCACAGGTTAAATGAATGTGAAATCCTTGGTGGCGGGACTTTCAATACGACCTATAAATTCAAAATAAGTCAAACTAGAATTGTCCTAAGACTTTACCCAGGGCACGGGCAAAGTGCAGAGCGGAAAAAGCTATTCACCAACTTATCGCTCATGCCCCCCAAACTCATCCAAGCCGATGAATTCCACGAACCTTGGGCTTATTCCAGCTTCCAGACCAATCAGAATTGGCAACTGCACATCCTCTATTCTTACATCATAGATGTTATTGTTAAAGAAAAAATCGCTGTCATCAACAATGACGATACGATCGACCATCGGTCGGTCAAGCCTTGACGAAGATAGAGCCCAAAGATAAAGCACTAATTACTACATAGGGCTGTTTGTACCAAAATATCGATCACCAAAGTCACCTAAACCTGGGATGATGCGCTTTTGCTCGTCCAACCCTTCATCGACTTGAGCAACTACCAAACCAACTTCCGGGCATTCCCTTTGAAAGTGCGTGATCCCCTCTGGAGAAGCAATAAATGCGATCAAAGTGATTTGCTTTTCTACTGCACCGGCAGCTTTCAAAACTTTTACCGCTAAAGCAGCACTTCCTCCGGTAGCAATCATAGGATCAAGCAGCAGAATGGGGTTATCGGTATTAAATGGCGGCAATTTTGTGTAATAAAGTTCGG
Organism: Parachlamydia sp.; assembly: GCA_002786175.1. Classification (GTDB taxonomy): domain Bacteria; phylum Chlamydiota; class Chlamydiia; order Chlamydiales; family Parachlamydiaceae; genus Parachlamydia. The sequence continues at coordinate 5,294 of PEQL01000011.1, forward strand.
CGATGGCGGTTTTTTCATCTCGACGAGCGCCAATAAAACCCACACTAGCACTCGGATGGAAACGCATAAATGGGGGAAGAAGGACGAGGCCTGATCGCAAAATGGGGACTAAGACAAACTCATGCTTAAAACACACACCGTGAGTACGTGCGAGAGGCGTATCGACAAACAATGTCGCTTTAGGAAAAAGCGCATCGCATTCAATGGCTAGCACTGTTCCAAGTTGATCAGTAGCCTGTCGAAACTGCTCAACAGTAGCATGGCGATTGCGCAAAATGGTAATCAGTGTTTTTTTCATATTTCCTCAGAGATAGGGCTAGAAAAAAAATGCCTAATTCTTTTGTTCATCTCATCCATTAGGTAGCAAATCGCGCTATTTTTTGCAAAAAATGGAATCAGTAGGAACCTTATTCTTATATACATTCGTTCATTTAATTTAACAAAAACTTTAACTATTGACTTATTAAAATAAATATTACATGTTCAACTTAATCGGATTTCCTTTCCAAACCATTAATCAGGAGGCTTTCTCATGAGCACAAAAATTGCACAAAAAGATTCCACAGAGCAAGAGTTGAAAGAAGAATTAAAGGAAATAAAGTCTTGGAAAAGCAAAGAACCCAAAAATGGTCGATTGAGAGAAATAGCAAAACATTTTGCCTCAACGCAACAATGGGATCAAGCACTAGATGCCCTTCAACTTATTTCGAATGAAAAAGAAAGAAACTTGTTAATCGCCGATATCATCGAAGGTTACCTCTTACCAGCCAAAGAAATCCCCCAAGCAAAAAAATTTGCTAAGTATTTAACCCCAATGATCGAAATTGAACCATTAATTTGGATAAGAATTGCTTTGGCAGATAAAGATGCAGAGCAAGCTCAGAAGATTGCAGAACACCTCACCTCTCCTTTTTCCAGAAATTTTGCCTTCTTACATATTATGGAAACATACCTTGCCAATAAAGAAAAAAATAAAGTGAACGAACTCAGCAAACTCATCGTTGATAATATTAGAACGGTGTATGACAATAAGACTCGCTCTTATATGCTTAGAGAATTTGCCTTAAACCTGTTCATGCCTAATAACGAAAAAGAACGCGCTAAAGAAATGGCCATGCTCATTCCAGATGAAACGATAAAAGCTCAGGTATTGAATAAGATTACGAGCTCAAAATAAACGGTTTAAAGCTCTAAATGACAGAGGTCTCATCCTTTGGAATTTCCGCTAACGAGAGGTTTGCTCTTCCTTCAAAGGAAAGCAACTCTCTCTGTAGCGCAAAAAACCGACATTTAAACGAAGAAGTACATCAGCCTACCTAATCTATTTCAGGAATTCGATTTCAACCTCAGCGTCTTCAATATCCTTTACATACGCCTGTTTTTGTCCATGCAAAAGCAAACGGTATAAATCCAAAAAAGTCAAAATAGGAGGGGATGCACTGGTATTTTGACTTGAATTGGAAGCTAATCCGAGCAAATTTTTATAGAGAATTCAATCAGCAAGACTTAATATCCTTTTTCTTGAGGCTCTAACAACAACTTTTTCTCAAGAGTAATGGCCTAATTCTCCTATTAGGAGCTAATCGAGGATAAGAGAGGACTTATTAGAATAGATATTCTCTTCTGCAGATTTTTTATTAGAGCCTATCAAAAAACCGACCTTGTATAGGAAACCTCCTTGCTGTTCAATAAATATTAAACAGCTTAAAATAAGAGACAGAAAAAAAGTGTATCTTTAACTTTTGAGCCGGAAGAAGCATGTGAGCAAAGCTGTCGAAAACCTATTAAAAGCACAACAGTTCGCTATGAGTATTCTTCCTAAGATAGGCGGTTTTCCTTATCTTGCTGAAGCATTAAGAAAAGCTGGGATTACGCAAAATATTTGGAACCTTCCTTCGTGCCAGAGTATTTATCTAACTGAGCATGGCTCTGTTGTAAGTCAAGGCACGCCCCTAATTAACACAACTGTTGATGTTCCTCCGTTTGATCGTGAAGCTCTTATAAAAGCCTTAAGGATCGATCAAGCAGGGCAAAGCACTTTTGCAGAATTCTTAAAGGCTTCTTGGGAAGCAGGTGTTGTGAGTTATATTGTTGACTTTGAAAAGCGAGTAGTCACCTACTATGGTATTTTGGGCGAATCCTATTCTGAAAATTACCCTACTGTAGAGCTAGGAAGTGGTGACTAACCTAAGCACAAATTGAAAAACTTAAGTTTGCAGATTTATAACCTATACGATTTTATACCCAATATAGGGAACGACAAAATCATTGTTTCTGACCAATTTATTATGAGCATCTATAAGGTCATCATATGCTTGCAAATCGGTTCCAGCAGGTAAAAAATTTTTATTTCCTTTATAGGTTGATCGATTATTAGTCGGCGAATTAAAAGAGAGGTCCCAAAACATTCCCGAAGGTAGTAACCAAAGAATTGAATGAACGATCCATTCTTTTGCTTCTTGCCTTTTAAAAGCATTTTTAACAAAACTCATTTCTGCAATTTTTTTAATCGCATCTAATCTTCCTTCAGGATCCGTTAAAATAACCTTTTGGTGAGAAAGAAAATTAATCTTTGTGCGAACCTGTTCAAGTAGTTGCCAGGTTTTTTTATCAGCACTATGCGAACCCTTCGATTTTTGAAAAAAATCTGTAGTCACAAATTCATTCCATGGAAAGTCTTTCCAATAATTTTTTGGTAATCGAGATGAAAAAAGATCTCGAACACCCTGCTTTTGAGGAATTGGAAGACCGACTTCCGCAGGTTTTTTTAATTCTTTTTCCATGAGAAACATTGCGTGCGACTTTAAGTCTTCAATTTGTTTTTCACAACATTGAATCCTTCTTTCCGCATATTTGTGAATTCGTTTTGAATCAAAGAGAATGTTGATTATTTTATATTGATTCCATCTTGCTTTAAAATAATTAAATGAATGGAAAGGCAACATGGAAGCGCCACCAAATAAAAAAATGGGCCAGGCAACCGTAGCACCAATTAAGGAAGCTACTATGCCTAAACGAGTTTCCTTTGGAGGTTGAGACTCTTCATAGCTAAGCTCCCAATTTACATGATTTGAAACAAGAACGCTTTGATTTCTAACCTTCATTACTTTTAGCCTCTATCCGTAGATAACTTTATAGATTTCCTTCAAGCCCTTTACGCTTTTGCTCATCATGATTGAATTCACAAATTCAGAAGGGTCTAGACTTTCAAGGGAGCCGCCTACAACGGCTTTAAGTCTACATTATGCACTTACTGAATTTTTTGCCCGTTTTTAAAGTGGATTGAGCGCTCAAGTTTTCCTTTTGCATCGTAGAGCCTGACTTCCCCCTCTAATTTCCCATTCTTGTAGGGAATGCAGGATTTAACTTGACCAGACTCCCAAAAGTACTCCTGGAGCAAATGCCATTGTCCTTCGCGGTACCGTTGTATGCTATAAACTTGTCCTGAGGGGTAATACCAAAAGCATTTCCCTTCTTGTTTACCATGCCAAAACCAACTTTTGCTTAAGAGCGCACCTTTTTCAGAAAAAAAGGAAGAGGGTCCGTGGAGGTTGCCATCCAAGTAAAAACATTCCATTTTTTTAGAGCCATCTGCATAGAGCAGCAAGGCTTGGCCATGGCGCTTCCCATCTTTTTCCAGATACTGCCCGCCGCCCAAATCCATTTTTATGATATGCCCTTGAAGTTGTTCTCCCACAATTGGATTAGCAGGAATCAGAAGCGGCACAAAATCTTCCTGCAGGCTAAGTTGTAACTCTTCATCTTCCAGACGCAGAAATGTGCCATTAAACTCATAGCGATCCATTTATTTCTCCTCGGCCGCGGCTTCTTCAAGAGCCATTCTAAGCAGCTCCTGATTGGCGTATGCAACATCTTTAATAAAAGTGAGCTTTTTTATGCCTAATTCAAGTAAAAGTTGTTTCTTTTCCTTTTCATTTCGGTTTTTTTTAGCTAAACGCACCTCATGGTTTAACATGCGAGAATAGACTTCATTAAAGATATCCAAGATATATTTGTAAGCCGGTTCTTCGGCCAGGTCTGTTTCGGCGAGGGCTGCACGGCCGCTTTGCATGGATCCCGCGTTCTGATCTTTCTTAATTTTCTCCATCTGCTCACGGCTGTCTTCAACCAAGATTTCAATCAAATAGACTGAATTCTGCAAACTTGTTTGCAATTCTTTCATAGCGGCCTGGACGGACTCCTTAGTCACTAGAGGCATGCGACTGTTTTGAATTTCACCGAAGACGCGATCTTTGAGATTATAGCGGGTTTTAAGTTGAGCTGCGGCAATTTCAGCTAGGGAGCGATTTGCGATTCCTTCAAAACCCAGCCCCCCCTCGGTGGCATTGTAAAAAGTGGTTTCGGGATGCTCCTTGGCAAAAGCGGCAATCCAATCGGATTCAGCAATCCATTTCCACATGGTATAGACTGGATTTCCAAATATATCTTTCTTTAAGAATGCCGACTGATCAAAATCGGTGGTTTCCACGATTTGCTCAGAAGTCACTTGCGCATTTTTTAAAACACCGTCTGCATAGGCTCGCATATCGGTATAAGCTAAATCCATGCCGGCAAAAATAATCGGATTACATCCCATTGCCTGCGCAATTTGTGCGGAGAAATTCACCACATTATGTCCTTCATCAAAAAATTCGGTATCCAAACCAAATTTTTCTTCAAACCATTCTGAGATGTCATATCCGCCTGATCCGGTAATGTAAAGACGGGGTCCATGGATTTTTCTAAAAGCTCCATAGAATAATCGGTTGCGATAGAAAAATGGCACTTCGTAGCCTTGATGGCGGTTGAGTCTTTCATATTGCTCTGCATTGGGGTCAATCCCCGCGCCTAAGTGAGGTGTGATGCCGGCCGCATCCAAAGCATTCAGCGCCGAGCCTCCGGCAAAAATCAAAGCGCGTTCCGAAAGACCTTTTAAGGCTTCCAGACTATTTTTTAGAGAGGGGCCTGCTCCGCAAATCACTGCAGGAACTTGATTAAATTTACCGAAAAAATGATTGCCATAATAGGATTCTGCCAGCATGAGCATGTTTGGATAGAAATTCTTGAAAAATCCGGCTCCATATAAGAGGTATTCTTCGACCAAAGCATCTTTGACAGTGGCATCGTAGATAATTTTGTGCTGCAGCTCAAGGCATCGCTCAGGGTGGGTGTGCTGGTACAAAGCAAGTGCTGAGACTTGAAGGCGGGCTAAGACAAAATTCCAGTAAAGCGCATCTAAAACAGGAGTTTTCTCTTTAATATCTTTGAAGTAATGCAGGGTGACTTGCTCATTTTCTAAAAGATCGGTTCCGATATCAGTTTCTAACAGACGGTAGATGACGGATAGATCGTCTTCTAAAAAAATCAAATGATGGCGCGGATTTTGCTTTAGCCACGCTTTGGCAGCAAGGTAATAATAGCCTAAACCGACTCCATAGACATATAAAACCTGCATATTTGCAGTCGGCAACCCCTTGAACCATTCCTCCGCTTCTTGCAATGGATCTATTTGTGAATGATAATAGAGGGCTCCTTGCGGAGTTATTTTTTGCAAATTTGCTTGATGATTTTGTGCTTCACAAAATTCAAGATCTTTAGGCTCTTGATAAGGTAAAAGCCGAGCCATTCTGGGTTCGGTTTGAGCCCAGATTTCGATATTTGCGTAGAATTTTTCAGATCGGTTCATATGTAAAAAAATCAATTAGGTATTTGTTTAGAGGAATCACAGAAGCACAATGTGGGTTGCAAGCTTAATACTACTGGATAAACTGTTCTGATGGAAAGTAAATTCTAACGTCTCATTTTACATGTCCCTGCCTATCCCACTCCTCTAACATCGTGACATTTCCCCTTTCGTCATAGGTCACTTGGCGCGCTAGCTGTCCGCTGGGATACCATTTGCGCGAGATGCCGGAGGGAAGCCCCTTCTCATAGTGAGATTCAAGCAGTAGGTTGCCGCTCTCATCCCAATATCTTTCTGTGCCCTGCATTTTCCCTTGGCTGTAACTGACGTTCCGTTTTAAACGGCCATTCGGAAAATAAAATCGGGCAGTGTCTTCGGTCCATCCGTTTTGATAAAATATCTCACTTTTGAGATAACCGTTTTGATAGAAATCCCACTGAGGTCCGTGCAAACTGCCATTTTTGTAATGAAGAATTCTCCAAGGGATTTCAGGGGCAAAATAGCTGGATTGCTTGCCTTGTTTAACTCCTTTGAGATACCACGTTTCACTTAAAAGTAACCCGGCTTGATCGTAAAATCTGGAAGGCCCATGCAGCTTCCCATTCTGATAGAAGGAGACTTCCTTAAAGGATTCGGTATGGGTGACTTTCTCTTCAGCCTGAAATGGTTCATGGACAGATAGATCTAAGCTTTTATCTTCGATATGAAGCATGCCTTCTTTAATCCAATACTCTCCTATATCTTGCAAAACATTGGGTTTAGCAAAACTTTGTGCTAGTTGGCATTGCCTTTGCAAGAAAGCCTTGATACTCGACTGACAAGCCTTCCGATGGATTTCAAGATGCGTCAATAAATAGGTGTATCTTTTACACACAAGCTCAATTTTTTTTAACTGTTGGCTTTTGGCCCATTCATTTTCAGAGCGTGCTTTAAGCAAATATTGTTCTCTTAACGAAAGATAATTAAAAATTTCATTGATTTTTGTGAAAAATTCACGATAGGCAAGCTCGCTTTCTAGTTCGGCTTGGTGTAGACTTAACGTGCCTGATTGACCTGCAAAGGAGTCTTTAGCTGGAAACAAGATTTCATCGCGTTGTGCATCTAATAGATGTAAAATTTTCTGCGACTGATCCTCGCATTCCCTTAAACTCTCTAACCATTTATTTAATGCCAGCAAAATCTTTTCGGGGTTTAGTGCGTGCCTATAGCTATTGATGACAAGAGCTTGAATGCGTCCAGCTAAATTTTCTTGCTGCTGAAGGTACTTACGGCTGACTTCAACCAAACTTTCTTGGGGAATTTGCCAAATATCCATCCCCCCTTCCGTTGCATTGATGACTGTGAGATGAGGATTGTCTAAAAGAAATTGGGTGTAGAGGGCACCTTCCTGAATCCAGCTCCAGGTAGTCGAAACGACGGGTTCGACAACTCCCTTTACAGAGATCCATTTGTCTTTCTTTAGCTGCACAATCTGGTCGCGTTCTTTCAAGCCTGAGGTTGCATGAACTTTCACACCTTCAGCATAGTGCTGACCGCGGGTATAAGCTAGATCCAAACCAATCAGAATAATCGGATTACATCCCAAAGCCTCGGCGATTTTTAAACAAAAGTGCGTCGTGCTTGTGCCCGCTTCGATTTGTTTTGAGGAATAGATTTCCCATTGTTTTTCAAACCAATCGGTACTGTAAGGATCGTTGCCGCTTTCCACATATAACTTAGGTCCATGAATTTCCTGAAAAGCCCCGGCATTAAACCGCATGCGATAAAAGAAGGGTACTCCAAAAGCTTGATTGGTTCTGAGACGATTTTCCTGGATTTCAGTAGGATCTACTCCTGCCGCAAAATGAGGAAGTACTCCATGAGCCGTTAATGCATTTAAGGCAGAGCCTGCACCAAAAATTAAGGCTTTGTCATGCATCCCTTTTAGCTGCTCAAAGTGTTTGGCTAAAGATGGACCCGCGCCACAAATGATGGCGGGCACATTTCGAAACTGCTCATACAATGTATGTGCGAATCCTGCTTCAGAGAGGTAGGGAGTATTGTAATAAAAATTTGTAAAGACTTCTTCCTGTGATTCTCTTCTGAAATAACTCAAAAATTCTTTTTTATCTGCCAGGTTCATTTGAATTTGGTTGCTGATTTTTGTGTAAAATTCTGGCCGATTTTCCACATAGGATTTTAAGCCGCTAATTGCGCAGGGGACTGTGGCAAAGGCCCAAAATATCCACGCAAATTCTTCTCTAAATTTCCCCCAACCATTGTCAGCAGGGGTTTCGAAATACTTGATGATTATTTGCGGGTGCATGAGGAGCTTAGCGGCTCTTTCTGTTTCCAGAAAGGCCTTTAACACTTGCAGGTCATCTTCAAGAAAAATTGCAAAACGCATCGAATCTGCACTTAACCATTCCTCTAAAGCATCGTAGTAATAGCCCAGGCCAATACCGATAACGATAATGGCTTGAATACCTTCTAATAAAAGCCCGCGAAACCACTGCTTAGCTTCCCAGGCAGCATTTTGTTTGGAATGATAGAAAAAATTTTGGCTTTGGTTAAAAAGATTTGGTTCACCTGCCCATGTAGGACTGGGAAGTAGATTAGAGGTCGAAAAAGCCTCAAGAGCCAGAGCCGCTTTGGAATTTTTATGTGCAAAAAGTTCTAAATTTTTTTCAAAGCATTCAGAGCTCATATTAACCTGAACTTTTGGTTTCTCTCCTGTAATTAAACGACCTTCTTGCGATCTCCCTGGATGCCAGGGAGATCACCCCAAAGTTCAGGTTATGACTGCGGTTTGGGTTTTTGTTTATCCTCAGGTTTTTCGTCTGGCGGGGGTAACGCTGCGAATTTCTTAGCAATCAATGACGTGGTTGTATTGAGCAGTTGCATCAGTCCCTGGACTTCTTCCCCCATACGCGCCGTAGCTTCGCTCAGTTGCTTTTCGACTTCTTTTTGAACCGAAGGTGTTTTCCAGATCTGCTCTTTGGTCTCCTCTGCCTCAATCCCCGACTCCACTAACATTTGGTGACCAATTTTTTTTAAGTTTTCAATTTCTTTATGCAAAATTGCTAGGTCGCTTTGAATATCTTCTGAAACACCGGCATTAAAACCTATTCTGGTATCTTTTGATATGATGGGCACCACTTTGCCGATCTGATCATAAACTCCCTCTAAAGAATTCGTGAGCACTTCTGTTTGTATAGCAACTTGGTCGAAATAATCCATTTGATTTAATTTGAAAGGATGTATCTCACCACCTGTGCGTCCCCATTGTTTCATATAGAGGCGTTTCGAATTCTGATCATAGGCGTATTCCTTAGAGAGAATACCATTCTCACGCCATTCCCGTGCCACTCCAATGGGTTTGTCTTCCTTGTAAAAGACTTCCATTAAAAGCTTGCCTGAGGATGCCCACATTCTTTCCGCATCAAAACGTTTACCATGGACAAAATGCAATTCGCGTTTGATTTGTCCATTTGGGAAAAAAAGCTTCACATCGCCATGCAGTACTCCTTGCTGATAATTCATAAGGGTTTTTAGCTGCCCTTCCGGGTAAAAGTACTCTTGCCGTCCTTCTTCCAGGCCATCCTTAAAGCGTTGAATACTGTACAATTTGCCGTCTTGGTAGAATTTTTTGGCTTTGCCTTGTTTAAGGCCTTTGACGTACCATGTTTTTGAGAGAACGGTCCCTGCTTCATTAAAGAAAGTAAAAGGACCTTCTAATTGATTATTGCGCCAGGTCCATTCCATTTTAACTTTGCCGTTCGCATAATCCTGATGATGGGTTTTAAACGTGCCTTCAGCCAGCTTTTCTTCAATATTCAAGTGCATTTCAGCGTCGACAATTTTAACTACACCATTTTCGAATGAATAGCGGTCTTGACAGGAAGATTCTTCTTGAAGGGGTTTGCTGGAAATCTCTTTAGGGGGGTTTTGTATGCTGTCTTTGAAAGCTCTTTGAATTAAAATAAGGTTCACCCGAGCTGTTTCAGCTAAAAATTGAAAGCGCATCGTGTTCATATCTGCCTTTCGCAAATTAACTTTATGCTCATCTTCTTCGGATTGAATGCGAATGAGATCAATTTTCTTCGTAAAGGCTTCTATATACTTGTCACTGAATACTCTTAAGAGATGGGTATACCCAATTTCCTGATTAAGCGATTCCAAAACAGCCATGATCTTTTCGTTATAGCTTAAAGCCACCTCTTGTTTATCTTTAATTTTTTTAGCTTGAGCATCAAACTCCAAACTTAAAATTTGACAGTATTGCATGCATTTTTCCAGACTTTCTTTCATCGTATTGATGACTTCTTCAATTCTCTCACGAGTGACTCCCGCCGGCATTGGATGTTCCTGAATCTCGCCATGCACCCAACCGGAAAGATCGTATTCCTGCTGCAAGAATTCATCCGCCACTTCTTGCAAAGTTCGGTTAGGAATTCCAGGAAGACCCAATCCCCCTTCGGTGGCATTGATCAAAATCAATTCTGGTGCACTTAAGGCAAAGCGTGCAAACCATACGGATTCCGCAATCCATTTCCACAGTGTGTAGATAGGTTCACCATGAATATCGTCGCGAATCATGAGTTCTTCTTGCATATTTTTTGTCTGAAAATGCTGCTTGCGGTCATGCAATGGATGGCTAATCACACCATCCGCATACGATTTTTCATTAGTATAGGCGAGATCTACGCCTACAAAAATAATGGGATTGCACCCTAATGCCGTAGCAATTGCCAAGCTAAAATTTACCACATTATGCCCTTCAGGCAATTCATGCCCAGCAATTCCTAGCTCTTTTTCAAACCAGTTCGCGACATCATATCCCCCGCTACCGGTGATGTATAAACGATTTCCATGAATCAGTTTGAAGGCTTTATGATAAAAGCGATTTCGATAAAAAAAAGGGATTTCGTAACATTCGTTCATGATCAAACGCGTCATTTGGAACCAATTGGGATCGATTTGCACACCAAAATGCGGCAATATCCCCTTTGCATTCAGAGTATTTACCGCCGTCCCACCGGCTAAAATCAGAGCCTTATCTTTAAGCTGTGCAAGCAATTCCCCATTTTTTTCCAAAGAGGGACCTGCCCCGCAGATGATGGCTGGCACGCCCTTAAATCTTTCAAATAACCCGTCACCAAGATAGGAATCGGGAAGAGCCAAAAGATTTTGATAAAAATTGCGAAAGAAAAATTCGCCAAAGTTAATATATTCAATGGCCAAACATTCTTTGAAATTAATGAAGTAGCTAATTTTGGCCTTCAACTGCTGAAAAATTTTTGCCTTTTCTTCCCCGTAAGCTTTAAGCGCTGAGACTTTATACTTCATAAATGTCAGAATGGTAAAGAGCTCATCCATCCCGGGATCATCCTGATCGACTTTTTCAAAGTAAAACAAGAAAACCTGCTTATCATCCAGGATTTCAGTTCCCATCTCTGTCTCGAACAGACGATGAATGACAGCTAAATTATCTTCAAAAAAAACAAGATAATGCTGATCGCTCTTTCTCAACCATTCACTGGCTGCCCGATAGTAATATCCAAGGCCCACGCCATAAACGAACAAAACCGAAACATCATCCAATTCTAATGAGGCAAACCAGTGCTGAGCTTCTTGGGCAGCATTTTCTTCTGAATGCAAAGACACTTTGTGTCCATTTTCGATAGAACTTAAATTGGATTCTTGGGTTGGATTGGTGGTAAAAACGACCGAATCGCACTGGCATTCTTTTAAAAGCTTAGCCTTATCCTCTGAAAACTTAGACCATTTGTCCACATTACGCTGAAAAATTGGATTATCACGTGCACTCATTTCATTTTCCCTTAATTGAAAGCCAGTTTAAAGAGGGACCCAGTCATCGCCGCCTAAGCGCTTAAATTTTTTCTTTCTGGCACGGGCGACGTTCTTGACGCCTTGTTTTTTGCCAAAAGTCTTTTCGCTGCGTTTTGCTATCTGATACTCTACGTTGTAGTTTCCTTCCATTTCTTGCACAATCTTGCGCAATTTCTTGGCTCTTTCCAATGTAGAACCCCCTTTAGAAGGAGATCTGACTAAATTTTTAAGCTCATCGTCGCTAATGCCGGCTTCAGTCAGTGCCTGCGCATTAATTTTTTTGAATATTTCTACGCCTAGCTCAAGCTGATTCAGCCTTGCTTCGATATCAGGTGGAAATTCGTCGACAAGCTCTTTCTTTTTAGCCTCCTCTATTAAATCGAGAAGTTGATAGAGCTGATCGACCATTTTTTCGATAGGGTCTTCCTTCATGGAAACCTTTATAGAGTGTTTAAATAAAATCTTTACATACCAAAATCGTTCTTTAATTTGCAAATAGCGAATTTTTTCCCAACGTGAGTGGGTTAACTCCAGAATTCAATGTTCAATGGAATGAAATCTACAGCTAAATTAATCATCTCTTTCAGATTCAGAAGATTCTGTTTCAAATTCAGAAGATTCTGAATCGACATCTGGGCTTGGATTCACGAATTTTTTCGTTTCAGGTGATCGTTCATACATAGTGCAGGGTTCGTGCTCTAAGCATTCATATAAATAGATTTTCTGCAAATTTACAAAATTGTTGTATATTTCATGACGAATAATGGATCTATTTAATTCATGGAAGGTATCCACCATATGCAACTCTAGTAAATGAGGGAAAAGTTTTTTTATTTTTTTTGGAGAATACACATCTTGGTAGGCGAAGTCCAAAACTAATTTCTCTATTTTTAACCCTATAAAATGATCAAAATGATCCCCATTAAATAATACAAGCGCCTTATCCTCATCAAAATCTTCAGGGGATATAATTTTCAACTTTCTTATATTTGGGCAAAAGTCCAGCATTTGAGAAATTTGCGTTTTGAAATCAGGAAAGCTTAGACTATTATCGAGTGTGTGCTCTGTCGTTGGATTTTTTTGTGCGTTCATTTTAAGAAATTCAAAAATTGAATTTACAGCTTCAGATCTAAATGCTGAAGGGAAAGTATGGATCTTCATTAAATCATTCCACTTTAAAGACAATTCATAAATACTCCCATACTCTTCTGAGGTAAATTTTCCATAGCTGATGACCTGGGCTAGCTGCTTAATCTTTTGCTCTGAGTTGGAATTAGTCGATATCATTTCTAGACACAATTTATTCGCCTCTTGAATATAAGAATTCATTCCAAGATAGATTGCGGCTTCGCGCATAGCAATAAAATCATTAAAGGCTTCCTCAACATCTAGAGTATTCCCTTTTTCTTTTTCAACTTTTTCCAACTCTACAAAAGTGGTATATTCCGAATAAGGTTTTTGATGGCTGGCTAGATGGATTAATTTCAAAAGTTTGTCGTGAATTAGGGAATGCTCTTCTCCTGTCAAATTGACATCAACTTCAAGTTCATTAGCGGATAATCCTTGAGAAAAAATCATTCGAAAAAAATCCGAGCTAGATACTAAGGCATGTTCTTGTTCTTCAGTTAAATTTACCATTCCTAATTCACCTAAATTTAACTTTCGAACGACAGCATCCTCATCCTTTTTTTTCACTTTTTCTTTTTCCTTACCTTTACCCCTGAGGAACAAGCCTTGCTGTCCAACATCGAATGATTTGATGGAAGCTTCCTTTTCTTGTTTTACTTTTTTACTTAAAAGTTTTTTATTTTTAGAGACTCCAGAGGTGGAAGGGATGGGGAGCTTACGCTTCTTAGTAGGACTGATTGGACTTTCTTGGGGCATTTCCCCTGAGAATGGATTGAAATCACTTGGACCGACTTGCATAAGAAAACCTCCTGCTTAGAATTATAATTAACATTTATAAATAAAATTATGATTTAAATTTTCTATAAGTTACTTATAAAAGAATAAAATCATTACTATTTCATCAAAATATTTTTTCCATTTTCTGTTGTTGCACAACTTTAGTAATAATTCGCAATGAAATGAGTTTAGGGTCTTGGCCAACCCCAAAGAAATAGTTAAATGCAAAGAGCTAGTTTTTTTTCCATGAAAAAACCTGCCCATAATGCTCTGATAGCTTAAAGGAAGGGGGTGGGTTTCAAACCAATGAATTTAGGCGGGGCATAGACTTTTAGCTCCTTCGCATAAGTGGAATGAGAGGCTACCGAGATAAGTTTGCCATCAATTTCCATTGAGCGATGCTGGCCGAATAAAGTTGCAAGAGTCCAAAGGCAGAACTTTTGGATTTTATAGGCGCTGCTTTTAAGAAGTTGATGGAGTTTTCGTGAAAAAGCGGATGGGACGTAAAAATCCAAAGGATGCATTTTTAAATCTTCCTCGGCACAGTGCGCCGCAAAAGTTTCCTGACCCACATGTTCTTTGACAAATTCTATGATCGGTTTAAAGCAATTGTCTCCAACCACCTGGTAATAGAGCTTGCCCTGATGGGCCTTATCAGCCATTGTCCCTAAAGACCTTAACAAAGTTGCACTTTTTTCCTGAGCTATCGAAAAACCCAGTCCTCTAAACTGTTGTTCTTTCTCATAAATACGCGGTTCATTGATGCATAGCCCGCCTGGAACTGTATTCATAAAAAGCTTAGCTTTTTTTAAACCTGTCTTATAATTCTCTCTTGCCGAACGGCTAAAGGCCACGACTAATTCGTATTGGTTCTCATTGATGGGCTTAAAGATCTTAACCCAGCCATGGGAGTTGCCTGCATCGAGGAGCGCATTATCTCGCCCTGCTTCAAGGACAAGCGCCCATTCTCCCGCATTCACTGTCATCTGATAAGTTGCTTCCAAATCGGCTTTTTCATAAATTTTATGAATTTTTGGGAAATGCTCTATAAAATTCGCTTGCGAAAAATCAATTCGCTGCCACTCTTTTTTGCTTGGATCCCAGGACCCATGTTGATAGGGGTTAAAGTTTTGAATGCCATCTCCCCCATAGATAAAATGCGTCCCGCGAATATCCCAGCGGTGATTGAATTGACTAAAGATATCTAAAATTTTTTCCACAGTCACGGCATACTTATTCGCAAAAATATGTGTCGCCTTTGGATCTAGCAGATTAATTCTTCCCTTTTTCAGTTTTCCCTCCTCTTCCAGTAAGGCGGGCAGGGTCACGGCATCTCCGTCACACTTTAATCCTCCATGATACCCGATGGTTTGATGCAATTCTGCGTGCATCAATTTTTGAGTTAAACCTGGAAAATTCCGGAAGATTTCGACACTTTGCTCTTGGCCGCATTCGTATGTCAGAGACCAGGTAGCAAAACGCTGGAAAAGAGCGTCACTCGCAAGTAAACGCTGCATCAACTGTGGATAGGATTTCAATTGATCGATTTGGGCTTGTTGAGCTGCAGTTAATTCTTTCTGTGCGATATTCCATCTTTTTTCAGCCCAAGCAGTGGCACGTAAAGTGATTCGCTCAAATAGTTCAGCTGGATTTCTGGTTTTCGGCTCGATGTGTAGATGCTCTTTTAATCTATCTACGCGCAATTTCAACTCAGCTTTCACAACGCTTTCCTTCTCTGATTTTAAGCGTTTGCTTACCCATTTAGCACAGGCAACATAGTCTTGCATTTTTTCTTTGAGAGACGCATTGGGGTGAACCCATTCTCCTTGAAGCTCGCTGTCATCGATGGAACGCAAAAGATGTTCAGCAATGGTTGCGGTAGAGGCAAATCCAATGGAAAAATATTTATCCAAAAAATCTGGAGCTGACCAGCTGTCATCATAAAATTTAACCCCCTCTCCTGTTTCAAGATGAACTAGAAATTCCCGCGGATTATCTCCAATTTTTACCATAATCGAATCTCCTTTAAAGTTTAAAGCATGCGAAGAAAAACAAAAAATCGCAAGAACTAAATTGCTTTAGAATTTTTCCATAACCATGGATTTCATCTTTTAAAACAACAAAATTTAAAGATAGTTAACAATCTAAACAAAAGCATTAATCAAGCAATAAAAATTAATTTTTTTTAATCTCGACTCCCCTCTTGCATTTCCCATTTCAAAGGCATAAAATAAAAAATAAAGGGGTCAGGGCTATGCGTAGTTATTATGCTCATCTAGAACAAACAAAACCTTCACCAGCCAAATCGATCCCCTCTAAACCCATCTTTCGCTCTTCAGCTATTTTTCCTGTTGTGCAAGCTCCCGGCATTTCATCCAGAATCTTATTCTTGGGGTATTGGATCCTCAAACGCAACATTAAAGAAATCGCCTGTGTCGTGACATTAAGATCGATCGAGGGGGAGATACTGGCACGTTCCACTATGGAGATTAAGGAACCTAAAACCTATCGTGTCGAATTGAGGGATCAATTGCAATTAGCCAATCGTGCTCCTGATGAAGAATTTATGGGAAGCATCGAAATGGAGTTTTTTTCCACCCAAAATCTCGTTTTTACTTTCCCGGCACTTGATATTAACTATTATGGCACGCACTTTAGCGCAATTGTGCATACGGCCCAGCGCATTTATAATGATTTTGACGACCTGCGCAATAACTCGCAGACTTCCGTCCCTGAGTCGGGATTTAATATTTATGCCACACAAGACCAGGAACCCTTCTTCACCTTGATCAATGGGGCGAATAGCTGTGAAAATAGCCAATTAAAAATGGAATTTTTTAATAAAGATGGCGAAACGCTGACCCATACGCTTGAGCTGGGCACATTAAAACCTTATCAAACTACCTTTTGTTTTCCTGCGCGTTTTTGCGCTTTGGAAAGCTTCCTTAAAGGAGACGTGGGGACTGCTAAAATCACGTTTAATATTAGCTGGGCTTTCCCGCGGCTTGTCGCAGGCAATTGGAATCGTCGGCTTCCAGCCATCAGCATCACCCACACTTATTATGATTGCGAGAAAGCCACTTCAAAATCTGATTATTGGTTTTCACGCAGTCCAGAATGGCATGCAGCCTCCTTAATGATTCCGGCGACCTTTGCCAATGATCACTTTACCAATGTCTATTTTTATCCTATTTACTCTCCTTCTCATTTTTCGATCGGAATGGAGCTCTATGATGAAGCAGGCCGTTTACTTGGTGCCAAAAATCCTGTGATGGAAATTGAATCCCCCTCGTCAATGTTAAAGCAGGTTTCACTCAACGAACTATGCCAAGAATTGCTTATTACTGATCACAGCAACCTGGCCATAAGGCTTGTTGCTTATGAAATTCCAGGAAAACCCCTTCCTGCCCGGATTAAAATTGGACTCGATCTAGGGGGAAAGGAAAAACTGTTGCCCTGCAATATCTGCGTCAATCTCCAACCCTTTAATCCTGCATTTGAAGGAAAAACAAGCACCTTTCGCTGGCTGCCTTTTCTAGCGGATCAGCCTCACCCCACCGTCTGGATTATGAATTCTTCCCCTGAGATTTCTTATCAGAAAGAGGCGCTATTAACGATTACATTTTTCCACGAACAAGATGACGACACTATTGTGCGATCTATCAAACTTGCTCCCAACGGATTTATCCTTTATGATCTGCAGGATAATGAACTCAAAGCTTTTTTTGCTAATCAAGCAGGATGGTTAACAGTCCAGTCAACCAACCCTTACACCACTACTTACTATTTTACTGAATCCAATTCTGGGGTGATAGGCGGCGATCATGGTTTCTAACGCGGGTTTTACGCGATGTACGAGTTTTCCTGTCGCCCATCCTTCATATCCTGTTTTTCCATTCAATTGGCAAAACCATTCACATATAATTTCTTTAAGTAAGCAAACTTTGATACTTCATAAGCGAAAAAACAGGATATAAAGGATAGCGGCAGGATATGAAAGATATCCATATTGCACACGTGCGTAAGTTTTGGATTTATCCAAACTGCACAGCTTGCATGAGTTCTTGGTAAGAAGGCAGGAAGGGAATAAAAGTATAGTCTTGTTTGGTGGAGTCATACCAGCCTAACTGCAGTTGGGCTTGATTAGCCAGGGCCACGTAATAGGCTTTCACATGATGATTGTATCCCACCACTTGGTGGATGGTTTTGGCTGACAATTTAACAGCCTTGCATTCAACAATCAATAAGGGATAGATGGAGTGCTGCGGATGGATTTTTTTGCCAAAGCATATGATATCTGCACGCCGTTCGGGGATTCTACCGCCGCTTAAGCCTAGATGAGGCATCTGCTTCAGCCCCTGCTCTACTCCAATCAATTCCTGCGGAAAGCCCAGCTCATGAATCATCTTATTGAGAAGGGCTTGACGCACGTATTCTTCAGGTAAAGCAGCAACCCACTCTTTACGGACCATGCAGTATATATTTTCAGGCGTTGGCCTAAGCTTCTGGTTCAATGATCCCATAATTTTGGTCATTTCGTCGATAAATCACTTTCAATTTCATATCATGCTCAGAACGGAAAATTAAAAACGCATCGCCTGAGAGCTCCATTTTCATGATTGCTTCCTCATTGGTGAGAATCTTTAATGGACTAGATTCCTTGCACACAATGGCATGCGGAGCATACTCACGCACCAATTGCCGCCGGCTTTCGTCATCAATTTCTTCATTCACATCGATAATTTCTTCTTGCGAAGGGGCTTTGTATACATTGACATTCATATCGACCACGGATAATTTTTTGGCCTGATGATCTTGAATGCGGCTTTTATATTTTAATAATTGGGTTTCAAGTTTATTGACAGCCATATCAATGGAGGCATACATATCATTAGTCACTGCTTGGCTTTTGATTTTGATATGATCGACTTTTAAGACAATATCCACGCGGTGTTCAAACTTTTGAATGTCCATAGTGATATTGACATCGATAATCCGATGGCTTAAACGATCAATTTTTGAAATCTTTTCTAATGCATAATTTTTCATCGCGTCTGTGACAAGAACATGACGTCCACTGACAGTGATATTATAGGGTTGGACAGACTCTTCAGCACTTTTCATTTTACTGCGATTCATAAATATACCTCATTTAGATTTTCCTGTTTAAACCTAAGCATGTAGCGTTCGATTTGCTATATATTTCAAGTCTACTGGTTAGAGTATATATTGAAAAGAAGAAGAAGTAGGCGTATTTATCAAGTTTTTAATAATTAACGAATTGCATCGTCTCTTGAGGTTGATCGAAGCGCAAGATCCTTTAAAAAATGGCGAAGTTTTTTTTAAAGTAAAGAGAATTGCTATCAGTTACTCAGCAGTGCTTTTTGGCAAGGTAAGTAAGCTCGATCTTTGCTTTTCAAACATTTGACGCCGCAGCTTAAGATTGCCCAATTGCCCGCAGGCTGCCATAATCTCTTCCCCTTTAGTCATGCGCAGCAAGGTATAGTATCCCTGTGCGCGCAAATAGTGAGTAAAAGCTTCTAATTTTTCTGAAGCAGGTGGCTGAAAGCGATCACGACTTTGGGCGTTGTACGGAATTAAATTAATCTTTACATTCAACCCTTTTAAAAAGTCTGCCAGCAGGGCCGCATGTTCAAGCTGATCATTTTGATCTTTCAGTAACACGTAGGCAATTAAAATCTGGCGTCCAGTGAATGTACAATAAGCAGACATTGCTTCATGCAATGTCTTAAGGTCATACTTGCGATTAACAGGCATTAAAAGATTTCGAAGTTCGTCTGTAGGAGCATTAATCGAAACAGCCAGATTGGGAGCCTGCCCCTTTAGCTGCGTCAATTTTTCAATCCCATCCACACAGCCGCTAGTCGAAATTGTCATGCGTCTGCGCCCGAATCCAAAACCTTTGGGGTCGTTCAGGATTTGCACCGCTTGCATCACGGCGTCATAATTATCTAGGGGTTCGCCCATTCCCATGAAAACGATATTGCGAAATGCAAAGTGCAGCTGATGCCTTGCCACAAAAACTTGAGCTAAAATTTCTTCAACCGTAAGGTTGCGCAGCAGTCCCATTCTTCCCGTTTCACAGAAAGCGCACCCCATGCGACAACCCACTTGCGAAGAAATACATAAAGTTCCGCCTGATTGCATCGGAATTTGCACAGCTTCAATCTCTAAGTCATCGTGGGTTTTTAAAAGAAATTTGCCTGTTTTTCCGTCTGCAGTTTGCTTCGCCAAGGGAAGCAAGGAAACTTCCGTGAGATCTAAAATGGCCGCCCGCAACGCTTGGGCATTTTTAAATGCCAATTGAGAGCCGCTAAGCAATCCTGTACGAAAAAACTCCTGATACAAGAGCGAAGCATGCAGCTTGCCTTTTCCCAATAAAGCGTGGACAGCTTTGGTAAAGGATTGTTCAGTATGAGCTAGAAGGGGAATTTTGTTAGGCACGGAATATGATTATAAAAAATGCACCGAAGAGGGGTCGAACCTCTAACCACCCGGTTCGAAGCCGGGTACTCTATCCGATTGAGCTATCGGTGCTAATTCAGGTACTGGTTAAATCGAAAATATTACCTTGCGTCAGAATAAGTTGCAAGGAAGAGTTTTGTGAAAAAATGTTTTTGCGCAAATTCAAAGGTTAGGGAATAATTAATCTTTTTAAACCGGAGGAGACAAGATGATATTCGATTGGGTACAGCAATTTAAGGGTTCAAATCGTCAAACAAAATATTTCATTTTGACGTGGATAGTCTATATGATTGCTATTATTGTCTCGACGCTCTATGCTTACGTGCGCATTGATTTAATTAAGACTTACGATGAGCAAGGCAGAGCCTCCATCGAGAAAATAGAAAAAAATAGTTAATTTTGGTTTTATTATTATGTCTAATCTACCTGACTATCTCGAGCATGAAGAATACCTTAACCGCAAACGCAAGCTCGGGGAAATCCGCGCGTTAGGGATCGATCCCTACCCTGCTTGCTTTAAACCGACGGACAGTGCTCAGAAATTGCAAAGCACCTATGGACATTCCGCTATAGGACACAGCGAAGATGCAGCAGCTGGTACGACTAAAGAAGTGACTGTGGCTGGTCGGTTGATTTTATTTAGAGGCATGGGTAAAAATGCTTTTGGGCATATTCAAGATTCGACTGGTAAAATTCAAATCATGTTCAATCGCGATTTAACACATCTCACAGGCTATTCCCCTTCAGAAGAAAATGGCGAAGCTTTAAGCGGCTTTAAAGTCATTGAGAAGAAAGTGGATTTAGGCGATATCATCGGCATCGAAGGACATCTCTTTCATACAAATAAGGGAGAACTGACAATCTATGCCAAACAAGTAACTATTCTTTGCAAAACACTCTTGCCATTACCCGACAAGCATGCGGGTTTAATTGATAAGGAACAACGCTATCGCAAAAGATGGCTGGATTTAATTTCCAATGAGCATGTGCGCGAAACTTTTATGCATAGAACCCAGATTCTACGCTTTATCCGCAAATACTTTGAAGACGCGCATTTCGCAGAAGTGGAAACGCCTATTCTACAAAGTGTTTATGGAGGGGCAGAAGCACGTCCTTTCATCACCAAACTCAACGCCTTAGATCAAGAAATGTTCATGCGCATTTCGCTTGAACCTTCATTAAAAAAATTGATTGTAGGCGGGATCGAGCGTGTGTATGAGATCGGTAAAGTTTTCCGCAATGAAGGGATTGACCGCAACCACAATCCAGAATTCACCCTGCTCGAAGCGTACGCTGCCTATTGGGATTACCGCGATATGATGCATTTTGTGGAAAATCTCTTCGAAAAATTAGCCCTTCATCTGTACGGAACAACCCAAGTGTCCGGCCTTCTGACAGAGACGCAAGAGCCTGTCAAAATCGACTTTAAAGCTCCTTGGCTGCGCATGACAATGAAAGAGAGCATTTACAAGTATGCCAATATAGATGTAGAAAATCTCTCTGATCAAGAAATGCGCGCAAGGCTTTTAGAATCAGGCAAATGCGACCCCAAGAAGATCCCGCCCCTTTCACGCGGGCTCCTCATTGCTGCGATGTTTGAAGTCTTTGTTGAACATCACTTAATTCAGCCTCACCATATCATTGATCATCCCATCGAAACCGCTATTCTGTGTAAACCTCATCGGGATCCAGCCTGCCGCGAGGAAGGCCTCATCGAAAGATTTGAAAGCTTTGTCTTGGGAGGGGAAATTTGCAATGCCTATTCAGAACTCAACGACCCCGAATTACAGCGCTCACTCTTCGAACAACAATCCAAAAGACGCGATGCAGGGGATGAAGAAGCCAGCCCTATCGATGAAGAATTCATCGAAGCTATCCATCAAGGCATGCCCCCTACTGGCGGCGTTGGCATTGGCATTGACAGACTAGTAATGCTTTTAACCAATCAGCACTCGATTCGCGATGTGTTGTATTTCCCCTGGATGAAACCTCAAGGGGAATCCTAGCATCTACTTATAGGCCTAGAGAGCCTCTTAAATCTTGGTTCTCTAGACCTTCCACTTGAAAAGATTGGACGTTAAGCCACTTTTACTACACTTACGATCAGATCTAATTCATCTCGATCCATTATAGAAAGCCTTACGAACTGTTCCGGCGAATCTCCTAATATTTTTGCAAAATTCCCGGCAGTTTAGGGCTGATGAATCGCCTTTCATGTTCGACATCACATAGGGATTGTTTGGAAATCCCATGCTTCTTGGCAAATTCAGTTTGTATTATCTCTTCTCCTTTTCGAATTGATAATAAGAGACCTCCAAGAGATAATTTTTCGAGATACTTTTTAGCCTCGTGCTTCTTTGCTTAATATTCATGTTTACTTACCTCTACAACTTTAATTACTATTTGATTTGAATCATCACTTATAGCTCTATATGCCTTACTCAACCGAATTGAACGCTGCCCCACTCATTTCCCCTTTAATAGTTCATCGTGATACCCAGACGTTTTTCTCACCTATCTAATGCCACGCGTGCTAACGTCATCAATCCAACCTAGTCATTTAACAATGATGTGCTGAGGATTTTTTTTTAATTCCTTTTTAAGGTTTTCGGATCACATGACTTCAAAAATGTCTGTCCCATTCATATTTAAGTAATCCCCTATTTCAGGGTATATTTTTCAAGCGAGAAAAATATTTTTTGTTCAGTATCAACTAGATTTATTCCAAAAATTGTTTTAAAATGAGAATCAAATAAAAAGGATTTTATGGATATCAACAAAATTAGTGAAACCAAGCAAAGCTTTGAAGAAATTTACTTTGCCCCAAAAGTAACGGGTAAAACTATTACTAATTGCTGCCTAAATAACGGAGCGAATAAATTTTTTTACAGAATTTACTCATATCTAAATACACTTTTTCTCGATCATAAATGGTTAAATGAAAAAACAGCAGAGAAAATGATGGCCCCTTATGATGATAGATTAAGTCGTATAGATGCTATTTTTAATGAGCAACTAATGATTAAAGATGCTGTAGTCAACATAAAAGATCAAAAAATGATTGCAGAATGCACGCGAATTCATCATTTTTTATCGGTGCATTTAAATAATATCCATCAAAAAGAAGATCGAGACAATTTTCAATTTATATTAAAAATGTCAACACGAGGATATTTAGAAGGTCGCCTCTCCTCCTTACCTCCAAAGGCAGTTGAAAATGCCCTCAATCTCAATTTAAATGGGATTACGCTTAAAAAGATCCTTAACCACTTGCAAATTCCTTATCACTCTTATAGCGATGCAAGGGGTAGAGAAAAAATTGATTTGATGGCAGCAGACAGTGCCGAAGAAAGAAAAAAAAGGGATCAGGATGTGAACACATTAATCAAATTTCTAGAGAATAAGGCCTTAACAGTCTCATTGATGAGCTAAAAAAGTTATCCGAAATTCAGGTTAATACGCAAAGCAATCACAACCAAAAGACCATGGATTGAGTGGTCTTTCGCGATGCGTATAGCCAAGTATAGCATCGAGCGAATTTTTTTGATGCGAGTTTGGGCAGCTGCAAAAATTCTGCTTATGAGGTTGAAAATAGCCTTCATAGTAGCGCACAGGCGACCAATCCGGACTGACGGGTAAATCCCAATTTAGATCGAGATGAATAAATTCCTCGCCCCCATAGACAGCCTTCCCTCCCAAGAGGGTCAACACAGAAACAATCTCTTTGATCATTTCTTCAGGCACGCTAAAATAATCCTGAGAGAGCACCGACATATCGGCATACATTCCAATAGCCAGTGAGCCTTTAACATGCTCTTCACGCGATAGCTTGGCACTCCCGATTGTGTAAAGGCGCAAAGCTTCAAGACGTTCGAGCTTATTTTCTTCTCCGTATAATGAAGTGCCTCCTACGGTCTTTCCCGATACTAGCCAATATAAAGATACCCAGGGATTATAGCTCGCAACACGCGTAGCATCTGTACCTGCTCCGATCGGAATTCCTAAATCAAGCATTTTGCGGATGGGAGGACTTCTTTTAGCTGCTTCGTGCCCATATTTCTGAATGAAGTACTCCCCTTGGAATGCCATGCGGTGCTGTATGGCAATCCCTCCCTCCAGAACTTTTATTCTTTGGAGATTTACATCTGTGATCGTTTCCGCATGATCAAAAAACCAGCATAAGTCCCCAAAAGGGATCTCTCGATTGATTTCTTCAAATACATCTAAAGCTCGACCAATGGTTTCATTATATGTGGCATGCAAACGAAAGGGCCAACGTTTTTCGACAAGAAAACGCACAACTTTCTTCAGATCCCCCTCCATGTTGGAGGGCATATCTGGCCTGGGATACAAAAAATCCTCAAAATCTGCTGCTGAAAAAACAAGCATTTCTCCAGCACCATTGTGGCGATACATACTATCGCCAGAGTACGGAACGACCATTTTTGACCACTTTTGAAAATCGGTCAATTCCTCGCCAGGTTTTTGTGTAAATAAATTATAAGCAATACGCACCGTAAGCTGAGCATTTTTATGCAATGTTTCGATCACTTGATAGTCTGCTGGATAATTTTGAAAACCACCTCCAGCATCAATACAGCTCGTCAACCCCAGACGATTCAGCTCACGTGTAAAATGCCGCGTCGAATTAATTTGATCTTGCAAGGCCAGTTTAGGCCCCTTCGCCAGGGTCGCATAAAGAATCATTGCATTAGGCTCAGCAATCAACAAACCGGTGGGATTTCCATTTTTATCTCGTTCGATGCGACCGCCAATCGGATCAGGGGTATCTTTCGTATAGCCTACCGCTCTTAATGCGGCTGCATTTAGGAGAGCGCTATCATATAAATGCAGGATAAAAACCGGGGTTTCCGGTGCGATTTCATTGATTTCCTTAAGCGTGGGCATGCGCTTTTCGACAAATTGAAATTCTGACCAACCGCCAATGACCCGCACCCATTGAGGTGGAGGGGTACGCAAGACTTGCTTTTTTAACATTTCTAATGCATAGGCTAGCGAAGGCACCCCATCCCAGCGTAATTCCATATTAAAATTCAGTCCCCCTCTAATTAAATGCAAGTGGGAATCGTTAAGGCCAGGAATGACACGACGCTGTTTGAGATCAATTACTTGAGTATTTGCATCAGCTAATTTTTTAATCTCCTCATTCGAGCCAAGTGCAGCCACAATCCCCTCCTTGATCCCAATAGCGGACACTTCGGGCTGCTTAGTGTCTAGTGTGGTGATCTTTCCATTAAATAAAATAAGGTCTAACTGAGTTTTAACCATAAAAATCCCGTCTATTTAAAATTATATCTTATTATTTCTTGCATCTAAAAATGTCAAAATATATTCCTAAATATAAAGAAAACTCACATAACCAGCATGCTTTGCGAAACAAAGAAAAATCTCATGAAAAATATTCTAAAATTAACAAAGAGACTAGTATTAACCGCGCTCTTTCTAGGCCTTCTTTCTGCGGTAGAGCTTATGAATAGCCCTGATAAAACCCTGCCGGGCCTAGGCACCAAAACATTGGTCGGGGTCATCGATGGCATTAACATTGAAGCCGTTGTGCAAAGCCCTTCAACTCAGGTAACTCCTTTACAAATCATTTGTTTATTTGAATATACAGAAGGAGATATCTTTCTTTCTCCCCCTGCCCTGCCCAAAGAACTCAATGGCCTGTTGCACGTCGATGAAGCCTTGCATGGCTTGATTACAGATTTAAGAAAAAGCGGGAAATTTGGCGGGCATAGTCTAGAGACCTTGCTGATTATTCCGCCTAAAAATACGATCGCTGCGAAGAAATTATTGCTTGTGGGATTGGGAAATCGCAATGATTTTAAACCTGAAATGATGCGAATGGTCGGTGTCATTGGCATGAGAGAAGCATTAAGACTAGGTGTCACTAGCTATTCGCATGCCAGTGATTTAAAAGATTCGGGAATTGCCTCTCCTACAGCCGATGTGACCCGGTATGTGACCCAAGGGGCGATTGAAGCCTATCGAACACAGCAATACCTACAAAACCGACAAGCCAGCGACCAATTAACAGTCAATAAATTCAACTTGCTCAGTGGCTCTGCTTATTATAAAGATTCACAAGAGGGAATGAAGACAGCACTCAGTGCACTCGCGAAATAAGTCAAAATATTCACCCTAAGCAACCTACAGGGTCAATATTTTTTCGCGTAAATTCTCTAGTTGTTGCATTCTTATCACCAACCTTGGATCCTGCAGGACTATCTCTTCCCCTTTTTGCAGGTAAATCCTTGCTTCTTCCAAATTGCCATCGATAATCAAGATTTTAGCAAGTCTGAGGTAAGCTCCGGAGATCCAGACGTTTATTCTAAATGAGTCAATGCCGCAGGCGTGACTTTCGATATATTCAATCCCTTGTAAGATGGTCAAGATGCCTTCTTCTTTGCTTCCATTGCGAAAAATCGCTTCTCCCAAATGTGCCAGCCAATCCCCTTTTTCCGCATTAGCATCAGGATAGAGTTCAATAGCCGCTCTGAATTCTTTTTCGGCTTCAGCAAAATCTTTCAGAAAAATGGCCGACTTTCCAAACAAAAAATGAATTAAGTAATCCTTATCCTGAATTGCATAAAGCTGAGCAATTCGAAGCATGGCTTCAGCTTCTTGACGAGCAAGTATGGCATACACCATATCTTCCTCCTGGTTGAATAAATGCTGCCAGGAAATCAATCGACCGCATAAGGATTCTAAGATCCCCTTATAATTGTGTTCTTGCTGATATCCGACAATGGCACAATTATATAGATGAAGCGCTTCAAGCGTATTTCCTTCTTCTCTCAAAATAGCTGCTTGCATTTGAAATTTGTGAGGTGAATTTGCCCAACATTCACTCCTTAGGCTCATCGCAATAAGAGTAAGCCAAACAACCTTCTGTGCTGAATAAAAAAACATAGTATCGCTTTGTTAAATTTCCCGAACTTACCAAAGTAGAAAGAACAAGGATAAAACGCAAATGGATAAAAAAAAATTTTCAGAAGCTGTTTAAGCAAGGCCAAAATTCATATCAAGGTCCGAAAATGGCTAATTTCTCCTAACACAGCCGGAGTGAGGATTGTCGTTTCTGAAAGCTTAGGAGATGAATCTTTAGTTAATCATCCCTTAACGATGAACTATTTTGAATCAATCATCAATTTTCCTTTGCGAAGTTGCTTCAAAAACCTTTCCCACCATTTTAAAATTTTTTGCATTTTTTCGCCTTGTCATCCATCTAAAGCGGCTTTCCGATCTTGTCTGCTTCCATATTCTTGAAAAAATAACCTAACAAAATTAATCAAAAAACCACAATTTAGATGATAAAGACCAGATCAAATAAATAAAATTCGCAGTTGAATTATTTATTAACTGCAAAGTATATTGATAAAATGTAATTTATTAAACTAACTTAGGGAGCAAAAATGGACTCAGGAATGAGAACTGGACCCGCGGGATTCCAGCTCGGTTCACTATTTTCTTTTACATCAGGATTAGCGGCACATGCGTTTGGGTATCCGAATTTGGGGAAAATTATACTTCAAACCACAACAACAGGTTTTTTTTATTCAATTAATACAAATGATGAAACATTTAGAACTAGAGTGTTTTATAATTTGAGTCTATTAGGTTTTACAGCTAGCTGTAGTGAGATTTTAGTAAAGCAATTTTGTCGAACCGCATTTAAAACCGATTCGGCTTCTTTTACGATTTTCTCATCTCTTCTCTCTTGGGGAAGTACCCTAGCTGTTTTTAATTTGCTCAATCCCAGGTTGGAACAAAAAGATAATCAAAAAAAGCGAATTTCAGAAGGGAATTTTTCACTGACCGCTCTCCATGCGGTGAAATTGTGTAGTCAGCTTTTATTCGTTCCCTCAGTTTCGAACGTTATCGATACTTTGACTGAAGCAATCGCGATTCCCTATGAATTTGCCAGATCTACCCTTTCCCGCAAACCCAATGCACCTGATGAGATCAACCCTTTTAAATCTGACCTGTCAAGAAAACGCAAGTGGATCAAGGAGAAAAACCAAAAAAGTTCATTTATTGCAAGAGCTGCTAGTGCTTCCTTGCTTCTTTATAGCCTTCCCTTTTTCCCTCAACCGCTTGGAAGGATTACCTTCAACACAGCTTTACATGGAATTCTGTATACACAAAAAAATTCCAATAATTTTAGTGAGGAGAAATTTTTACAAATGATCACCCTGGCAGGTTTAAGCGAATTTGCCATCGAAGGACTAAGCAGGGGAATTTCTCTCGGCGAAACAAACTTAATGATAGGTATAAAGGAACTATTTAAACCTAGTGTCGTCGAGGCGTTAGAGAAAGTCGGCAAGTTTGCCATTGCCAAAAACGTTTACGAAATTTTTAAAAATGTGATCTATCGAGTCGGCGCTACCTCGATTTCTGAAATGTTCCTGACGCAAAAGATCAAAAAGAAGTCATTCTATGCAGCCTGCTTACAAGGGCTTGGTGATACCTTTGTCCAACACTTCTTGATACTTAAACAAAAAAAGTTATGGGATAAAATTGTTGTTTGGTTTGTCGACACTCCTTATGCTAAATGGCATCAGTTTCCTAGAATCTATATTGACTTTAGAGAAACAAGAAAGGTTTCTTTTTATCCAGAAGCTTTTAAATTGTCTCTAAGCAACCTTTACAACTTGATGATTCGGGATGTTTTTAACGAGGTTCTTGTCGCACGAATTCACAAAAACCCTCTGAATTATTTAAAGAAGTTGTCTGAAGATTACAAGACTTACCTATTTTCACGCATTTGTCTTGCCACCGCATATTCAAGGGGACCTCTAAGCGAATTTAGAAATTCCCGAAATGCAGTTCTTGAGAACCTTACCCCCGTTTACGAAGAATATGTAGGGCATCTTCGCTTAGATCCAAAGAAGGCTCAGTCAACTTTTGGTTCGGTTGAGGGGTATAATCAACAAGGCAATCGCTTAGTGGATCGAATTGCAGAACGCCCGCTAATTGCAGTTGCACTTCCTGCAATAGTGCCCCCTCCCATGCCTACTAAGATAGCTGGACTCATTCGAGATAAGGATTCAAGTGATGATTAACTTGAATGCATTTATAAAAAAACTCACCACAAATAGATAAGATTTTTATTTTAAGGACTACAAACATGAACATCAATGGCGAATCCCCTCATTTGCAAGAATTCTTGGGAATTTTTGGAGAATCTGTCCTTCCCGGATTTTTGTATTGTGCAACAACCTCAAACGGCCCAGATAAAAAATGTGTAAAGGCTATTCTTCTATCTTTTGCAAACTCTGTTTCAGATCTTCTGCTTGATAAATTTTTTAACTCAGTTTTCAAAACAAATGATTTTGGGACACGCATGATTAAGACTCTGGCTTCTTGCTTATTGACGCCATGCCTTTATTCTATGTTTGATCCAAAAACATTAAACGGCAAATCAGCAAAACAAGCAGAAAGAAACGCAACTGTTGTGGGTCTAAAAGTCTTAAAAGCAGCTAGTCGCGAACTCTTAAATCCAAACTGGGGCGAATACGTAGATCTTTTCTTCAAATACATTTTGCTCCCTTGGAGCTATGCTAACATGGTCAAACCGGCAAGTTCTCCGAAAGAACCAAAAGAATGGCACTCAAAGAGTGATCATCAAATTCAAGCGAGGAATCGTAGAAATTCAGGAGCAGGAGAGGCTGCAAGTTTGTCTTTGCTTTTCTATGGATTACACCAAATGTATTTGGGAAATGTGACCTTCGCAAATATTCTCTTAAGAAGCGCTTTGCCGGGCTTAAAATATATATTAGAGTCTCCAGAAAAATATCAAGAAACTCAATTTCTTACTAAAGTGGTCGCCGGATCTATAGAGGGAGTCGTAACTGAGGGTTTCCTCAGAGCAATTCCTGCAGGAAAAGGGGCTGTTGCTAACTTTAGTAGAGCAATTTTTAAACCAGAGATTGTCAATTTTTTTAGTGGATTGAATCAGTCTTCAATCGCAATGAGTATTTCTGATCTTTTTGACAAAGTGGTTTACAGAGCTGGAGCCAATTTGATTCAACAAGCTTTCTCTGGGAAAGAATTTAAAAGAAAAAAACTATTCGATGCTAGTTTGAGAGGTGTGGGTGATGCACTCACAAGGCATTTATTCAAAAACTTAACAGGCTTTAAAGTCAATTTGTCAAATGGAATCAGGGTTAATTTACACGATAATACAGATTCAGAATGGAAGCGGTATTGGCCGAGCGATTTTTGGCGAAGACATACTTGGATGCGAATAGATACCAGCGACGCCCAATCCTATCCTCTGTTTCAACACATAAAGATTACCTTTACCAATTTTTTTCAATTTGGAGTCAACGACGTCATTTCAGAAGCCTTCGTTGCAATGTGTCGCAAAAATCCAAAAGAACATTTAAAAACATGGTCAGCAGATGCCAAATCCTTCTTGCTTTTCAGATTCACTATTGCCTTTGCCGCTTCTGGTCCTATGCTCAAAACTTTCCGCGAAATCCGCGAGAAAATTCTCCAAACTGCAAATCACTATGAAGGGTATTATCGTCAATTAAATCATTCAGGGCATTCTCAAGCTATAGCACAATTCGGTTCAGAAGAGAACTTCCGAAATGAAATGAATAGGGTCGTTAGGGAAGCCAGCGAAATATTAGGGCCTCCGATTGTGGTGGACACTTCACGGCTTCTTTCAGCTACCTTTCCTTTAGATGCCATCGAATTTTCACCGATAGAAAAATAGAAAATTTGGGTAATCGTTGAGTCAAATCATTTCAGGGAGGGGGGCTTGCCCCCCCTCACCGCCCCCCCCCCAGTTCTCTTAGTACCTTTAACTATGCAACTGCCACAGCTACCTGAGATTTTATTTCTCAGTCCTTTGGCAACGACATTTGACTATGAAAAAAGTCCACGCATATAACCTGTCAAGATTTGTTGTTTTTTTTCCATTCAGCTAAGAGCTCTTGTTCTTTCTTTCGCTCTATTCCAATTGGAATGTCCTCTTGCCGATTTTGCCTCTCCCATTCAATGGTGGCGGAAATCGTGTCTGCTAAAGAGCGAAATGTAAGCCCCTCCTGGATCGCTTTTTTTCTACTTACATTTAGGAAACCTGGCATGTTTCGTTTATATGAAAGCCATAATGGTAATTCCGTCCAGTCTTGCACATCGTGCTGGATAAGAAAGTCTTCGTTAACCCATGTCACCAGCGCATTGCTTGGTATAACCTGAGAACAAGTTTTTAGCAATTCTTCAAAACTAAGCGGTAAAGCTGGTCCTGTGGCGTTATAGATGCCGGTTTTTTGCTTTTCAACCATACTTACAATCCACTTTGCCAAATCTCTTACATCAATGAATTGCAAGCTCTGTTTGGGTGAACCTGGGCCCAAAATCTCGCCGCCTTCCGCTATCCGCAATGGCCAATAAGAAAACCGGCGAGTAGGATCGCGCGGCCCTACAATTAAACCAGAGCGAATCACCAGGTTATTGGGGAAGTAACTTTCGATTACTTTTTCACAGGCAGCTTTTAGGGCCCCATATGTTTTCTCATTAATTTCCTCATTGGTTTCATCTTCCAATTTTGCCAATGGATAGTTTTCAGCGATATCTTGAGAATGAAAATTAGCATAAACTCCTATGGTCGAGATAAATGTATAATGTTTGGTCGCATTCACCAGGATTTTTGAGGATTCATCGACTAAACGGGGAAGGTGGCCAGAGGTATCAATCACAGCATCCCACCAGCGGTTTTTAAGGGCATCGAGGTTGCCATCTCGATTTCCCTGGAGAGTCTCTACTTTAGACTCAAAGAGGATGTCTTGAGTCCCTCGATTAAATAAAGTAACCTCATGCCCCTGTTTTTGCAATTCTTCGACCAGGTGGGGTCCCAGAAAATTTGTGCCGCCTAAAATTAAAATCTTTAAAACAAAAGCGTTCATACCTTCCTTAGAGTTAAATCAGTGACAGCTCTCAATGAAGATAGTATGCCAAGTTTTTTTTCAGCTACTGAAAAGAGCTCGGAGTCTGTCAAGATGTGCCCTCCTTTATCATAGGTAATACTCCTTGGGCTAAATCCAGGAAACGCTTGGGATCCAAATTATCCTCTACTTGCCAACAGGCTGCCAATATAAGGTGCACGTAATACCAATGGGCTATCTCGTCGAATTTGAAATTAAAATATTTTGCGATGTAGGCCAGATCATGCTGAGGATCTTCCACACAAGCCCAGACTTCATTGAGCGGGTAACCAATGACTCCTTTAGGGTCGATGACTAGCCAATCTTCTCCACTAGAGAGGATATTCTCTCGATGCAAATCCCCATGAAGTAAGACTGGTGCGCGCGTGAGTTGCAAGAGGCATTTTTTTAATCTCCTGGCTTGCTGCAGATGTAATTCCGGAAGTTTCCATGCTTTATCTAATGCCGTTAACCACTCTTCAATATGCGGGAAATTGCCTAGAGTCGGAAGAGGAGCTTGGTGCAATTTTTTTATGACCTTGCAGGCAATTTGTATACTGCCAGAGCCTTTTAAAGGATGTCCAGGCATAGCTTTTTGAAGCAAAAGGGCACCTGCTTGATGAGCGAGTACGGAGACAGATCCATAGCCAGAGAATGCTTCCAGAGCCCTAGCTTCTTTATCTAAGTCGAAAATATTCAAGCTTAATTTCAACACAATCGGCACCGACCCTTGGTAACCGGATAAAACATAATTGTACGACAAATTCTTAAACGGTTCCAGATGACTTAAACCCCATAGCAAGGCATATTTCTGGACTAATTTTGGCAGCTCGCTTATCCACGCATTGCCTTTTTCGCGATAAATACCCGCTATATTTTTTTCGAATCTATCCATCAGTTAAAACAAATCGTTTGATGATTGCCATCAATAATTACAGTGCCTCCACATGGAATAATTATCTGTGGATCGGTATGGCCAAAATTCATATTAAAAATAACAGGAATTCTGCACCTGTAATCTTCTAAAGCACTTTTAACAGCATTTTGTTGGTTTAAAATGAATGCTTTGCTTCCTTCTGGCGGTTGATTCCCACAAAATTGCGCTTTTGGATAAGCCATCAGAATGGCTTTGAACATTTTTAATAGCTTTAATTCTGCTAGTGCAGCGATAAATCGATATACAAAACCTTCTGAGGGCATTTCTTCCGACGTTTCAATGAAAAGAATCGTACCAGCAAGTCTTTCAGGGCTAGGTAAATAGCGTTTAACCGATAGATGCAGATCGAGAACTTCCAGGCACCCTCCCCACAATCTACCTTGAATAATTTCTTTTGGGTTGTTATGCCAATCCCATCCAGCACTTTTTTGCATCGGACGTTCTTTCACCAAATTTTGTCGATCTGCCCAATCAAGGTCGACATCACTCCTCTCAGGTGATGCTTGCACTTCCCCAATCGAAGGATTGAAAAGAGCTTTTTTGATTGAATTGATTGTATAGGCGTGCATTCCTCCACCCATCGCAAACTGAGTCATCACAGCTCCTCCGTAATGCGATATCATCCCCAAATTCCAAAGAAAAAGATGCAGATTCGTACAATCACTGTATCCCATAAAAATTTTGGGATTTGCGGAAATAATATCGGCATTTAAATAAGGTAGAATGCGAATCTGGTCATTTCCCCCAATAGTCGCAATGATTGCTTTGATAGATGGATCTGCAAAAGCTCTATTAATATCTTCAGCGCGTGCTTCTGGATTTTTGGAGAGATATTCAGAACTTAGGCGAGCCGTAGGGTATTCTATAGGATTTAACTGGAAAACTTCTTTGATGCGACTCAGCCCTTGCTCATATACCCAGGGGAAGATATGAGCAAGTCCTGCAGAGGGAGACAAAATAGCCACTTTATCGTGCGGGAGTAAACATTGAGGTCGTTTAAATATCATCGTTTTCCTTAATTGTAATTGAAATAAAAATAGAAAATAGCATTACGACAATTTAAGTTTAAAAACAAATCCAAAATGCTTAGTTCGCGAACTGCTCATAATTCAATCTCTGCTGCTTATGTTTGCCCCATGCCATTCACGAAGCAGAGCCAATTTCTTCGAAGATGTTACCTAAAGGCGATAGAGCACAAAATCGGCCCTAGCTTTAACAGGCGTTTTGGAAAGTTCTATAATCTCACTTCTATATTCTTGATAGATTTCATAAGCTTCCTCAAAGGTTTGTTTGCGTAAAGTCGTCTTACCAACCCCAGGCCACCTGTAATGACCTAAAAATGCGCATTTAATATAAATTTCATCCCCTTATCAAAGCTTTTGAAAAAATTTTAAACAGAGAAAGCAAAATGACGAAGGCGCAAAGAGGCTGCATTGAGATTTTGAAACAAAGGTTAAGCTATACACAATTAACTTATATACCTGATTATTTCAGACCTAAGACACCTACAAAGGCGGCGGGGTCCAGCCTGCATCCCTTTGCGTTTTTGCGGCTTGGCGTTTAAAATTTATCGAATACGTTTTATTGCGAAAGCTTACCAAAATCAGACCTGAAGCAGCCAACATTGCCATTCCTCCAAGTTTCATCGGAAGTGCGGGATAAGCTCCCACGAAAGAACCAGACAATAAAGGACTGAAAACAAGAGCAGCGGCATTGATCGAACTTAAAATCCCCAGTGCTTCTCCCTGGTTTTCAGCATCCACACTACTAGAGACAAGCGCTGTCAAAGATGGTGTCACAAAGGCCACAAAATAACAAATCACAAACATCCATGGCCAAATCCATTGGGAAGTAGGCAGAAATGGCATGAGTAAAATTGCAAAAGCCGCCAGGCTATTTCCTCCAAAAAACAAAACCTCGGGTTGCAAACGTTTGCTAAATGGCCGTATCAGCAACCCGGTGCTTATGGCATAAAAACAGCCAGCAGCTCCGTAAAAGAAACCTAATCCCATGGGAGAAAACTGAAAGCGCGCAATCAAGTATACAGGAGTAAATTCAAAAAAATATGACCATCCAAAATTATGCAAGAATGAACAGATCAGGATAGTCCTCAATCCATAAAGGTGAAATGCCTTTTTAAGATGATTAAGTCCAGCACCCAAGCGAAGTTTGCGTTGGCATGGCACCATCTGATGCGTTTCGCTAAAAAACTTGGCCACGAAGATCAGATTCAGCAATGTTAGAAAAAAGGCAAAAACAAAGGGGGCATGATATCCAAGCGCAGACAACAAGCCTCCGAAAAAGGGTCCTAACGTAAATCCCCCGCCGAGGGCCATGCTATAAAGTCCAAAATTTTTGGTTTTGTCCTCTTGGCGGCTAAGATCTGCGATCGCCGCCTGGACGATCGACATGTTTCCTGCAGCAGCCCCAATGACAAGCCTAGAAAGCAAAAGGCACCAAATATTCAGCCAGGCGACTCCACCCAGGGCGATGAGATATCCCAATAGCGCGACTCCAACACTCAAAAAAAGCGGTTGCTTGCGTCCTTGACTATCTGAAAGGCTTCCCCATAGCGGCGCACAGAAAAATTGCGCAAGGGGCATTAAGGCAATCAAAACGCCAAGCCAGATCCCCCGTATTTCAGCTGTTGTGCCTAATGGCACAAGATTCAGCGAGTGATCAAAAAGCATGGCAGAAAAAAGGGGATAGATCAGTCCTAAACCCAAATTATCTATAAAAGCGACAAAAAGAACGGTATAAAGCGATGCTGAAAGGTGTTTTTGCCCAGCGTTTGTCATCTGTTTCTCCAGGTAAAAATAAATTAGCGGAAAGTAAACTATAGTCTGTTGGCTATAGCCATGAAATAAAACGGGGGAAAATAGGAAAAGACGTGGATTTTGAATGGTTGCGATGCGCAACTAAAAGAATGATAGCAAATACTCTAATTTTAATCAAGATTTTTGAATTTACACAGGTTGACGTGTGAGATTAAATACTTTTTGGCTCAGTGAGGGTAAATAGTGAGCTAAACGGTACAAGGGACCACTGTAGGTTGGATTTAGCATAAGCCGATGCAAAAGTTTTCCCCAAAACATTTGGGAAGTGCACCGTTTGGTCCACATGGCTTTAAAATCTTCGGCTGTGCGCACTAGAGCATATTCTGCCGCTAGGCGTCCGCCTAAAATAGCCATGGTCAACCCATTGCCGCAGGCGGGAGGAATTGTCACGGCTGCATCCCCAATAAAAAAAGTATCCAACCAGTCAGGCGTGCGCTTAATGCCGAACTCTGGCACTGAAGCAACCATCCATTGGTCAAAAAGATTTTTTCCTTGTGCAAGGCTCGCATGCAAATGAGGATTCTGGGTAATCAAATTTTCGATGAAAGCTGTAGGATGGCTCCATTGATTCACACTTTTTATATGAGCCAAGCAAGCCACATTGTAGATACCATTTTCTACCGGTGCGATCCCCAGGTAAGCTCCAGGAAACGAAAACATTTCTAATGCTCCTGTAGAAGGGATCTGTCGGAAATGTGTTTTAAATCCCATGTAAGCTGTAGCAGGAGCTTGCAGGCTATAACTGGGAATCCGGCCTGTTGCAATAATCACATGCGAGGCCTCTAAGGTTTCTCCATTTGAGAGATTAATCTGGTGCATTTCTTTAGCATGTTGCTTCGGATGCAAAGCCTTGACTTGCGTACTAGTATAGATTTTAGCTCCGCTTATAGCCGCATGCTTTGCTAAGGCAGGGTCCAGTTGCATATGCGACATCCCGCCTGCAATGGAAGGAAAGGTAAAGGACAAACACTGCTTGGACGTTCTTAAGATGGCCTGCGAAATAGGAGTCGGGTGAATGTGCCATGCATGCAGCAGATGCATACATTCGGGCGAAAGAAACTCTCCACAAACTTTATGAGCAGGGTAAGTCCCCCCTTCAATTAATATAGGCGTTTCACCAAGCTCAGATAAGCGAATGGCCGCACATAGCCCTGCAATGCCGCCTCCGATAATCACAATCTTTCTTTTCATAGCACTCATTTATCCGAGGTATTAATACAAACCACCCATCTAAAGGCCCAATGCCACGTTATCGAGCACTGCTCCAACGGAATGCCTGCTGCCTGCAAAAAATGGATCCAATCCTTTTTCTTAAAAGCACGCTTGATCGATAGTAAACCGTCATGCGCAATGAGCCGATTAGCAAAACAAGGTTTTGCTATCAGAAAAAATCCTAAATAGGCTAACCAATGGCGATGCAAGTCATTTAAAATAATACGATGCGTCGCAACTGCATAGGCTTTTCTGAGAAAATCAATCAATTGCGCATCCTCCATGTGATGACACACCAGAGTGGCAGTCACAACATCGAAGCTATTGGCTGGATAAAGTAAGTGGACAGAGGGTGGAATTTCGAATGTCACATTAGTTAATTGGGTTTCCTCTAGCTGCTTTTGGGCAAAGTCAATGGCTTGAGACGAAATATCAATGCCGGTAACCTGGGCCTGAGGAAACTTTTCGGCAAGCTGAAGGGTAAATTGCCCGCCGCCGCATCCCACATCTAGAATGGAACTAGGTGCTGGAAAGCGCGTAAAGACATCCAAAGTTGCCTTATCCCCCCCCAAAAAACGCCCAATGCGGGCGAGCTGGTGTAAACACCCCGTATATTCTTCTTGACTATAGTAGGAAGGCCCTAAATCGAGCAGTTCGAGTTCACTCGAGCGTTGCGAATTTCTCTCAAGAAGCATAAGACCTCCGCAATAAAATACCTTCTACAGAAAGACCAGGACCAAATCCGATTCCAACAGTCCATTTTTTAGAACTTTTTTGCATCAAAAGATTTTTCAAGACAAATAAAAAAGTCGCACTTGACATGTTGCCATAATCAGCCAAAGTTTCCCAAGAGGCTTTCGTCAGCCCTTCTTCTAATTTTAAAGCTTTCTCAATAGCTTGAATAATCGACTTTCCACCCGGGTGAATCGCCCAATCACAGTCTGTATTGGAAAAATCCTGTCCAACTAAAGACTGCACAAAAGCACTGATTTGACGCCCTAGCAATACGGGAACGGTATGGGAAAGTTTCATGACAAATCCTTGATCACCCGCTTCCCATTTCATTTTTTCGGTCGTACTGTCTAATCCTAGACAAGTCTGGTTGCAAATGGTCCAATGGGAAGTTTCATTCGCTGTTGGATCAGCTCCCACCACGACAGCAGCGGCTCCATCTGAAAAAAGAGAATTGGCCAACATATTGTCCGGAGTTTGTTCTACCTGAAAGTGCAGAGAACACAGTTCGGTACAAACGACTAAAATGCGATTCTTTGGATTTTCCTTGGCAAAAGAATTGGCGACAGAAAGACCTTTAAAAGCTCCAAAACACCCCATGAAGTTGATTCCCAAGCGCTGTGTCGACGATTTAAGCTTTAATAATCGCATGAGATCAAATTCAATACCCGGGGCAATCACACCTGTACAGGAAACAGAGATCACATGCGAAATTGTCCCTGGATCCCCGCCCCATTCTTGCAGGGCTTTAGCTGCAGCCTCGTAAGCTAATTTAGGTGCTTCAACTTTATATAAATCATTCCGCTGAGACATCCCTGGAATTTTCTTGGGGAAATCCGGCCCCCAGAAATTCCATTCGTGCCTTTCTTTCGTAAAATCTGGAATAGCTGAATAGCGGGTGCGGATCGCTGAATTTTGATAGAGCTGTTTAATCGCTTGGGTTTTTTGTGGATCGATAGGGAGAATATTGATGATTTTTTCGACAATTTCTGTTTGGGCAAAAGCAAAGGGAGGGACTGCGGTTGAAATCGCTAAAACCGAAACTTCCATATGAATATCCTTAAAATGTGGGGGCGCTGTTCTCATCTTGCACTAATTAGAATCAGGCGTGAGATTTTTAAATCAATTTATCTGATCAGATTTTAATGTCCAAGAGTAAATTCGTGCACCCTCTAGAAGTAGCCTCTTTCTGGTTGATACTATGTAATAAAAACAGCAAAATAATATTAAGACTATAAGTAAATACAATTGAGGCGTTATGGAAGTTTATTTAGATCCTTCAGGCAAATTAAATTTTTCTCCATTTAAAGATGAACAAAATGAGCCAGGAATCAAAGTTCATAATCCCATTGAAGCGTTTTTTAGAAGAATCGGGGCAGCTTTTGGGATAGGATCAGGGGTCGTGGAACTTAAGCCTGACGGGCAAAAAAAACTCTATTTAAATAAAAGAGATACGATTGCGTGGGTCAATAGACATGTAGATGCCGATCAAAAAATTTCTGAAAAGAAAATTAAAGGTAAGGTCTTAGTCACAAAAGTTCAATCAATCTATGATGCGAAGCTAGGAAAAACGGGTGGAATAGATCCAACAAAATCGACAGTCCCTCCTTCTCGGGTAGAAATCATCAAAGGGGGATTTCCTAATGTAGGAATGACCAGCTATTTATCTATAGCCATGCATCACCTGAACGCAGCCCTTCGCTCTCTACCACCTCCTCCTTTGACAGAAAATATGATCAAACAGGTGGCAGGAGAATCACAAGTTGATTTTGAAAAACGCAAAAAGTGCACCACACACATCCTAGAAATGCTTAAAACTGTCAATTCAGGAAAAAGCTGTACGCCACAGTCAATGCAGACTTTGAATGCTCTTCTCAGTCAAGTGAATCCCGCGGTTATTTATCCAGATCTCAATACTTCAGGTGGGGGTGACTCAAAGGCAGCTTTTGATTTGCTATGCAAGCTGATTTATCCTAATGACGAGGTTTTTTTCGGCGGCGGCAGATGGCACCAGGAACAGCTAGATAAAGTCCCTTCCTCAGGTTTTGATCCGACTAAGGATGCTAAGTTAGTCTTTGCCGAGCGTCCATTTGGCGTGATCGGTGGAATCCCTGAAGTACTTCCGAGTGAGACATGTGAAGTGAAATATGCATTGCCGAATAAAGTCGAGAGTTTTCCCCATTTTTTCACATTTAGTATAGCTAGCTCAAACGGAAAGTATGCGAAGGATTTTCCAAAGACGTTTGAACTATCCGTTAAAGATGGAAGCATTCCCAATGCGAAATATGTATTGGTTGGCATGACAATCAAAGGTCCTGACCATTCTTATCTGGAGAAGGTAAATGGAAAATGGGTACAATATGAAAGCACTGCCATCATTAAAGAGCTAAATCCACAGGAAAAAGCGAATTTAGTGATGAGTGATCAAAATAGAACATATATGCCCTTTTATAGACGAATGCCGTAGAAAATTAGTAATCATGAATGAAAAGCACCTCGGCTTTGTTTTGTTCCACTTTTCTGAATACTTCACAGAGCTGTTCCACAGGAACTTCTAAGGCTATATAGGTATACTCGTTATCCGTAGGAGCCGGAATCTCGTAAAGCTTTCGGGTGCCGGCGTAGGTTTGAATCCCCGGCTGAGGGCTTCTGACATCAACTTGAATTTTATCGTGACCAGCAATGTTCAGACAGGTTGCACAAGTGTGCTGAGCAATCTTGCGCATAATCTCAGTAAAACGCATATAGCGAGGAATTTCAACATGCTTTAACGCATGTTCTGGATAAGTTTCTAATACCACTATGGCCGGATCAATGGATTCAAGCTGATTCTCGCGATCTTGCATCAAGAGATGGATGGTTTCAGCTTCTTTAAGGGCTTCTGACCCATAAAAGAAAGACATAGGAGCAGAGACTAGCCCTTTTAAACCATACTCAATTGTCATGCCAGTACCCATCAATATTCCCTTTAAGTAGGATGAGAGAGATTTATTTTGTTTGAAGCAGGTGCTCCAGTACAAGCTGATATCTTTGAAGTAGGGATATTTATAAAAAGGGGTATTTTCAATAAATTTTCCGTAACTTTTTAAAGAACGGCGGCGCTCTTGAGCGGAAGGGATGGCTTCTACAGGTTTTTCTGGACTGCCAAAGGCTTTATCCAGGAGGGCAAAAGGAGCTGCCACTAACCCCTTGATTCCATATTCAAGCGTCATGGAAGCGCCCACAAATAGATTCATCAGATTGTACTCAGATAAAGCAATTGCACTTAAGCCATTTCGCTTTTGCGCTGCTTGCCAAGCCTGCCCATAGACTTTCCAAAAACCGCCAATTTCGCTGAAATATGGATAACGGTAAGCCGGTTCCTTCTCGACAAACATTGCATACCGCTGTGCAGCTCTGACGTTCTGCCATTCAGGTGCGGTCAAATAGGTCTGCATCTGCGTACGATTATATTCAGGCTGTGCCTGTAATGATTCTGCAATGGTTGCAGGAGTCGCCTCGGTCAGGGGTTTGTCGAAACGCACGATCGCATTTAAGGTGGGGTCTCCCCGGCGCATTAATGGTTTATGCTTATAAAGAGTCATTCCATGCGCTTCTAAGCGGTCTTTCCAGTATTGCAAAGACTGGAAATTTCGGATTTCCCGCTGATTTGCCTCTGGTGTCACCCCTGTTGCCACATTAAAAATGCTATGCACCACGTTGACCAAATTTTGTAAAGCTTTGGTGTGCGCATGATGATCCATTAAAATAAAACTCCCCCCAGGCCGAATGATCCTTTTAAGTGAAGCTAGAAATGGATCGATTTTGTCTATGGGAATGTGGTGTAAACCGATGTATAAACAAACAAGGTCCACACTATTCGTCGGGATCACTCTTTCTGAAATGGGAGCATAGTCATTTAAATAGATAAAGTGATCGTAAGGACGGGGAAAACCCGCCTCTATGTAATCGCTCAATTTCTCACCATCCGTGATGGCATAGAAGGGACCCTGCATTTCTAGACGATTTTTCAGGGATCGCGTCAAACGTCCTGGATAACCGATTTCTACATAACCCTGCACTTTTCTTTGACCGACTAGGTGCGCTGTTTGATTAGCTAAATCCCTTTTTAAGCTTTCTAGCGATTTGAGTGTATGCTGCAGTTTTACGATCATGTTGGGCTGTGCTTGCCCAATTTTTTGGAACAAAATGGTATAGATCTGTTCGTCATTTAGCTGTGGATTTTCAAGAATAGAGTCGACAAGAGCAAAGAACTTTTCCTCATCAAGCTGCATAAAAACATGATTTAAGAAATCTCGAATTTCTTGTCTTTGCCCATCCACGCGATTAAAAACCTGACGGAATAAGGAGGTTTGATCTGCCGGTGCTGTGATATAATCGGCAAACAAGCCATTATCAAAAACAGCGTCAGGATCGATTGTTTGTTTGTAGGCAGCCAAAGCCTTCCAGTTGGGATAGCAGGCTTTAAATTGCTCTAGAGTAGCAAAATGTTGATAAGGCAGATAAAAAGTCCCTTCGTGCGCAATGAGATAATCTATGACCTGCCTAACCCAAATTTTGGTTTTCCGAATCTCTTTAGGTGCTAAGTTTTGATTAAAAAATAACACAACAGCAAAGCGCTCACCTGTTGGTGCATAAGAAAGCATTGTTTTGGAATCTTGCTTCACAAAACGGACTGAAGCGTTGAATAAAGCGACTTGATTGTCTTGCAAAATTTTTCCCAAAAACCGTAAAAAGTCAGCGAGATCTTCCCCTTTAACAAAGTATTCTTGCAGCCATTCTGCATCGACTTTAGAATTGTTAAAGACAGAATTGATGGGAGGACGCATCAATGCATTGCGGGACGATTCTTTTTCCACCAACGCCTCATTTTTCTCCACCTTCCAAGCTAGATGACGCAGCCATGGCAAGCGACGCAGCGTATGCAATTTAATGCGATCACCACGAGTCCCACGCACTGGTTCATCCTGGAGATTGGCCATAACCGGCTGATCATTGACTCTATGATAGCTAACAGCGATGCCCGTTTGAAAAAGATTTTGCGGAACCAGTGAAAGCCGGTAAAGATGCATTTCAATCTCTTTATTATCGCGAATATTTTGATTAAAATAGGCAACATAATCACGAGGAGGGATTTCGATACCCTTTTCAAGCATTTTAACATTATCGGTTAAAGAAATAATAGCTTCAACAATGACACCAAAACCTCCATATCCTCCCACAACATAATTAAAAAACGGATCTTTGGGGGTTAGTTCTAACACTTTGCCATTAGCATCTACAATTGTCAGTCCCATTAAGGTATTGCCTAAACAGCCTGTTTTGTAATCCCACCCATGGCAATTCGCCGAGATTGAGCCTCCAATACTGAAGATGTTCGAGGCTTGCATAACACGTACGGCTAAGCCATATTGATTGGCTTGTCGCTGTAAATCCTGCCACAAAGCTCCTGCGCCAATTTTTGCTATTTTTAATGTGGGGTCGATATGAATTTGATTTAATTGAGAAAGATTAATCACGACATTCCAATCAGTGTTGGAAATGGCTTGCTTGCCTTGACTCATCCCTTTGCCAATAATTGAGATAGATTTGCCCGCCGCCCGGGCTTCTTTAATAATGGCCTGAACATCCGCAATCGATTGGGGATAAGTCACATGGGCACGTGCTCCATAAAGCTTGCCATAAGGGCTGACTTGAGTGGCTTGAATTTTTGCAGGCACGAAATGATGCGTGATAATATCAGGCGAAAAAATCCCGATGGGCGCCGTCAGCAAACCCAGGGAGTTTTTTTTCAAGGCTTCGGCATTTTTGTGAAACTGTGCAAGATGCTGTTGACGTTGTGAGGCATCAGTGCTTAGCAAAATGTAAGGGGCTTCATGAACTTGCTTAGCCGTCAAAACAGCCATGTCAAGGGCTGTGCAGACAGGGAATAAAGTCACACTCATCATGCGCGAAGTGACCCACGCCAGCGGCTTAAGCAAGGGATGTGTTTGACCTTGATTGATTAACCAGTCATTCCCTGAAGCCGCCATTTCCGAAAGATAGACCTCTTTAGCTGGCTCCACCGCTGCTGCCAAAGTTGTTGCGAAGACAGCGGACAGTAAAATAAAGTTCTTAAATAACGCTTTCATAACTTCACCACTTTTCCAATTTTAAGTTTATCAAACATAAATGGGCGGGAAGAATAATGCTAGATTATTTTTTGGAAACTTAGGCCAGTGCACTGCTTTACTAACTTTTTTCATGGACAAAAACAAAATAACCCTTTTAAGTAATAGTTAATTTTTAACCATTTTTATTCCCAGAGGGTGTCATGACAAACAGAATTCCGAAAATTTCTTTAAAATGGCTTTTGATCAGCTTTCTCTTTTGGACGCAAGTGAATGCCGGATACGAGTGCTGCGAGGATTACCAAGAAGCCCCCTTTTATAATTCTTATGACGTTTGCAAGCCTTCGATTCAATTCTGGGTGAATACGGAATACTTGTTTTGGAAAATTAAAAACTCCCCGAATCCAGTTCCTTTGCTTGTCACTGCACCGTTTGCTAATAACCGAGTTCCACTCATAGGTGTCCTGGGAACATCGGTGGTCATAGGTCACGAAAATGTTCGAACTGATTGGCGATCAGGAGGCAGATTTACGCTTGGACTCGGATTTGAGGGAACATACTGCTTTGGCACCGAAATCAATTATTTTTTTCTTCCTGATGGATCTAAAAGCCAGAGAGCGGCATCAAGTGGGCTGCCCGGTTCGATTTTTTTGTCAGTCCCCTATTTTG
The DNA here is from genome assembly GCA_002786175.1 of Parachlamydia sp. Classification (GTDB taxonomy): domain Bacteria; phylum Chlamydiota; class Chlamydiia; order Chlamydiales; family Parachlamydiaceae; genus Parachlamydia. The sequence continues at coordinate 49,654 of PEQL01000011.1, forward strand.
ATACCACAACCCGCCGTGAAAGCTCATCTCCTGTGGCTGAACCAGGTTCTTTTTCAGGACTGGTAAACTTTAAGCTCACTAATCGTCTCCAGGGAGCCGAATTAAACGGATTCGCTACGCTTTATTCGAATTACGCCTTTAAAATCAATGCCTTAGCAGGTTTTCGCTATTTAAATTTCAATGAACGCTTAAGACTTCATGTCAATAGTCCAGCTATTAATATTCCTCAGGAAATTTTTCTTGTCAGTGATAAATTTCACACTAACAATAATTTCTATGGTGGTCAAATAGGATTAGCTGGGGAGTACTTCTGCAATAGATTTTTCATCAATGCTAAGGGAAAAGTCGCGCTAGGAGCAATGCAGCAGGAAGTCAACATTAAGGGAGAATTTATTACAAATGTCTTTAATGGTTTTGGCGCTCCGCAAACCTTTCTCGGAGGTTATTTTGCCCTGCCAAGCAACAGAGGGCGCCATCGAAAAACATGTTTTGCCGTCGTTCCTGAAGTCAATGTAAATCTTGGCTATCAAATCATGGACTGCCTGCGCATTCAAGCAGGCTACACATTCTTGTATGCTAACAAGATGTTGTGGGCAGGCAAACAAATTAATCGCAACATTAATCCGACGCAGTCCTCTCTTTACGAGTTTACGGCGACTCCCACACCAACAGGAAAAATCAGTCCAAAAGCTTCTTTAAAGAGTGAAAGCTTCTGGGTTCAAGGTTTGAATGTCAGTCTAGAATTCGAATTCTAGACTTAGGTCTATCCTTCCCAAAAAACTCTCTGAATAGTGAATGTTTTTTATTCAGAGAGTTTTTTTCTAAATATACAGAGCCCAGGTTTCTTGCAAACTTACTCTGAGATCTTACTCCCGTCTCAATCTGAAAAAATGAAGTTAATGTATTGAACTTAATGTAGATTTCTCTAATTAAGAAAGGGCCCGGTTTTTGATCATACATTCACTGTGAGTCAATTCATACCAACGCTGATTTGCGGTAAAACGCCAGAAATTGTTTATGTGGTTCATACCAATTTTTTCGAGCAGACGACATGATTTTTGATTAGCTTCTTGCGTAATGGCAATGATCGACGAAAGTTCAAGCACATTAAAACCAAAATCAAGGCTTGCAAATGCAGCTTCGTAAGCCCATCCTCGTCCCCAAAATAAAGGAAAAAACATATAAGAAATTTCAATTCCATCTTCAGAGTAATGAAGGCCGCAAAGACCTATCACTTCTTCATTTTTTTTGCAAACAACCCATTGTCCAAATCCATGTTGTTTCCAATGATCTTGCATGGAACTGATTTTTTTATGAATGACTTCATCTGAAACTACACCTCCTAGGAACTGTCGGATCTTTTCATTTTTCCACAGGCTGCTCAAGCTAATAACATCAGCTGCTATTGGACGTCGAAGTCTTAGATTGGCTGTTTCTATCCTTCCTGGCAGAAAGCGAATTATTTCCATGAGACTCTCAATTTTTTAGAACTTGAAATGAGCCTTCGCTTCTAAATCCAACAAAATTTCCTTGCGGTCGAGTCCGCCCGCGAATCCGGCTAAACCGCCATTAGAAGCGATCACGCGGTGACAAGGGATAACGATAGAAATCGGATTTTGTCCGATAGCTGTGCCTACAGCTCTAACAGCCAGGGGTCGATTCATTTTTAAAGCAATGTCCTTATAAGTCCATGTCGAACCATAAGAAATCTGATTTAACAATCCCCAAACTTCTTGTTGAAATGCAGTCCCACGTGTTTCTATGGGCAGACTAAAGGATTTTCGCTGATGCAGAAAATATTCGTTCAGTTGCTTTTCTGTTTCTAAGAGTAAGGGATCCTTCCTATCCTCTATCATCTGATCCAACCTGACACGATTGAGCTTTTCATTATCCCATAAAATTGCCACCAAAGCTTGGTCACTAACCACAAGTTTGAGCAAACCTACAGGAGTTTTTATGATTTTATATTTAAGTAATTTCATTTTTTCATCCTTTGTCTGTGATCATTTCCTATGATTATAGACAAAAGTTCCGAATTTGTATTCGCTATTTTCGGATATCATTCCAAAAAAATGACTCTAAAATTAGTGCTTTGAAAGATCGGATTCAAAATTACCGAAAACCACAAAGCCCATCAAGCCCCCCCCTGAATTTCAAGAAGCTAAATCAAAAGTCCAGGTTAATGATATTTTCAGGAAGCACGGCTAATCCTTTCTAAGCTTCTTCAAAATTCTAATTGAAATATTTTTTTTACTCATCTACTGTGGCTACTTCTGGGATGTCTTACCTTGATGGTGAAATATGACGACACAATTTATTTTAGCAGGGATTTTGATGATAGGGGTATTGATCTATCTAGTCTATTCCCTGCTCTATCCTGAGAAATTTTAGAGTGGAGCCCTTATGTCCGATTGGATTCAATTACTCTTTTCATAGGATGCTTCCTCTGCCTGACTCCTCTCCTAGGAGCATACATGGCAAATGTTTTCAATGGGAAAGCACATTTTGCCTACCAGGTTTTAGGGTGGCTGGAAAACCTGTGTTATCGCATGGGTGGGGTCAATCCGGAAGAAGAGATGTCTTGGACTGATTATGGAAAGGCTTTGTTGCTTTTTAATTTTTTCGGCTTCATCTCTCTCTTTTTGCTTCTGCTTGCACAAGGCTATCTTCCGTTGAATCCGCAAAATTTAGAAGGGTTACCATGGTCCCTGGCTTTCAATACGGCTGCAAGCTTCACCACCAACACAAATTGGCAAGCTTATGGAGGCGAAACCACTTTAAGTTATTTGTCTCAAATGTTGGGTCTAACTTCTCACAATTTTTTAAGTGCAGCCACAGGCATGGCGGCTTTACTCACATTAACTAGGGGTCTTGTCAGAAAAACAACTCATACAATAGGCAATTTTTGGGTCGACTTGGTACGCATGGTGGTCTATCTCCTGTTTCCCCTCGCCGTTCTCTTGGCCTTTGTATTAGTCGGAGAAGGGGTGATTCAAACTTTTTCTCCTTATGTGGAACTGACGACTGTAGAAAATGCTAAGCAGACAATCCCTCTTGGACCAGTAGCCTCTCAGGTTGCCATAAAACAACTTGGCACAAATGGAGGAGGCTTTTTTAATGCTAATAGCGCCCATCCTTTTGAAAATCCGACTCCTTTTTCCAATTTACTTGAAATGCTGGCAATCATTCTAATCCCAGCAGCTTCTGTTTACACCTATGGAATAATGATTGGCTCCAAAAAGCATGCGTGGCTGCTTTTTTTCACCATGTTTATGCTTTGGGCGGGCGGTATTGTGGTATCTCTTTATTCAGAGCATTTACATAATCCCGTGCTCGATGTCTATCCGATACTGGAAGGTCAAGAGACACGCCTCGGCACAACTAATAGTTTGCTGTGGGCTATCACAACCACTGCGACATCGAATGGGTCTGTTAACACGATGCTTTCTAGCTTATCCCCTCTGGCAGGCGGCATGTCCATGTTTAATATTATGCTCGGGGAACTGGTTTTTGGCGGAGTGGGAGTGGGTTTATGCAGCATGATCATGTTTGCTCTTTTGACAGTTTTTTTATCGGGTTTGATGGTAGGGAGAACACCTGAATATTTGGGAAAAAAAATCGAAAAGCAAGAAATGCAATGGGTGGTTCTAGCCGTTTTGACCCCCTCTGCTTTGATATTAATCGGCGCAGGCATTTCTTGTATTTTACCAGAAGCCCTCTCTAGTTTAACAAATCAAGGTCCTCATGGTCTCTCAGAAATACTATATGCTTTTACTTCCAGTGCCGGAAACAACGGCAGCGCTTTTGCTGGGCTTAACGCGAATACCACTTACTATAATCTGGCTTTAGGGAGTGTGATGCTGCTTGCACGAACAGCCATCTTATTGCCAAGCTTGGCCATTGCTGGCTTATTGGCCAAAAAAAAGATCACGCCTCCATCTTTAGGCACTTTTTCGACAAATTCAAGTTTATTTGTCATCCTGCTAATAAGTGTCATCCTTATTGTAGGCGCGCTTACCTTTTTCCCTGCTCTATCCTTGGGTCCTATTGTAGAACACTTATTAATGCTGAAAGGGCAATCTTTTTAAAAGGACGATATGCAACATAAGCGCACAGGCCTTCTCAACACCTCCATGATCCTAAGTTCTGTCAAAAACGCTTTTTTGATGCTTACACCTCGCATTCAATTTAAGAATCCGGTGATGTTTGTGACCTACATTGGGGCTATTGCAACGACCATGTATGTTATCCATGAACTATTAGATCACTCTATTTCTTGGTTTAACTTCCAAATTATGGTTTGGCTATGGTTTACCGTGGTTTTTGCTAACCTTGCTGAAGCGATTGCCGAAAGTCGCGGCAAAGCCCAGGCGGCAAGTTTGAGAAAGGCACGGGTGGAAGCCTATGCAAGGCAAGACCAAAATGGTATTGAAATTAAAATCCCCTCTAATCTGCTAAAAAAAGATGACATCATTATTTGTGAAGCAGGTGATATTATCCCAGCCGATGGGGAAGTCATTGAAGGCGTCGCCTCGGTAGATGAATCTGCCATTACAGGGGAATCCGCTCCGGTGATTCGCGAAAGTGGCGGAGATCGGAGCGCGGTCACGGGGGGAACAAAAATTTTGAGCGATCGTTTGAAAATCAAAGTCACTTCTGAACCGGGACATAGTTTTCTCGATCGCATGATTAACTTAATCGAAGGTGCTAAAAGACAACGCACTCCTAATGAAATTGCCCTCCATATTGTACTTTCAGCCCTCACCCTCATTTTTCTATTAACCACGAGCTCTTTGAAAACTTTTGGGGAATATAGCGGCATGGCTGCGAAGCAAGACCTATCGCAAGTCCTGACTATCCCGATTTTGATTTCATTGCTGGTGTGCTTAATCCCCACTACCATCAGCGCTCTTTTGAGTGCCGTGGGTATTGCCGGCATTGATCGCCTGATACAACGCAATGTTATTGCCATGAGTGGCCGTGCTGTAGAAGCGGCTGGAGATGTCAATCTACTGATTTTGGACAAAACAGGCACGATTACAATAGGCAATCGCATGGCGACTGCTTTTTTGCCGGCGACTGGCGTCCTCGAAAAAGACTTTGCCATCGTGGCTCAGCTTGCCTCTTTATCCGATGAAACACCTGAAGGGCGATCGATTGTGGTTCTAGCCAAAACTCAGCACAGCTTAAGGGCTGAATCATTAAATATCAGCAACTCCACCTTTATTCCCTTTTCGGCCAAAACGCGCATGAGCGGTATAGATTTTAAAGACAGCAACGGCCAAGTCACACGCTCGATCCGCAAAGGAGCTGTTGATGCCGTACGAAAACAGATTGAAAAGCTGGGAGGGAAGTATCCGCTGCAGCTGGATACAGTGATACAGTCGATTTCCAACAAAGGCGGAACCCCCCTTCTCGTCAGTGATGATGCCAAAATTGTTGGAATCATCCACCTTAAAGATGTCATCAAAGGAGGCATTAAGGAAAAATTTTGTGAAATGCGAAGCATGGGAATTCGCACTGTGATGATTACAGGGGATAATCCATTGACGGCTGCAGCAATTGCAGCAGAAGCTGGGGTAGATGAATATATTGCCGAAGCCACACCTGAGATAAAGTTGGCTAAAATAAAACAGGAGCAGGAAGAAGGACGAATGATTGCCATGACCGGAGATGGGACAAATGACGCACCGGCTCTGGCTCAAGCGGATGTGGGTGTAGCCATGAATACAGGAACACAGGCCTCAAGAGAAGCCGGAAATATGGTTGACTTGGATAGCAACCCTACCAAGCTCATTGATATTGTCGAAATTGGCAAGCAAATGCTCATGACACGAGGCGCTTTAACCACTTTTAGCATCGCTAATGATGTCGCCAAATATTTTGCGATTATTCCAGCTATTTTCGGAAGCCTTTATTTGCTGCGCGGTGTCAATCACAGCCCTTTATCTATCCTAAATGTCATGCTTCTGCATTCGCCTCAAAGTGCCATATTAAGTGCTGTCATTTTTAATGCTTTAATTATTATCGCCTTAATTCCACTTGCCCTTCGCGGTGTGCATTATAAAGCGCATTCAGCAAATACGCTTTTAAGAAATAATCTTTTATTCTATGGATTGGGAGGAATTCTCGTTCCTTTTGTCGGAATCAAATTGATCGATCTTACCATCACATTTTTTGGCTTAGTCGGATGAAAATACGTATATGAAAAAACTATTCAATACTGCACGCATATTTTTGTGGATGACATTTCTAACAGGGGTCGCATATCCTTTACTCATCACCCTCTTCGCTCAATTGACAATGAAGCACAAAGCCAACGGCGATCAGGTAACCTCAAAAGGGAAAACAGTCGGGGCCCTTTTAATTGCTCAAAAATTTGAAAGCGACAGATACTTTTGGGCTCGCCCCTCTTCCATCGACTATAACCCTCTTCCTTCAGGTGGAAGTAATCTCGGTCCTACCAGCGCAGCCTTAAAAAAGGCTGTGGAAGAACGACAAACAAAAATGATCCATGCGCATCCAATGGTCAGTAAAGATAAGATACCAGCAGAACTCTTATTTACCTCTGGAAGTGGAGTAGACCCTCACATCAGCATTTCAACAGCTTATTTCCAAAGTGAACGGGTGGCGCAAGCCCGAGGCTTAGCAAACCAAGAGATTAAGAATTTGATTGATCAAATGAGCATAAAACCAAGTTTGGGATTTTTAGGAAAAACTTATATAAATGTTCTCATGCTTAACCTAGCGCTAGATGAGCTGCCAACAAAATGAATAGTGAAGAACGACAAAATCCCGAAGAACTTCTCAATACAATCCTTAAGGAAGAAAATCGCTTTACTAAAGGACGCTTAAAAATATTTATCGGAATGGCTGCTGGTGTCGGAAAAACTTATGCGATGCTCGAAGAAGCTCAAGAACTACAGCTTGAAGGAGTGGACATCGTCGTAGGGACTGTGGAGACACATGGCCGTAGTGAAACCGCTCTTTTACTGGAAGGCTTAAAAATTATTCCAACCAAAGTCTATCATTACAAAGGCAAAGAATTTCAAGACTTAGACTTAGATGCCATTCTCCGCTTGCAGCCCCAGCTTGTATTAATCGATGAGCTTGCTCATACCAATATCCCAGGATTAAGACATGCCAAACGTTGGCAGGATGTGATTGAGATTCTTGACAATGGCATAGATGTCTATGCAACGTTAAACGTACAGCATATTGAAAGTTTAAATGACATCGTCGGGGAGATTGTTGAAATTTCCGTGCGAGAGACTGTTCCTGATCTGATTATTGAAAAAGCCGCCTCTATCCAGCTTGTCGACCTAACTCCGGATGAACTGCTAGAACGCTTAAAAGAAGGAAAAGTTTACTTAGGCGATCAATCTAAAATTGCTTCTCAGCATTTTTTCCAAAAAGACCGACTTGCGGCATTGAGAGAAATTGTGCTTCGTTACACTGCGGAGAAGGTCGACCGCGATCTGCGCAATTCTATGCCGACAAGCGCGCATGTGATCAATTGGAAACCTCGCGAAAAATTTCTCGTGGCAATAAGTCCTAGCCCCTACTCGCCAAAATTAATTCGAACGGCTAGACGCTTGGCTTATACGATGGATGCCCCCTGGTTCGCTGTCTATGTCAATAACGGTCAAAGTCTCAGCGAAAAAGAAAGCAATCAACTTGCACAAAATTTGCAGTTAGCGCGCGATTTAGGCGCAGAAATTATCACCATCAATGACCCTCAGATTGCAGATGGCATCAAAACAATCGCCAAGCAAAAAGGGATTACCCAAATCATTTTAGGAAGGAACCCAAGAAAGTCATTCTTTCATATGCTAACCAGACCCACATTATTAGATAAATTATCTACAGAATGTACAAATATTGATATCCATGTAATTAGACAAGAGGGGATTTCAGTAAACTACCGCATGAAGGGCTTGACTTTCCCAGCTGCAAAACAGCTTGTTCCCTACTTGCTTGTGTTTCTCTGCGTCTGCCTCTTGACGGGAATTAATTGGCTTCTCCTCCCTTTCATTGGATACAAAATTATCGGTGTGATTCTTCTTATCGGCATCCTTGCCTTGAGTTTACTATTTAAAAAGGGCCCCATTTTTTTTGCATCCATTTTATATGCACTTGCCTGGGACTTTTTCTTTATTCCACCAGCCAATCAATTTAACATTGCCTCCAGCGAAGACTTAGCCCTGCTTGCTTTGTATTTTTTGACAGCGATAGCCTCAGGGATTTTGGTAGATAGGGCCAAAGAACAGAAAGAAATGCTTGCTAAAAGTGAAGCCTTCACACGAGCTCTATATGAGATCGGTCAAAGCATCGCTCGGGCTTCATCCCCTTTAATAGCTTTTAGGTCGGTTAAAGAGCTATTAAATAAAACTTTTGAGGGTGACTTTGAAATTTTGGAAAAGCAACTCGATAATGGGTTAGTCCTTAATGCCTCTCACAATTTAGATGAGTATGAGAAAAGCACAATTTTATGGGTCTTTGAAAATGGGAAAGAAGCAGGGTGGTCTACAGATACTTTACCTTCATCCAAGAATCTTTACATTCCACTTAAAGGATTTCATGAAGTACTCGGGATTCTCATTTTTAAATCAAAAACAAATAAAGTTCTTTCAACGGAAGAAAAAATCTTCATATACACTGTTTGCAGCCAACTAGCCAGTTACCTGGAACGTGCCTTTTCCGCAGAAAGAACCAGGCGGCATGAACAGCTTCGGCAGATAGAAAATATCCATAAAACGATCCTGGCTCGTCTTTCACATGAATTCAAACTTCCTCTTCAAACTGCCGAGAATACAATTGAAGACTGGAAAAAAAACCCTAAAGATTCAGGAAAAGTCCTCGACGTAGAAAAGTCATTCCATGTCTTTCATGAAATTTTATCCAATATCTCCGCTATGGCCCAACTCAGTGAAGGTATGATTCCTATTAATAAAAGTCTAAACGATGTCTCAGAACTCATTGAAGGATGCTGCAATAGCATAAAAACGTCCCAAAATGGGCATAAATTCAAAATAAACATTCAGGAAAAACTAGAACCAATATCTTTTGATTCTTATCTCATTCATATGTTGCTTTATAACCTGATCATGAATGCCCTCGAGTATTCACCACCCGCCTCTACAATAGAAATCGAAGCTAAAAAATCTGCTGGTTTTTTTGTGCTATCGGTATCCGATGAAGGCAAGGGCATTCCCGAACATCAGCTCGATGTCATTTTTGAAAAGTTTTACCGCCTTCCTGAAGTGACCTCGCCTGGAATGGGTTTGGGTTTGGCTATAGCTAAAACAATAGCTGAAGCACATCATGGATACCTTAAAGCCGAGAATCTAACTCCTCAAGGAGCAAAATTCTCTTTATTCATTCCCTTAGAAGACAGCATCAATGAAAAAAAATATAGCGCTATGCGATAGCACTAACTGGAATTCCCAATGCAAAGTAAAAAGTTTCCTCAAGCCTTATGTGTGCTACTTTTTGCCGCAATCCTAGTATCTATTGGCCTCATACAGGCTGATGAACCTGGCGGTAACATTCGATGTTCGGAAAAAAAAGACGATGCGCCACCCAGAAGGGCTCTGCCAGCACCGTTTGCTTCCCCGCCATTCCCATCGGCAGAGTATCAAGGAAGCCCTTTAATCGGAGTTCCGCCAAACGACACAGTTTATCCGCTGATGCAAGCTATTTATAATACTCCATGCGGAAATGCCTTCAAAGAAAGTCGAGTCAAGGCCTACGGGTGGATCAATGGCTCAGGAAACCTGAGTACTTGCACCGATGCAAATTCACCAGAGTCCTACTGGCTTGTACCCAATAGATTCGAACTCGATCAATTCGTCTTCCGGATTGAAAGAGAAGTGGATAGCGTGCAGATGGAGCATAATGACATCGGTTTCCGTTCTACTTTTCTCTATGGAACAGACTATCGCTATATGACATGCGGCGGATGGACCAACTACCAATTGTTAGAGCACAACTATCTCTATGGATACGATTTGACAGAACAATACATCGATATTTATACTCCTGGAGTTGCTCAAGGAATGACCGTTCGCCTGGGCAGATGGATTTCGTGCCCCGATATCGAAACACAATTTGCCCCTGATAATTATATGGGAACTCATTCCTTGCTTTTTTCATTTGATACCTATTCCCAAGTAGGTATCATGGCAACCATCATGCTTAATCAAAACTGGACAATTCAAGGGGCAATCCATGCGGGAACAGATATGGCACCCTGGTATAAAGGAGCCGTCGCCACCGGTATGGTTGGCGTACGCTGGGTTTCATGCGACAACAATGATTCTGTATACTTAATCCTAAATTCTATCAACAGCGCCAAGTTTCGACGTTTTCAGATGTATGGGAAGCCACTTGGGCATGATAATTTCAATTACCTAGTGGGCACATGGCAACATAAATTTGACGATAACATTCACACAAAAACTGAAGGGTATTTTATGTGGCAGCGCGATGCTGTGCTCGGCGGGACCCCTAGCGCTGGCCCAGTACGATCCTTTGGCGGCGGCGGCGGGATAGGGCCTGATATCCCAGGAACAACATTGACGTATGGAATCGTCAACTATACAATGTTTAAATGTTCTGATAAGGATTTCATGACTGTCCGCAATGAAATTTGGCGGGATGCCGATGGAGAGCGCTCCGGCTTTCCTGGCACATACTCAAGCCATGCGATTGGACTGACTCATAACTTCAATGAAATCGTACAGATTCGCCCTGAAATCGGCTACTACCGAAACTGGCAGCATCGCGCATTTGATCTTGGGAAGAAGAAAGGAATGCTCTTATGCGGTGTGGATATGACCATCCGTTACTAAATGCAGACATGGAACGCCTCAACATAGGTGAAGAGTGAAATATTTTAAAATATTAGTTTTAGCCGTCTTTTTAGCCATACTTTGTCTTAAGCTATTTCAAAAGGAGGCAAAGGAAACAGCACAGGAACAGCCTGCAAATCAAGCTTGGGAAAAAGTGGTAGATTATGCGCGTGAAAACCTCCCTCTAGAAGGGAAATTGGTCATTAAATCTGACGGATTTGTTTATCTCAAAGTAGATGATGGATATATTCATACGCTTTTCCCTTTGCTTGAATTAGCTAAAAAAGGTTTTAAAGAACCCCCCTATTTTCGATCGAAGGATTCCCCCGGTGCTCACATTAGCGTATTCTACGCAAATGAAAATGTTATCCCAAAAGAAGTCGGACAAACCTTTCACTTTACCTTAAAAGATATTGTCATTGTTCATGCCAATCAGTACGAAAGTTATGCCGTTTTGCAAGTCGAATCGCCAGAGTTGGAGAAATTACGTGAAAAATATGGTTTAAGCGGCCAGCTGCGTAGACACGATTACCATATTTCATTAGCTGAGAAAAAACAATTTCAACATAGATAAAACCAAAGCTTTTCCTTGAATAAAACCGCCATCATGGAGTACCATTTTCGATCATATCTAGAGGATTTTTAATGACGCATGAGGTAAACAAAAATGGTTGGCGCGGCTTTTTAGAGCTATGTTCCAAGATTCAATCTCCAGATGAATTTAACCAAATTTTTGACTTGTTTCTCACGATTGAGGAAAAGGAAACATTATCTTCTCGCTACTTGATTATCAAAGCCCTTTTAATGGGTGAAGCGACGCAACGCGAAATTGCTGAAATCCATAAAGTTAGCATTGCTCAAATTACACGTGGTTCGAACGCCATCAAATTAATTTCACCCGAATTAAAAAAACACTTGAGCAAGCTGATCCATGACGAGAGTTAACCTGCTCGCTTTGAGCTAATTTCCTTGCGCATTCCCGCGAAATCAGCTCAAACCCCTTCCAGAAACCCCTCTAAAGCAAACCACAGAGGGACAGAGATATAGAGGAGATTTATTCTCGATTCAATCAGACTTTTAAGTTTATAAAAATCACTCAAGATATAATCAGAAATAACTTCATGAACCTCTTTGTGCCTCTGTGGTTCCATTTCGCTCCACTAGTGGAAAGAAAAGATTATGCAATGACCATCCCAGGGGTTATGTTGCTCGCTCTGCGTCTCCTGCACCTTTTCGTTGAATGCCTTTCACAAGCTTTTTAGAAGCACTCCTCAACATCTCTCCTTAAAAAACGCTAAAACTCGAGTCAGCGTCTCTGTGGCTTGCCTTAAGCGATTTAAACTACAGATTCAGCGCTTAAGTCAAATGAGTCCAAGCTCCAGTTCGCAATCTCCTGATCCCTTGAGCATCAATCTCCAGGTGTAAATGCTGTCCTGTCGCATAGTGATTGATCAGTTCCTGATGGTGGCAAACGACTAAAAGCGTCAGGTTTTGTTGTGTCAGTGTTTTCAAAAATTCAAAGACCATCAGCGCATTTTGTTCATCCAGAGTCGCGGTTGGCTCATCTAAAAGCAAAACATCCATCGGTCGTTGTAAAACCATTAGAAGAGCTAAAATCTGTCTTTGCCCGCCTGAAAGCTGACGTGCTGCCAGGGAAGTATCAATATGGAATTTATCTAAAAATGCTGCATAGGCCTGGGGTTGCTGCAATCCCTTAAATGGCGTAGGAAACCTACCCATACAAGCAAATTGTAAATTCTCTGTGAAAGAAAACTGATCTGCGATCATTTGATCAAAACGTTGATTCACAAGCACAATGTTCTCGCCATTCCTAATTTCACCACGCAGTATAGACTGTGGCGTCATCTTGCGCCCTAAGATATTGAGCAATACTGTTTTACCCGTACCATTTTTTCCGTGCAAGGCATGAATTTTCCCCTGCTCCAAATCAAATGAGAGATCTTTAAAAAAGAGCGGGGCATCTTTGTGATGTTGAAAATTGAGTTGTTTGATATGCATTTCAGACTCCTAAATGATCGAGGGTTAAGGACTGCTTCTTTTGCCCAAGAAAAAGCACGCTTAAAATAAATAAAGCCTGGAAAGCATTAAAATATTTCAGGTTCAAGCCTAGACGCAGGAGCGTTTGCTGGATCATGAAGTAAGCAATGATGCCTACAAGAGGAATGAAAATAGTTGGTCTAGAAATACCCCGTATGCACAACTTACCAACCATGATGGCTGTCAGACACAGCAAAATCACGCCGAAGTTCATGGTCAAATCCACAAATCCATTTGATTGTGCAAACAAAAATCCACTTATTCCCACGCACCCGTGTCCAATCATTACACCCACGCACGCAACATAACGTCCAGAGAGATTGTGATTCGCAAAAAAAAGTGGGTTATTGCCATAAATGGCTAAGCTATACCCCAATTGCGACCGCAGCCCCAGAAAGATCGTACATATAAGCAGCAAGCCTATGCTTAGAAGCATGATCAACTCAGGCAAGGGGAATGCTAGGTGAAAACTAATCACAGAAGTTCCTAATAAATATTGAGTCAATCCATGGAATAAGCCATTGGTGACAATGGCTGCCAATAAAAAGGGCAATCCCAGAAATTGATTCAGAAAGCTCACGGTCATCCCCACAACGATGCCCCCTCCCATAGCACTTAAGCAAACGAGAGGGATTGGTAAATCCCTCACGAGAAAGGCGCCAACAGCCCCAAAAAGATAAGCACTTTCAATACTGAAATCAGGCAACTTGAGTAAAGAAAGGATCAAATAGGCTCCTATCACTAGTGGTAAGGCAATTAAAGCTTGTTCTATAATTGAGATAATCATCGACCTTCCTCCTGCTGCTGGATTTTGGAAACATCTATCCCCTGTTTTAGTGCCGCCGCTGAGTTGACTCGAAGGGTAAAATTTGAAACTGCTGTCACAGGGATATCGGTAGGAGCTACCCCCTCATTAATAATCTGCAAAGCTTTTTTAGCGCCTTCAATCCCAAAATCAATTTCATACACTCCGTAGCCAAATGCCGCTCCCTTATCAGGTGAATCGAGATCACTGGCCATTAACGGAACTTGATGGCGGTTGCACAATTTCACTAGGGCATCTAATCCAGCCACAACCGTATTGTCTTTAAGCACAATTAGCGCATCCGTTTCTGCCATAAAGGGTGACACCTTGGCGAGCAGTTCATTGGTTTGAAATATAGCCACGCTAGTCAAGGCAATGGCCTTCTCTTTCAGCAGACGTGCGATTTCTTGCTGATCTTTTGCCATGCCTGGCTCGGCGGGATTGTAGACAAGCATGATTTTTTTTATCTGCGGCTTATGACGGAGTAGGGCTGCGAGTTCTTCCTTAAAATTCAACAATTCCTTAACTCCTGTTGCCATAGTGCCGGATGAAGCTTCCGATTGCACAATATGAAAAGCGACAGGATCATTGACACTTGCGAAGACAATGGGGGTAGTAACCCCTTTTTTCATCAAGCATTCCGTAGCCATTTGAGAGGTCGTTGTGCCAATGGTAAAAACAAGGGTATAGTTCTGCCGGACTATCTCTTCGATCTCAGAACGCATTAAGGTTTTATTCCCCTGCGCATTATAAGTGACAAAGCGATATTTACCCGGATTAGCAGCTTCCATGGTTGTCACAAAGCCATTTTCAATCTGCTCTAAGCTTGGATGGGATACCGGCGTCAAAATCGCAATCGGCACGCGGCTATCAACTTGTTTTTCACAGGCGCAAAGAAAGACAAGGAAGACTAAGCTTGCGCTGATTAAACTTTTCATAAAATACCTCTTAATTTTTTGGCTGGAATTTTGATGGAGTCATAAATTGGTTTAAGCGAATGCATCGGAAAGTAATGCTGCAGAACCGGCAAATCGGTACAGCCAAGGATCACTCCATCAAAATGCATGGATGGTGTTAAACGCTCTAACATTTGACTTAGTAAAATGGAATCCCTTAAATCCACTTGGCCCGCCAACACATGGTCGATCACCTCATCCACGATGTTCTGTTCTGACGGTGGTGGATAAAGCATGGTAATTCCTGTCAGCTGATAAAGCTCAGAACGGCAGGTATTTTGCGTGCCTAACAACAGCAATCGCTGGTGTCCATTTGCCAGCGCTTCCTCCATGATCATTAGAGGAAGCGAAATGAAAGCAATAGAGGTTTTTGGAATTCGCTGCAGGTACTGATGCAAAGTATTACAGGCAATCACCCCAATTTCTATCTGATGCTTCTCTAATACCTTGATGCAATAGCTTAACTCATCCTCAAGTACAGTTTTATTTGTTTGCCTTTCCGCCAGCGTTAACCCACGCGTAAATGGGTAGTTAATCAGGAGGATCTCAGGCACTTGACGTGCCTGAAGATAACTCTCTTGAATAAACGTTTGATAGAAGAGGGCGCTAGCCAATGGTCCTGCCCCTCCGATAATCCCTACTTTTTTCATACGATCCCCCTTTGCTTTAAAAAGGCTTCTGGCGACGCATCTAACTGCAAATTAGCTGAAAAAGCTTGGGCTGCAGTATCTACATGTACATGACACATTGAAAATGCTTGCGGATGAGAAGATGCCAGCCCCAATTCATCCATTTTTGAAATAGCCTTCTGAAACAGACTTGAGAGCTGCGGATACTTTTCTTGATTGTTAAAGAAAGATTGAAAGTCATGTTGGACGTTTAGCGTAAAATGCGCCCCTAAGGCATGCAACATATCTGCGGGAACGCGCATCATTGCCTGAAGATGTCGGCGGAATGGTTCAAGATCAATGGGGGTTGTTTTGCAAAACAAGCAATCAGCTTTGTTAGGATGCAGTTTATTTTTTTCAGGATGTTGATAAAAATAGGTCGGACACCGTCTAGCTTCTTCTTTAATGTAGGGAATTGTATGCGAACCATCGGTGGCCACTGCTTCAAAAATAATCACGGGATCTTTTTCTCTGATTTCGCCACTCGCCTGCATAATTGTCCCAGTCCCTTGCGCTGTAATCACCTTCACTTTCATCACAAAAGCTATTTTCTCTTTAGCGAAGCGATCCACCATATGAACCACGCCGGCAAATTTGGGGTATGTATAAAATGTTCCTGGGCGATGACGCCCCATACACTCTTTTTGCAATTGTAGATTCTCGTGCGCCATTTTAAACAAATCGGCATGCAGAGGACTTTCTTCTTGATTCAAGGCCAGCGTTTCTTTTAGCGAGCTTTCAAAAATAGCGTTAAGCGCTTTACGTGCGGCTTTTTCGCGACATTTTCCTTCGTCCCTTAGAAAAGCCTCAAATTTTTTCTTGGGGGAGATCGCTGTTTCCCCCATCTCTTTAAGAGCTTTTTGGGCAGTTTTGATAAATAACGCGGTATGACTGAGTAAGGGAAAACTTAAAAAGAAAGAAAGATGCAATAAGCGATTTTCCTCCGTTTTGGCAAGTTTTTCTTCTTCAGTTTTGGATGGATAGTTCTTCATAATCTGAGCCACTCTAAAAGCATAGAGGTGGCACTGATTATTAAAGGTCATGGGATCGATTAAGCAAAAACCTTCTTTTCGCGTCAGGATATAAACATTGACACGCATGGTTAAATCTAGGCATCGCTCAACAAATTTCTCTTGATCTTGAGAATCGACAAATTTTAAATTACTGAATATTTCGTTGGTTTCTTGACCAAATAAAAATTTACAAGTTGATTCTGGAATAGACATGAAACGTCTCCTTAAATTATTTTAGTGAAAAATTTTGGCTAATAATAGACTTCTTTCGAAAATCGCCTTGATTTGAAAAATGAGCAATTTTTGAACAGATTTTCGAGAAATTTAGCGAAAAAAAGTCAAAAAGAGCTTTTTAATAATCAAATGGGATTTCGAAAGAAGTCTAAGAAAAATGGGGCATATTAAACGGCGCGGAAGCGCCAAGAAGAGCGAGCGTATTCAGTAAAACAGCGGGGTGCTAAAAATTTGCAAGCCAGAATGGAATTCAAAAATTTGAATTCTGCCTTAGCTGTCGTTCTAGATTTTGAAACTGCAAAGCAGCTGAGATTGAGTTCCATTGTCCCTACATCTTTTTTCTGTCATACATCCCCGAGAGGGAAAGGATGACACATTCTTATGTTATCGTAATGCTACAACATTACAAGATTTCAATTCAATTCTTTTTTCCTTTTTCTACAAATTCACTCCTATATTACTGAATCTCAAGCAATTAGAAAGACAGGATTTACCCATCTTATTATTTCCTCTATAGGATTAATTATGTTGTCTTAGATTATAACTAATACAATCTAAGAGGTTTATTTCATAAACGTTTACAAATATGAACTACAGTGTGTGTATGAGAATAGACCCGATCTCCTCACCCTCTACGATTCTGATATCAATACGACTTTTGCAGAAGTGAGCAAGCCTGCGTAAGGACAAAATTCCTTTTTGGGATATACTTTGTCCATGGCATTAAAAAATAAGTCTTGCTAGACTAAGCAGGGTCTTCAAGTTAAATGACCGGATATAAGAATGTCAGCCACTCATGCATCCATGCGCACTGCGATTCATAAAATTGTCTCCGCTCTCATTCCTTTTGATCGTTTGGAAGAAGAGCATCTGGATTTTGCTAAGCAATGGATTGCTTCTGGAGCCGAAATTTTTCGTCTTAAAGCGCCTGATCAACCACCGATCCATCTGGTTTCTTATTTCATGGTCATCGATCAACACACTAATCAATTACTTCTGGTGGATCATAAAAAAGCCCAACACTGGCTTCCTCCTGGCGGGCATGTAGAGCTGAATGAACATCCCAAAGAAACCGTCAAAAGAGAAGCATGGGAAGAGCTGGGAATTGAAGCCGATTTTTTGCTTGAAGATCCCCTGTTTTTAACAGTCAGAAATACAGTCGGCACTTGTGCAAGCCATACGGATGTTTCGCTTTGGTACGTGCTTAAAGGTAATGCCAAAGCTTCTTTAAATTACGACACAGCTGAATTTCAACAAATTCGCTGGTTTAAGCAATCTGAGATTCCCTTTGAGCAAAGCGATCCTAATCTGCAACGTTTCCTCGACAAAGCGCTCAAAAAGTTAGTCACTTTAAACAGCTACGACGTCTCTGCTAGCCAATATGAGCTAAATACAGAAGCATTGCATCCCCAGAAAGAGGTCCAGAAGTTTTTAGAAATGCTTCCTTCTAGAAAAGCAAAAATACTGGATATTGGGTGTGGACCTGGCAGAGATGCAAAAATATTCGTAGAACATGGCCTGGATGTAATTGGAATCGATTTTTCATCCAAAATGGTTGAAATTGCCCGAAAGAATGTGCCTCAAGGTACTTTTCAACTCATGGATATTGAATCGCTGGTTTTTCTCGCAGGAACTTTTGACGGTGCTTGGGCTAACTGTTCTTTATTGCATATTCCTAAAAAAAATATGCCTCTTATTCTTAAAAATATTTGGACGATTTTAAAATCCAATGGCTGTTTATACATTTCTTTAAAGCAGGACCGTCTGGATGAGTTGTGTACACCCGATGGGCGTTACGGTGGTTTAGAAAAATTTTGGTCATTTTACGAAGAAAATGACCTGATGACTTTACTTAATGAATCTGGTTTCAAGATAATAGATATAGAAATCGCTAATCCAACTGTGAATTATCAAACCCATCCCCTCATCAAGATTTTGGCAAAAAAACAATAGGGGAAAAATGAAAATCGGAGTTTTATCTGATACACACGATCAAGGGGAATTCATTCGCAAAGCCGTCGCATACTTTAATAGTCAGCATGTCGGTTTGGTCATTCATTGCGGTGATTGGGTTTCCCCTTTCATTCTACATTTTTTTCAAGGGCTAGAGGCCCCCCTACGTGGTGTATTTGGCAACAATGATGGGGATAAATTTCGTCATCTTACTTTCAAAAATCAATGGGGAATTGACTTAGAGTATGAAGAGCGCTTCTTAGAACTAGAGGTAGATAATCGAAAGATAGCTGTTTTTCATGGAGATTACCAAGGGATTGTAGATGCGCTTGTATTGTGCGGCAAGTACGATGCGGTATTCCATGGACACACACATCAAAAAATCAATCAACACATCGGTAAAACACTTTCCTTAAATCCTGGATCGCTTATGCAGGAAACCACTAAAACGGTTACCCAAGCAAGTATCGCCATTTATGATACCACTGAGAATAGCGCTTTCCATTTTAGCTTATAACGTTTCATGCTATAGAGAAACCAGATTTATCCTGCCCATCCTGCCGCTTGCGATCCTGTGCATCCTGTTCAAAATCCATGATATTCTAGCAAAAAACAGGATAAATAGGATCGCTAGCGTCAGGATAGGCAGGATAATTGCAAATCGTGTTCAGGTCTAGGTCAGTACGCGCAAGGTGCTTCCATGCTCTAAAGAGAGAGCTTGTGTCGGACATGCTTGGATGCAGGGATAGCCTGCACAATGAATGCATGGCTGCTTTTCAGGATACAAAAGAGGGTAGCGTTTTTCTAAATCTTCAATAAAAATGACGTTGACCGGACAGGCGCTCATGCAGGCATCACATCCGGTGCATCGATCCTGAAATTGTTGTTCTGAAGGATGAGCTCCCGGAGGACGGACCTTCTTCTCTTCTGTTTCGTCAGTGATATTTTCCAGGTAATCGATGACCGGATGGTCTTCGATCAACGAAAAACCGCTCTTTAAGATTTTTTTAAAGGCGGTTTTAAAAAAAGTTTCGCGGTCCATTATTCTTCAAGCAAATCCAAGACCAAGCGCTTACCGCGTTCTGTCAAAGTCACTTCGGTGGCACTCATCTTTTTGAGAAAATTGGCTTGGAAGAGCAAGTTGCAGGTGGCATTGACGCCCCGTGCCTGAAGTCCTATCGAAGTGCCAATCTCATATCGATCGACAACTTTCCCCTCTTCTTCTTTTACAGCTTCATAGACTGCGATCATGAACTTCTCATCTTTAGTCTTCGCACGCGTCATTAACTTAATCCTAATTCTATTTTTTTTAATCTGGCACCTTTGGCTGAATCTTCAATGATGTAGCCCTGTGAAGAGATAAAATCACGTAATTGATCTGCTTCTGCCCAATTCTTATTTTGCCGGGCTTGATTGCGTTTTTGCAAAGCCTCTTCTAAATGTGGCGGGATTTGTTCCACACGGGGTTCAAAGGAAAAAATGGCCAACACTTGGTTGACTTTTTGCAAAAACCCAAGGATTTCAGCGGCTTCCTTTTCTCCGACTTGGCCTTTATCACAGAGTGCATTGACTTCGCGAATCATGTCAAAGAGCGAAGCTAAGGCCATCGAAATATTGAGGTCATCGGCAAGAGCCTTGGCAAAGGTGTTATACGTTTTATCGATCACCGGCGTAATCAACCCGGAATTTGCTACACCTTTAATTTCTTGCAGACGCTGAATAAAATCTTGAAACCGTTTTAAGCTCTGCCGCACAGCATCTAATCCCTCAAAGGTAAAATTCAGTTGAGTTTTATAGTGCGTTTGCAAAAGCATATAGCGGATTTCAGTGCCTGTGTACCCTTTTGCGGCCAGGTCTTGCAATTTATAGACGTTCCCTAAACTCTTTGACATCTTTTTGCCGTCTACCACTAGATGCTCGGCATGCATCCAATGCCTCACAAATTGTTTGCCGGAACAGGCTTCTGATTGCGCGATTTCATTTTCGTGATGGGGAAACATATTGTCGACTCCACCCACATGAATATCTACGGTCTCACCTAAAAGCTGCATAGCCATAGCGGAACATTCAAGATGCCATCCTGGACGTCCGGGACCAAAGGGGCTGTCCCAATAAATTTGACCGTCTCGCTGCGGATCGTATTTCTTCCAAAGCACGAAGTCGGAAACATGATCTTTGTCATATTCATCCGCCGCAACTCTTTCGGAAGCACCGGCCTTAAGTTCGTCTAATTTAAGATGGGATAAGCATCCATAACGGGGAAATTTCTTGATGGCATAATACACACTGCCATCTTGACCTTGGTAGGCAAAGCCTTTTTCAATGAGCTTTTGGATCATTTGAATCATGGGTTCGATGTAATCAGTGGCAGCCGGATAGACTTCGGCCTTTTCAATTTTTAAAGTGGCTAAATCTTGAAAAAAAGCTTCTTTAAAAGGTTGCGTAAAAGCATCAAGGGAAATGCCTTGAGCGATAGCCCCTTTGATGGTTTTATCGTCCACATCGGTCAAATTCATCACTTGCTTCACTTGAAGGCCAAAGAATTTTAAGGTGCGTCGCAATAAATCTTCGAACACATAGGTTCGAAAATTTCCAATATGGGCGAAATTATAAACTGTGGGTCCACAGGTATACAATGTCACTAATCCATTGGAAGCATTTAAAACTTCTTTTGCTCTTTTCTCTGTATTAAATAATTGGATTTCAAATGATTGTTTCATAGGCTTTCTGCTTGCTTGCTAATCTGTGGGCTTATTTAAATACTCAGATTCTAATTCTCTATAGTGAATTTTACCGGTTCCCATAATAGGAATTGCTTCGAGATTGATGACTGCGGTGATTTTGATTAAGTTGCTAAATCCCGCTTCTCGCAAAGCGATGTTAACTTCATCTACAGTGACAGAAAATTTAGTAAAGAGAAAGAGTTTTGTTTTATCCCCTTCCCGCTCTTTGGCACATACTGCCAGAATAGGCCCTTCTTCAGTAGACCACCCTTTATCCAATACAGCCTTCAACAGGGCATCTTCAATGGCTGGCAGGCTGACCATTTCAGCGCCAATTTTAACAAAGCGCTTCATTCTGCCTGTAATCGTCAGGTTGCCTTCTGGATCGAGGAAGCCCAGGTCGCCGGTTTTATACCAGGATTCTTCGTCAATAGTGACAAAGGGGGAAGCTAGGCCTGGATTCAGATAGCCGCTAAAAACATTTTCCCCTTTAGCTACAATTAATCCTTGCTCCCCTTGAGGAATCGGAGCATAAGTTTCAGGATGCACAATTCGAAGTGTCACGCCTGGTACGGCTTTGCCAACGCCACGATGGGGGGCGCCAAATTCATTAGCAGTTAGAATTGGCGAACATTCAGTAATTCCATATCCTTCTATTAAAGCATCCGCTTTGCCGATTTGAGCGATTTCATGAAATAGTTGCGGCGGAGCTTTTTCGGCACCTGTCACACACATGCGCAGTGAATCTAGCTGACCTGGAGCGGAGGCTTTGATCATGCCACGCAAGAAGGTGGGTGCGCCGCACGTGATCGTAGCTTTCCAGCGTTCGACAGCGCGAGCGAGTCCTTTAGAATCCGTAGGATCAGGGGCATAGGCCATGCGCACCCCCGAAAGCAAACCAAAAAGACCGCTGACATTAAATCCAAATGCATGAAAAGGAGGCAGAAATCCTAAAAATGTATCATCGGTATAGAAATCGATAATTTGCAGCGCAGATCTTTGATTAATGAGCAGATTCGCATGGGTCAAGGGCACGCCCTTTGGCAAGCTCTCAGTTCCACTTGTAAAAAGCAATACGGCCTGGTCGTTTTTCGACAATTTATTTTTGGCATACTTTTTTAAAATAGCTTTTGTACTTCTTTTAGAATCCACAAAAGCTTTGAATTTATCCTTTAACGAAAATTCATTTCTAGCATCTTCCAGCATGATCAGCTGATCTTCGATAGGAGTCAGATCCACATTGTGCAGTCTATCGGTAAAAGTCCAGGAGCTTAAAATTGCCTGCACATTTGAGAGCTTCACCACCGATTCAAGGTGTTTCGCCCCCACTGTCCAATTGATCATGAGCGGGACTTTCCCCGCGAGTTGAGTTGCCAAAACCGCTACATAGGCCGCAACACTTGCTGGTAGCATAATTCCCACATAGTTACCTGGGAGACGTGCAATATATTGAGTCAGAACCAGCGCCCGCAACTTTAATTGGGAGTAGGTCAAAATCCCCGCTCTTAAATCCACACAGGCCATGGCATTTTTGCGTTTGGCACAGTTATTTAAAAACACTTCTGGAATCGTATCTCCAGGTGCAATTTCGACTTTATGCTTGGGTAAAATTTTGTTCCATTTTGAGAAATCTTTCTCTTCTTCTACCACCTGTTCTTTAATGACGATTTGCTTAGAGGCTAATGCCATCAATTTCTTCACTGTCGTCAGTTCTTTAAAGGGCACGCTATCGACATTGAACTCATCTTTTAAATACACAGTCAATTCTGAGATATCCAATGAATCTAAACCCAAGCCTTCCGAGAGAGAGGCATCCGGTTTAATAGCTTCTGGGCTTAATTGAGTCATTTCTTGCAACTGAGCGAGAACTTTTTGCTGAACATCCTGCGGAATTTTGTCGAGATCAATTGCAGATTCAACGGTTTCATCCTGATCTAAAATTTTCGGATAGACTTTTCCCCACATGCTGGTAGAAACAAAAATTAGAGAATCCCCAGGGAATTCCCCTGTTTGTTCACTCAAACCGTCGGGGCGATTGTACCAATTTTCCAAATAGCGATTCAATTCGCGACGACTGGCTTTCACTGGCAGATCGGCAGGTGCGGGTTCAAATTCAATAATGACTTCGCGGCGCGGCGTGAAAAAAATCAAGTTTTTAAAAACACTCTTCATGCCTTGAAAAATCACTTTGAACATATCTGGCGTCTTTCCTGTAATAGCACGGGAAAACTGACTTCCCCAAAGGCCTTTAACACGTACTAAAACGACATTGGCGTCTTCAACTTCTTGCAAAATGCGATGCACACCTGAATTACCTTTTAAGACTTCCAGAGCGGTTTGTTTTAAAGATCCTCCGGGATAAATCAAAAAATTATCCCCTTGTTTTAACCCTTCAATCACAGTTTTCATCACTTTTTCATTTTTCTTTCTTTTGAGGCTGTTTCCCGAAGTTTCAAAGTTCGGAATTGGAATAGCCCTGATGAAACGCATCACCCAATTGATGGCGGGATTATAGTACATATATTCGATGACCATAGGGCGAAATGGACCATACTTTCTAACGGCGATGGAGGTTAATGCGGGATCAACCAATACAGCAGGATGGCTTGGTAAAAAAAGCACCCCACCTGGCTTGTTCAGAGTTTCTTTATTAAGCTTGTCCAAACCTTTGTAAGTCACTTTGTATCGAAACCAAAGGACAAATTTTAAAAAATAAACAATACAAAAATCTCCGATAAATCTCACAATACGCTCCTTATTTTTTAGTAAGTATAGACATTTTTGTTATTTTTTGCATGGATTACAACACCATCTAACAATCCATGGACGAATTTTCGTAAAATGCGTATAGTTGCAGAATATTAGATTACTCTTTTAAGAGTACACCATAAAGGCCTACCAGCCTTTTTAAATTGAATTTTAATTTTCAATTAACAGACAGAGATTTTGAGTCGCTAAAAAGCATTATAAATAATTAGGAAGATTACCGCATATGTTCGTATTAAAAATTCACACCCTAGGGATCAATAAATTAGAGGCATTGATTCCCGGGAAAGAATCAAAAAATACAAAAGTGGGACGCTATACTGTCTATGGGAATGGGGTCATTGATCGCTTCCTTTTTGTTTTCCTTCACTGCATGGGTTTTTTTATCCGGGGGTATCGCCCGGTAAAAGTCTCCCTAAATTGCCTCCCGGGTACAGCTTTACGTATGACTCAAAAAAATTATAAAAAATGTATTACGCAGTCTGTGCTAGCGCATGCTCTTAGTGAAGGAGCACCGATGGACAAAAGATCTTTAATGGTGCAAATTGCTAAAATCCTGAAAACTAAACAGATCATCTCTTTAGACAAATCCACCAGCGAATTTATCACAAAATTTGATCGCAGCAAAGGCGAAGCTTTTGTGAAAATTTTAAAGAATTTAAAAGAAATTCTCAAAAAAGCCGTGCCCGATGAAGAAGGACGTATTGAAATTCCTTTTTTTATCCATCAAAGTGCAGGGGATATCTCATTTAAACCTATGACAGGTCCTTTATGGACAGAGGGAAGACTCATCCTTACAGATGAAGAAATCAGTTTTAAAACAAAGGCTCGTCTCATCGGATTCGGACATTGCTACCTCAATGAAATCAAGCAAGGACTTCTCGATCATAAAGAAGACAAATCTCTTAACGGCTGGCGAAAAGGTCTATCAAAATTAACTAAAGAACACATTTGCAAGGAATTCAAAACGCATGTTTCTCCTTTCTGTTTAAGCTACGATTCTGTTCCCTCTCTCATGCTAAACGATTCACGCATAACGCAAGGACATAAAATCCATCTTGGAACCCAAGCATATATTGGTATTGCTGAACCAACGAAAGGCAATTCCTCGTTTTGGAAACTTGCTTTTGAACAAGATGTGGATGTTATTGTTAAATTAAATCAAACAAAAAACGCTCTTGACGCCACTCAAAGTGAAACCTACTGGCCTTTGCTAGATGAATGTTATTCCTGGGATAATTTCTCAGTAAAATGCACCCAAGAAACCCAGATGGAAAACAGCATGTGCAAGCGTGTTTTTGAAGTCAAAAATGGCACTGAAACCAAGCAGGTCACACAACTCGATTACATGGGCTGGAAAGATATGTGCATTCCGGATTTTCATGAAATGATGGCTGTGCTTGATCAAGCTGATGAACTTAACAAAGGCAAAAAAACATTAATGGTACATTGCACCGCAGGTCAGGGAAGAACGGGCACATTTATCGCAGCGCATCACCTCAAACATACTCCCGAAGAGAATGTTTCAAAAACTGTATTAACACTACGCAAACAACGCCCTGTCCCTATGGTTGAAACACTTTCACAATATTATCTACTACACAGACTTCAAACGCATTTCATTAGCACGAAACAAAACCCTAAACAATCAGAGCAATAACTATGCAGGTTGACGCAAAACCACTTTTCACAGAGATTCCCTACCCGTCTCTTCAAAGTCAGATCTATAGATCTGCTATGCCTAACATAAAATCGTTAGAAGGCTTTAAAGAAGCTTTAAAAACGCATGCCATTAGTCATGTTGTTATTCTTTGCGCATCTCAAGAAACGAGTGTAAATCTTGAAGCATTCTATCAAGAAGCTAATGTCAATGTCATTGCTTTTCCGATCAAAGATTTTTCTATACCTCCGAAAATGGATCTGCTTGAGCTCGTTGAAAAAGTTATGCGGATTGCGCAAACTCCCGAGCAAAACATTCTAATCCATTGCAAAGCAGGCATTGGACGCACAGGCTTGGTTTTAACATGCATCGCTATGGAGCAGTTTCCTGAAAAAAGTGGTAAAGAAGCCATAGGTTGGGTCCGTAGATTCGTTCCAGAAGCAGTGGAAACCCCTCCTCAAATATTGTTTGTCGAAGAATACCGAAAACAAGACTCAATTCAGGTTGTGGAAGAGGGCTGCAGTCATCAAGCCTCCCCTCCAAAACCTAGCCTTTTTGATAGCATATACAGCTTCTTTTCCTGGAGATCGAAAAACTAAGCATCGATGCAGCCCTCTGCAAAACAAGGGGGCTGTATGATTGCACACAGTCTTCTGTGAGAGTTTTAATTCCTCAAAGCTATGTCTCGGCTAATAACCTCCTTTACATAGCTTAAGCTTGATTCTCCTTTCCTGTTTCCACTGGAAATCCCTTATGCTGCCAAGCCACAAGTCCTCCTGAGAGATTATAAGCAAGAACCCCTTCCTTTTCTACACTCCAGCAAGCTGCAGCATAGGCCGAGCGATGGCCAGATTTACAGTAGAAAACCACTTTCTTGGTGGCTGGTACTGATGGCACATCGGCAGCTTTGAATTGTGAGATAGGTAAAAGCGTTGCACTTGAAATTCTTCCTTCCTGATATTCGCACATTTCACGAACATCTACTAAAAAAACCTGCGCATCATCAATCCACTCTTTTAATGTTTGGGGATCAATTTCTTTAATTTTCGTTGCCATAGCTTATCCTATATCTTGCATTTCTTGTTTACATCACTTCCGCAGCGAGAGCCGCTAGCTCGGAACGCTCGGTCTTTTCGAGGAAAATATGTCCATAAATTTTCTGGTCAGAAAATCTTCCAACTGTGTAGGTCAATCCATTTGAATCTTTATCCAAATAGGGGTGGTCAATTTGCGTAGGATCTCCTGTTAGGATCACTTTAGTTCCCTCACCTGCTCTGGAAATAATTGTCTTAACTTCATGAGGAGTTAAGTTTTGCGCTTCATCGACAATAATATACATTTTTGGCAATGAACGCCCGCGAATGTAAGTCACAGCTTCCATTTCCAGTTTTTTGCTTTCCATCACCCAGCGCAGGGTATCTGTAGCTTGACTCCCAGAAGGAGCTTCGCATAAAAATTCCAAATTATCATAGATTGGCTGCATCCAATGAAATAATTTTTCTTCTTTGGTGCCTGGTAAATACCCAATATCCCTCCCTAAGGGGACAACGGGGCGACTCACTAAAATACGCGAGTATAAACCTTCATCAAATACTTTTCTTAAACCGCACGCTAATGCTAGTAGCGTTTTACCTGTCCCTGCAGGCCCCAAAAGAGTTACTAATTTAATGTCATCTCGGAGCAATAAATCCACAGCACATTTTTGCTCAACATTCCGAGGCTTAATTCCCCAAATATTCACGGATTTAAGCAGTGGCTCAACCTGCTTTTTGACGGAATCATATTTGCCCACTGCCGAAGAGTTTTCAGGCGAGGTCATAATCAAGTACTCATTCGGATGGCATTCGATGTCCGGAAGTTTTAGTGAACCATCCTTAAAGAAGGTGTCGATATCATGCTTCGTGACTTCTACGCGACTGTGGCCTTGATAGATTGTTTGGTAGGCATATTTTAAATTTTCATAATCTTGAGCTTCTAAACCGATGGCCTCTGCCTTAATACGAGCCGCAAAATCTTTAGAAACAAAAACAACGCGTTCTCCTTGTTCGAAGAGAAGATATGCAGCCATGATGATCTTATTATCATTAGTGGCTAGAGAAAAGTCTCCCTTATAATCTCTTTTAAGCTCAAGGGCCACCCGTACATCTGATTCATTTTCAAGAGGGATCCCATTATGCAAATTACCTGATCCTTGCGCAGCGAGCGAGTCTAAAAAACGAAAAAAAGCCCTGGAATTACGCCCCAAATCATTCGGCAGCCTTTTCATTTTATCTAATTCTTCGAGTACGGCCACAGGAATAACAATTCTGTGACGAGGAAATTTAACAATTGCTTCAGGGTCGTGCAAGATCACGTTCGTGTCGAGTACAAATGTTTTTTTCACAAGCAATCTCCTTTGATTGTAGCTGAGATATAGGCATAAAAGTCTTTCTCGAAGGACATTTTTTGGATTTCTACCTCCCTGGCCAGAGCTTACGAAACAAGGGAAAAAAGTGCGAAACAAAAATACATCGCCACTGAAAATCAGCACTTGAGCCCCTCAACTGCTAAAATTATTGACCATAAATTCAGCCCCTTGTATCATAAGGACATAATGATTTAAGAAATCAAGGAGACTCCATGAAAATTACTAATAAAATGTTAAGTATTCCTCCTCATATTTCCACCTCTTGGGCGAATATTGCCTCAATCCAAATGCACAATGCTGAACTCGAAATTATTCTTAGCACTGGACAAGCTGTGTTTATCAGAGAACTACCACTAGAAATTATAAAAACAATCTTTGCAGCCCATGCGGATTACCTAGAGAAGAAAGACTCCTCTTTGCAAACCTCAGAATCTTTTGCCAAAATCGCTAATGGCCCAAACGCGGAAGCAGATTTCCCTATACGAATGGGATTCAATGCTTTAGATAGCTTTGGCACCGCTTTGCAGCATAATCCCGCACACGCCCAGGCTCCCGATTTACCTTTTGAAATTCTGCAAAAAATCGGCTCTATTGCCAAGATTATCACCCCGGAGACTGAAGCAGACATTCCGAAACCCGAGCCGCACTGTAATTGCATGCACTGCCAAATAGCCCGCGCGATCCAGGAAAGTATCCAGGGAACTCAAATGGAAGAAATTGACGATAGTCTCGAAACTGAGACAGAAGAAGTTAACGAAGAAGTGACGGATGCAGATCTCAATTTTTGCCAATGGGAAATTATGCAAACCAGTGAAAACCTTTTCAACGTCGTTAATCGCTTGGATACGGATGAAAAATATAGCGTATACTTAGGCAGTCCTGTTGGCTGCACTTGCGGCCATAAGGGTTGTGAGCATATCCTCGCTGTTTTGAAAAGCTAGATGCATATCTCCTCCTTTGTGCCTTTGCTCAGATAACAATGAAGCGAAGGCGCAAAGATCAATCTGGAAATTAGACTCCAGGTACAGGTTCTTCGCTAAATTTTTTCGCTAGACACACTCCTGCTCTTGTATAAAAACCCTCAAAGAAATAAGCTTTATCTTTCAATCTGAGTCTTGCCTTCAAGCTCAGGCACTCAACCACTTAATCCTATCTAGGAGCAGGGTATGTCCAAACTCTCCTTTAAGTTAATCGCACTCTTTACATTCTTTACCGGAATGTCTGCAAGCTCACTTCAGGCTAACGCATCTACTACGGCATCATTCTCTCCCTTTACCGCGAAAGTTACGAGAAGCAAGGTGAGAATCCGCTTAGAACCTTCAATCGAAAGTCCTATCTTAAAAGAAGTCGAAAACGGTGAAATGGTTGTCGTCGTGGGAGAAGCTGAAGAATTTTATGCGCTTTTACCACCTGAAGATACCCAGGCCTATATTTTCCGCACCTTTGTTTTAGATGATGTCGTTGAAGGAAACAAGGTCAATATCCGCCTTTGCCCAACCACAGATGCCCCAGTCATTGCACAGCTAAATAGTGGTGATCGCATTCAGGGCGAAGTGTGCCCTGCCAATTCAAAATGGCTGAAGATCCCCCCTCCTCAAAGTGTGCGCTTTTATATCGCCAAGGATTATGTTGAAAAAATTGGCCCGGCCGATCTTATGCAAAAACTAAAAAAGCGCAAACAAGATGCCTCCGCTTTATTTGAACAAATTACCTTAGCAATTCATGAAGAATTTCAAAAACCTTATGATCAGATGCACGTGGAAAGCTATTTACAAAAGCTAAGCAAACTGCAAGCTGACTCCGCAGATTTTCCTGAAATCGCTAAAAGTGCCAGAGAAGCCTTAAAAAAAACGCAGGAAAACTATCTGCATAAAAAAATCGCCTTTCTTGAAAGCAAAGCGAGCAGTCATTCGAACATGTGGCAAACCACCCAGCATGAATTAACCGCTGAGCTTGAAGCTAAACAAGATAAATTGGTTCGCCTTGAAGAGCAAATAGCCGAACAATCTCTAAAGAGTGTTGAAACACCTTTGACCAATCCTTCCACACCGCTTCCACGCAAACAAACAGCTCTTTCAACCAAATGGTCATCACTTGAGCAGAGGTATTTTCAAGAATGGGCCGCTAAGCACCAGGGCAAGGCAATCGACGAATATTATCACGAACAAGAAAAAAATCACGTCTTGTTAAGCGGCATTTTGGAACCTTATACTCGTTCACTCAAGAATAAACCCGGCGATTTTCTTTTAGTGGATCCAATCAACCACCTTCCCATCGCCTATTTATATTCCACGAAGGCTCCCATTCACGATAAAATAGGCCAAAGTGTGACTGTGCATGCCTATCCAAGACCTAATCATCATTTTGCTTATCCAGCTTATTATGTCCTCTCATTTGAATAAATTTAAATTGTAGCTTTTTTAAAATGAAAAATAAAATTTATGTCGCCCTCGTCACTTTTTTTAGTGTCATATTCATCCTAACGGTTATTATTTCTACGAAATTGTTTGCGGTCCCTTTCATTCGCAATTTCTATCTGCCCGTTGGCATGATCACTTATCCATTAACTTTCTTTCTAGGGAATCTTGTCACAGAGGTTTATGGAAAACAAAATGCACGATTTATGATCTATGTTGGATTTGGCGCTGCCTTATTTACCTACTTATTACTTGGCTTAGCCTTGATCATCCCTTCCGCAGATCTGGAAGTTCAGCGAGCTTTCGAAATCGTTTTTTCCTTAAATGGATTGATCATTTTTGGGTCTCTCTCAGCCTACTTAATTTCGCAAACCCTTGAAA
Organism: Parachlamydia sp.; assembly: GCA_002786175.1. Taxonomy (GTDB): domain Bacteria; phylum Chlamydiota; class Chlamydiia; order Chlamydiales; family Parachlamydiaceae; genus Parachlamydia. The sequence continues at coordinate 80,548 of PEQL01000011.1, forward strand.
TCAGCTTATTCGCCTATATCAAAAATTTGACGAACGGGAGACATCTATGGCTAAGAAATAATGTCGCAACCTTTGTTTCTCAATTAGTCGATACATTCATCGCGAATTGGATTCTTTTATATATTGGAATGGAACTTGAGGTGATGCAAACCCTTTCCATTATTATGGTTTGCTATCTCTACAAGATCGTTTTAACAGTATGCGGCACCCCTGTCTTTTGCAGTATGGTGTACTTCATTAAAGCCTATATCGAAAAGAGTGAGCACGCCGCAAACATCCCTGCCACAGCGGGTATTTGAGAGAGTAAAAGTTGTTTCGAAAACACTGTCGCTGGCTTCTTCCGCTTTTGTTGCTGCTCTGTGTGGCTCCCTTTACGGCTCCACTAGACTTGGCGATCAGTCGCTATTTCTACACACAGCCACCTGAAGGGCAGTTTTCTGAACACCCTTTTTTTCTTTTTATCTACCTTTATGGGGCATGGCCGGGGCTATTGATCGCTATGGGTGCGTGCCTAGTTTTCTGCCTCTCCTTTTATCTGGAAAAGCTCAAAAAATGGAGATCCAGCGCTTTACTGCTAATTTTAACCTGCCTGATTGGTGCAGGCCTCATCACCCACGCGATTCTTAAAGATCATTGGGGAAGGCCCCGCCCTAAACAAATCGCTGAATTCGGCGGCCAACTCGCTTTCCACCCCTTTTATCAACCTCATTTTGCACCTCAAATCGAAAAAACTAAGTCTTTTCCTAGCGGCCATACATCTATGGGATTTTATTTTCTTACTTTTGTGCTTTTAGGCACTCAATTAAAAAATCGTTCTTTAATTGGCTTTGGAGTAGCTGGCACCCTTTTTCTTGGCTCCGCTTTAAGCCTAACACGCATAGCACAGGGCGGTCATTTTTTTTCCGATGTGCTGTTATCTGCATTAATTATGTGGTGGAGCGCGCTGAGTATAAACTGGTTTTTGCTGCGACGGTCCCATGAAAGGCTTAACTAAGCGGCAGCAAGAAATATTAGGCTATATCCAAGAGTTTATTCGCACACACCGCTATTCACCTAGCTATCGCGAAATCATGCGTCAATTTGGGTTTACCTCTTTAGGGTCTGTCTACAAACATTTACAGGTTTTAAAGCGAAAGGGGTTAGTGACGGCTGAAAAAAAATGCAGCCGTTCCGTTAAACCTTTAGAGGCGGAGGCTCCCCCTTTACCACGCATCGAATTAGAACTTCCCTTTATCGGTCATATTTCCGCTGGTTTCCCGATAGAGACCTTTCCAAAATCCCAAACCTTGGCAATCCCTGAATTCCTGGTGCATGATCCAAATTCCAGTTATATCATTCGGGCTAAAGGAAACTCACTAAACGATGAAATGATCAGTGATGGCGATCTCCTCATCATTGAAGCAGGCCGCGAAGCACATCCCGGAGAATGGATCATCGCACTTTTAAATGACCATGAAACATTGGTCAAGCGCTACTATCCTGAAGGACAGTATGTACGCTTAGCCAGCAGTGATTCAAGCCACCCTCCTTTAATGGTGCGCATCCAAGATTTAGTTGTGCAAGGGGTGGTTGTAGGGCTATTAAGGCTCTTTGATTAATCGTGCCAATCTAAATCCTCTGGCTCAGGTTCAAAATCCTCTAAAGTCTTGGATTTTTTCCCAGAAATAAGACGGATAATAGAAAGAACCAACGCCACGAGAACATAAGCCCAAGAAACGACGAAGAAAGCAAGAGCAAAATGTTGCACAATTCCATAAAAAAGAAGAACTGCTGCAATCACTATAAAAAAGACTAATTGAAAAGAGGCAACCCTGACTTGTAAACTTTTCAAGCTAGGGAATTTCAAACGACTAATCATAAAATATCCCAGGGAAACTAAGGCTGTTACCAAAAGCCAGGTGCGGCTTTCCATACTCATCGAAAAAAATTGATTAAAATCTTCAGAAGCCAAAAAAAGATTGGTAGCAACCATGGTGGCTGCACTTGCAGTGATAGGCAGTCCTGTAAAATTCTTTTTATTTGCCGCCAGCATCTCTTCATCCCCCTTGGCTTCAGAGGCTGAGACATTGTACCGCACTAGACGTAGCACGCCGCATACTGAGAAAATCATTGCGGCAATCGTCAAGAAAATCGACAATTCAGAACCTTGCTCTAAACTAGCTGTTTTAAGGACTAAGACAGAAGGTCCGACTCCAAATGTAATGGCATCAGCCAGTGAATCGAAGGCTCCCCCAAACTCACTTTCGGCCTTCATGGCTCTTGCCACCGCTCCATCTAATAGATCTGCCAAGGCTGCAAGCAGCATAATTCCTGCCGTAGCATTGAGAACGTGGCTACCCACCTGACCGAATTGCGTCATCGTCATTTTAAATATCACAAAGAGACCACAAGTCAGACTAAAGGCTGTAATGATGTTGGGTAGCAAATAAATTTTTTTCATTACTTTCCTGGTGCGTAGATTTTATAAAATTTTCTATTACAAATTTCACTATAGGAGATCGTGCATTTCCAGACAAACACATCACAAAGATCTTAAATCCTAAGCTTATGCAAAAAATTTGCCTCCTTTGCGTCTTTGCCTCTTTGCGTTAAATATTTTTCTTGGAATATTTTTTAATCGCGCTCTTCCTTTAAAAATTTGTGAAAGAAATTTTTAACGCAAAGAAAGCAAAGAGGCAAAGGGTATACCCATGGTTTCTTAACTGTTCTTTTCCGGAAAAAGAAGATCCTGCGCAAATAGCTCATGATGGGCTGGATTTTCAGCCTGATGCAAAGCCTGCCTGATTTCATGCAAAAGCCGCCCTGAACTTTCAGGGTCCTCTCTTTCTTCTTCCAGAATGCTCCATTCATGCGCAATTCTTCCTTGCCTAAGCAAAAACACATGGTCAGCTAAAGCCAAAGCATCGCGAAAATCATGGGTAACCATCAAAATCGCTGTTTGCGCTTTGCGTTGGATCCGGCGCAAAAAGGCGTAGATTTGTTCTCTTAATACCACATCCAAAGACCCAAAAGGCTCATCAAGCAAAAGTAAGGGACGGTTTAGGATGAGCGCGCGGGCCAATGAAACACGCTGCCGCATTCCCCCCGAAAGCTCTTCTGGAAAAAGATCAGCACATCCCGCCAGCCCTAACGAATCCAAAAGGATATAAGCTTCATCTTTCAATTCTTGCAGCGGGGTAGAGGTCGCGCCCAATTCCGCGCTGAGTGTCATATTTCGAATGACAGAACGCCAGGGTAAAAGTAAATCTTCCTGCATCATATACGCAATCAGATCTTGCTTATCTGCTGAAACGTGACCTTCGATTTCAATCGAGCCTGACTGTGGAACTAAAAGACCTGTCAATACCTTAAATAAAGTCGATTTACCTGATCCGGAAGCTCCAATAAGTGCGGCGCTTTCTCCCTTCTTTAAAGTAAGAGAAAGATTTTGAAGAATTTTCTTTCCTTCATATGAAAAACAAAGATTTGATATCTTGAGCATTTTACACGCTTTTATATCCTAAAAATAAAAGAAAGAATGTTAAAAGCCGCTCGATTTTTTGTAAATTCAATTATCAAGGAAATCCCATGTCATTCGAAAAAAAACTTACTGATGTCAAACAAAAACTCGCCCAATATCGCCTGGAAGGATGGCTGTTGTACGATTTTAGGCGTTCCAATCCTCTTGCCTGTCAATTTCTTGAAATTCCTGCGGAAGCCAATTTGACAAGACGCTTTTTTTATTGGATTCCCCTGGAAGGGCAGCCGGTTAAAGTTGTCAGCGTCATCGAACAACATCTTTTAGATCATCTGCCAGGTAAAATCCAAGCCTACAGTTCCTGGCAAGGACTAGAGAGCATCCTTGCCTCGCTTTTAGAAAATGTGACCAAAGTTGCTATGGAGTATTCGCCGCGAAATGCCATCCCTTCAGTTTCAAAAGTGGATGGAGGCACTCTTGAAATGATCCGTTCATTCGGTGTTCAAGTCGCTAGCTCTGCCAATATATTACAGAATTACACCAGCATTTGGAGTGAATTTCAACTTCAGACGCACCGTCAAGCTTTAACCGTTTTAGAAAAAGGCGTAGAATTGGCCTGGGAAATGATTCGCTCGCATCTTCAGGCCAAGCAAAAGCTTACCGAATATGATGTCCAGCAATTCCTTTTGAAATATATACAGGAACACGCCTGCGAATGCTCAGATCCGCCTATTTGCGCCGTAAATGCCCACTCTGCCAATCCACATTATTCTCCCGATAGCAAGCAAGCAGCTGAAATTCAGGCGGATGATTTCATTTTAATTGATTTGTGGTGCAAACAAGCACTTCCGGAAGCAGTGTACGCAGATATCACCCAGGTTGGTGTGGCAGCAGCTGGAGCGACAGAAAGGCAACAAAAGATTTTTGACATCGTCAAAGCAGCGCGCGACACAGCCACCGATTTTATTAGGGAAAGAGTCGAAAATCGCATTCCAGTCTTCGGCTGGGAAGCCGATCAGGCATGCCGTACCGTCATTGAAGATGCAGGCTTCGCGCGTTATTTCATTCATCGCACCGGCCACAATATCGGCACTGAGGACCATGGCCCAGGAGCGCATTTGGATGATCTCGAGACTCACGATCAACGCCTTCTTCTTCCGGGAACCTGTTTTTCCATCGAACCTGGCATCTATCTGCCGCAAGAATTCGGGATCAGATTGGAGTATGATGTCTACATCCATCCTAACCACAAGGTGGAGGTCACAGGCAATGTGCAAAATGCACTCATTTGTCTCGGAGAATGCAAATAATCTTTTGATCTTTTTGACTTGCGCACAATTAGATTTTTGATTAAGCTTTTATCCTTTTGCATAACTTAAGATTTATGGATAAGGATATTTCGTGACACAAGAGCAGACTCTTTCCAAAGGCAGCATTTTTTCAGCCATGTTCCTGGTCGCGGGAACTTGCATCGGCGGCGGCATGCTTGCGCTGCCGGTAGCAACGGGCGTGAGCGGGTTTTTACCTTCGATTGCCATCATGGCTATCTGCTGGGCAGCTATGACAGTAACCGCCCTGCTATTGGTAGAAGTCAGCTTATGGTTTGAAGAAGGAGCCCACGTCATTACAATGACGCAAAAAATTCTGGGGCCGATTGGAAAATCTGTCAGTTGGTTTTTATATCTTTTTATTTGCTATGCCTCGATTGTGGCTTATACAGCTGGTGGGGGCATTCAAATTGCTTCAGCCTTCGAGTCCTATTTTAGTTATCCCATGAGTAAAGAGATCGGGGCTTTTCTCTTCGTCGGACTATTTACCTTAGTGATCTACTGTGGAAGCCGTTTTGTGGGACGTGTCAATACCATTTTATTTGTCGCAATGATCTTAGCTTACCTAGGATTGGTTGTCGTCGGGCTCGATGAAATTAAACCCTCCTTACTCAGCTTCCGCAAGTGGGGCGGCTCTCTGATCGCCGTTCCCTTTCTGCTCACTGCTTTCAGCTTTCAGACGATGGTTCCGAGCTTAACCCCTTATTTAAAGCAAAACCCTAGAGCATTGCGCACAGCGATTATTGGGGGCACCTCCATCGCCTTTCTCATCTATGCCATTTGGCAAGCTCTCATTCTCGGCATTGTACCAGTCGAAGGACATAACGGATTAGCTGCAGCTTTGATGAAAGGCGAACCTGCCACGCAGTTTTTAAGGCAGCATGTCACAGGCGCCTGGATCTGTTCTGTGGCTCAATTCTTTGCTTTTTTCGCGATTGCCACTTCATTTTTGGGAATGACCTTAGGGTTATTCGATTTCCTTTCTGATGGACTTTCGATTAAAAAAGAAGGGATCGGCAAAATTCTTTTAAGTGTTCTCATCGCTGTCCCTACCCTCATTTTTGCAGTGAAATTCGAAAGAGTTTTTCTAGTCGCACTGGAAACCTCTGGCGGGTTTGGCGACTCTATCTTAAATGGAATGATCCCCTTGCTTATGGTATGGATTGGGCGTTATTGGATGAAATTCTCAAATTCTTTTCGAGTCCCTGGCGGCAAGCCCCTTATCATAATTTTATTTTGTTTTTTCACTTTTACGCTTATCCTAGAAATTTTGATTCAAGGAAACTGGATTCCTTCCTCTTATGAAGAATATCAGTTTCTCCATCTCGAACATATACTTGATGAAGCTTAACCTGGAGGATTTCAAATGGGCCTATTAACCGCTATTAAAGTTTTTTTTAAAGCCTTTAAAGATCCTGAAGGGGCTCAACAGTTCCTGGAACCTTCTAAAGAAACCCTTAAGCAATTGCCAGCGGCTGCAGAATCAGATCCTTCGCATTTACGCCTGCTCTCCATCCTACAGCGCACCGGAAGGCTAGTCGATTTTCTGCAAGAGGATATCTCCACTTTTGACGATGCCCAAGTTGGAGCAGCTGTCCGTAAAATCCATGAAGATTGCCAAAAAACACTCGAAGATTTAGTTGCTATCCGCCCATTAATGGAAGAAAATGAAGGCGCTAAAGTTCAAATTCCCGCAGGCTATGATCCTTCAGCCATCAAATTAGTAGGCAATCTGCAAGGCACGCCTCCCTTTTCGGGAATACTCATCCATCGCGGCTGGAAAGCTCATAAAAAGTCGCTGCCCAAAAAAACAGATAAACATTTGGATGAAGTCCTTTGTCCAGCAGAAGTTGAAATCTCAAATAAAAACTAAGGGTAGAAAACATGCATTCAGTGACAAAAAAGTGGATTATTGGAATCGATCTAGGCACAACCAACTGTACGCTAGCCTATGCTGAGATGGATCCTGGGCTTGCCCCCACCTTGACACCGCTAATTCATCAATTTTCGATTCCCCAACTCACTGCTGCAGGCGAAGAAAGTGAAGTCCCTACCCTTCCTTCATTCTACTATTTTCCCTTGCCAGAAGAACTCAAAGCCCAAAAAAGCGCCCTCAGCTGGGATGCAGCGCGAGAATTTTGCGTTGGAACTTTCGCACGTACCAGAGGCGAAGAGCTCCCCAACCGCGTCATTAGCTCAGCCAAATCATGGCTCTGCCATACTGGGATAGATAGACGTGAAGCACTGCTCCCCCCACATGCCGATGAAGGGGAAAAATTGAGTCCTCTACAAGCTTCAGCACACTTTTTAGGACATTTAAAAGAAGCTTGGGATGCCAAAATGCCCGATGCGCCTTTTAGTGAACAAAAGATTTTAGTGACCGTACCCGCCTCTTTTGACCCTAGTGCCCGTGAACTTGTGCAGGAAGCTGCCCGCTTGGCAGGTTACCCAGAAACCATTTTGTTGGAAGAACCACAAGCTGCCTTTTATGCTTGGCTGCATCAACATCATGATACCTGGCGCAATAATCTTTTGAAAGTAGGCGATTCCGTTCTTGTCGTCGATATCGGCGGCGGTACCACCGATTTTAGCTTAATTTCGGTGATTGACGAAAATGGCAGTTTGACCCTCAAACGCGAAGCTGTTGGCTCTCATTTGCTTCTCGGAGGCGATAACCTAGATTTAACGTTAGCCTATTTCGCAAAAAATAAATTTGCCGAGCAAGGACACGACTTAGATGATTGGCAATTCCAAACCCTCATTCATGCCTGCCGCAAAGCTAAAGAAACGCTGATGTCTGCGACCCCTCCCAAGCATGTCGACCTCACTGTCATGGGACGCGGCAGTCGTTTGATCGGTGGAGCCCTAAAAACTAAAATCACCCTGGCCGAAGCTAAAGCTTTGTTAATCGATGGATTTTTTCCGCTAATTTCTCCGGAAGATCGTTCCCTTGCCGAAAAACGTTTAGGACTGCAGCAACTCGGCCTCCCCTATGCGCAGGATCCACGCATTACGGCACAACTCGCCAAATTTCTTTCCATGACCGGCGAAAAAGATAATGGCGGCCTAGAGCAATTTGTTTTGCCGACGGCAGTGCTCTTCAACGGTGGAACAATGAAGGCACAAGCTTTTCAGGAACGTCTATTAGAATTGCTCAACAGTTGGGCTAAAACCCTTAAAAAAACACCTATCCAAGTACTGCCACAGCCCGATTTAGACTTTGCGGTCAGCCAGGGAGCTGTTTACTATGGTCTGGCTTGTTCTGGCAAGGGCATTCGCATTAAAAGCGGCACAAGCCGTAGTTATTATATCGGTGTGGAAGATGCCGTCCCTGCTATTCCTGGAATGCCCATCCCTCTTAAAGCTATCTGTGTGGCTCCTTTTGGTATGGAAGAAGGAACTGAAGAAGAACTTTCTACTCAAGAATTTGCGCTTATCTTAGGCGAACCGACAACGTTCCGCTTTTTTAGCCACGCTACCCAAAAATTTTCTGATGGCACCGATCCCCAAATCGGTACCATTGTCAAAAATTGGAAGCAAGAGCTCACCGAACTCAGTCCCGTCGAAACTTTCATTGAAAAAATGGAAGGCGAAGGCAAAACTCTGCGCGTTAAACTTAAAACACGTCTCACCGAACTGGGTACCCTGGAACTCTGGTGCGTCTCATCTTCGAATAAACAGTGGAAATTAGAATTTGACCTCCGCTAAATGTACATCCTGGAAATTAGAATTTGAGCTGCGCTAAATGTACATCCTGAGCATTGTGTGCAACATAGCTTTGCCCTGCCCGATTCTAGTGCCTTTCTAACTAGCTGACTTTTAGCCTATCTCCGTAATGCGTTTTTTGATTTTTTGCAAGAAGAATGATGGCAACAAAGGCCTTTGACACTCACACAGGAGAGAGTTCCTTCCTATCCTGTTTTTGGAGTCAAATTTTCCACATAAATTATCCGCCTTATATTTATTTAATATGTCTTTTTACGCATTTATTTATTAAATCTTAACAATTTCTGAATAAAATTTAATAAAAAAAACTAAAAAAAGGGCGAATAGCATGGCAATTAGAATTAATGAACAAATTTTAAACAGTTTTGAATTAGATAGCCTAAATAAGTATACAGCAATTGCTAAACAAGGGAACACGATTCAAGTCTTTAGCGGTGATGTTACTAAAGGATTTAAAAAAATCTCAAACTTGGAAATTCTTTCTAATTTTAAAACTATGTTAGAAAGCCCAACAATTTCCGATACAAACCGAAAAAAAATTAAAAAAATCGTAACACATATTAAAGTTGAAAAAGACGCGCAAAGCCAGAAGAAAAATAAAGTGATGCGTTTTATTAATAATTTTTTCAGCAAGTGTTGGAATAAACTAAATGGTTACGGATTCAAAACTTCCCTTTCTATCGCTCTTTCCATGCTACAGCATCAAAAACTGCAGACGCCTAAAAAAAATGAAATCCCTGATAATAAAGACAAAAAAACACCTACTGAACCTCATAAAAATGAGGAGCCAGCTAAAACAGATCCTGAAACTGATCCTGATAAGTGGAAAAAACGCAATGAAGATTACAATAACAAAGAAGCCGAGAAAGCTGAGGAACATAAAAAAGCTGAAGCCCAACGTCTAGAAGAATCCAATAGAGTAGAAGAAGAAGCTCGCAAAGAAGCTAAAGCAAGGCAACAGAAGCTCGATGAGGAAGAACAAGCAAAAGCTGAAGAACAGAAAAAGGCTCAGATAGCCAAGAACGAACTCGAGGCAAAAAGAGAGCAAGAGGCCAAGGAATTAGAAGCCAAGCGACAAGAAGAAATCAAAGCTAAAGAAGCTGAGCAAGAACAAGCGCGCAAAGTAGCTGAGGAAGCTAAGAAAAAAGCTGAAGAAGAAAACGCACAAAAAGCTAAGGAAGCTGAGGCAGCGAGACAGAAAGAAATCCAAGCCGAAGAAGCTAAAAAAGAACAAGAGCGCAAAGAAACTCAGGAAGCCAAGAAAAAAGCTGAAGAAGTAAAGATTCAAGAAGCCAAGAAAGCCATCCTAAAGGCGGCAGAAGAGCAAAGGAAAAAAGAAGAAGAAGTTCAGAATAAGAGAAAAGCTGATGCCCTAGCTCAAGCTAAGGCTGAGGAAGAAGCTGCGCAGAAGCGCAAGGCTGAACAAATGGAAAAAAATCGCCTATTAGAAGAAGCTGACAAGAAAAGACGCGAAGAACAGCGCATTCAGGCTGAAGCGGCAAGGCTTCGCGACGAAAAAGCTCGCCAAAAGCCCCAGACGCTTTAAGTTAAGAAGCATCTATTCAACTATAAATAAACTTGAAGTGAAGATAAATTTTATCTTCACTTCAAGAAGTTCGTGAAGGCTAAATTTTTACACAAAAATTTCGACCGATCCGGCTTGTACTTTTAATCATTTCTTCCCTCGATTGGCGCGATTTTCACTAAATGCTTGCTTAGAAATAAACTTCCGCTAAGATTAAGCTTGGCGAAAATTTTTTATTTTAAAATCAGCTGGGGGTGAGATTGGGCTTTTTGTCATTTTTAATCATCTTGATTTCTATGGCCCTTATAGACGGCGTATGGCTAGGGCTAGTGCTTAAGCGTTTCTACGTTCCCAATATCGGTCATCTCCTCAATGACTCAATTGCGATTGGACCAGCTGTCATTTTTTATATTCTTTATGGAATTGCTCTTAACGTATTTGTGGTCTTGCCTGCATTGAAAAATAATACGGGATATCTCCATCTATGGCTGCTGGGATTACTTTTTGGAATGGTTACCTATGGAACCTATGATCTCACAAATCAAGCCGTTCTTAAAAATTGGCCCTGGATAGTCACCATCGTAGATATTGCTTGGGGAAGTTTCTTAGTTGGAGCTGTAAGTGTGATTTCGACTTTTGTGACTCGCTATTTCTGGTAAAAAGCCGTATCCCAAAACGTTAAATGCGATTGTTTCAATAAAAACATCTCCTTTTTTTCTTGAAATAAAATTCTCAAAACCTAAATGTTAATATGAATGTGGCAATAAGATATAACATTTAAGAGTAAAATAACCATGGATTTAATTCTAAAATTCCTTCAAGTATTCGTCGCATTTGGCTTGCTAAACGTTTGGATTATTCGAAGTCATCAAAAAACACCTTATCGTGGGTCCGATGGTAGCTCTTTGAAAAATGAATTCACTGCTTATGGCCTCCCCTTATGGTCTTTCTATGTGATTGGATTCCTCAAAATCAGCTCAGCTCTTTTACTTCTTTTAGGATTGTGGATGCCATTCTTGGTTTTTCCTACGGCTCTAGTAGTTTCATGCTTGATGATCGGAGCACTATGCATGCACCTAAAAGTCAGAGACCCTTTGATGAAGTTCTTACCAGCTTTGATCATGCTAATTCTTAGCATCGCCATCTGCCTTGGGTCATTTTATCATAGATAACTGCCGATTCTAATCTGATTTGATGTTCCCTGAAAATCTACTAGGATTCCATATCAATTCTCTATCTCTATCATCACCTCATTGTGGCGTAAAAAAGGGAGTGTCCAAGGCGGATTATAAAACGCAAGAATAGGCTCTCCAATTGGCTTCAGCGCCTCAGCTAAAATATACCCTTCAAGCGCCTTTGTATGTTGCATGATATTTTCATCATCCGCAAGACCAGAAAATCGTATGACAGCAAAACGTCTAGAGGGCAAGGAAATCAAAACCACCGCTTTAGAATTCGGTTTTGGCAGACTTTCAAGAGTATATTTTTTGGGCATCACAAATCGCACTTGCCATGTCCCGCTATGTTGTTGCTGCGTCACTGGAGCAGTCATCGCCATTTTTTCGCTGAGCTCATTTGTAACTGGCGCGGTCATCTCCATTTTTTTGTTTGAGGTGTTATTTCCAAAGATATAATCTGCAAGGATTTTAAATCCCTCCCTAATTGCTTGTTTTCTTTCACCGGACACCTGTACTTCAGCCAGGATCATGGGTGCATAGTCGCGTATTTCTATATCCCCGTTAGACCTAACTAACTTGTAGTCCGGCTGTTCTACATTGCTCATGATGGTCCCTGCTAGTGCTGCTAAGATGAGTATGCCCAATAAGAGCATGAGTAATATTTTCAAAGCAAATACCTCTAAATAAGTTAAAAATCGCTTAGCCTTATGGATTGCACCATCCACAATATTGGGGATCAACAAGAGTTAATCCATCCGGCCTTGGTCGGCTTTCTCTGTAGAGGCATCGGGGGCATGCTAAAACTTCAGATTTGACCCTGTCTGTTTCTGATCCGCACAGTTCGCACTCTAATCCTCTTTGCGTATCTACTACTCCCCAGCCAGGGTTATAGCACACTGGACAGGGTGTGGCAAGTCTCTTGGCAAAAGAATCAGCTAATTCTTTTATCACTTCCATACGAGTTGGGTTCATATGTGCCCGCATGTCTGTCTCTACTAAAGCTTTACCATCCTCGGAAAAACGACAGCAGTTTAAAAAGGCTTCTTCAAGCATCTCATATGTCTGTACCCCTTTGATAATCAGTGATTTTTTATCAGATTTATTAGGCCTCAGGATTAGACCATGAGATGGAAACAGAGCTCCAACACAGAAGGTCTTTAAACGCACGGCATCAGAAAATGCTTCCCTACAATAATTTGTTTTTGTGCTTAGCAGTGACTGATGGATTGTAAAACCTCGCTCCTGATCTATGAAATATAAAATCTCATGGTCGCAGGCCAAAAATGGAATGAAGGGGTGTGAACCGAAGCTTCCTTCACTAGCAATGCCAATGGTAAATTTACTTTCTTTCATTGCAAGTTCACATTTTTGACGCACACACGACAATGCATCCCCTGTCCGCTCCACCTCTCCAGTAAATGTACCAAACTGATCCGTATCCAGCTTAGCATTGATTATTTTTAGACCAAGTAACTCCAAAAACGCAGGAGAAATTGCCTTTTCTTTCTCATGCATGGTTGCAATAACGCAGGTTTTATCAATATACGAACGCATTTTCAATCTTTTTTCTCTGATTGGCCGATTTAAGCGGATTTATTTTGTAGGAAGGATTCATATGAGTCTGAAATGTGGCCTCTTCCCATTTTGCTTCCGCCACTAAGCGATAGGGCTTGCTATCTTGGGGGTCTATTGCTGTTAGGATCACCCAACAGTTAAAAAGCAATGTCTGCAAGATTGGCTGTTTTTTAATAATCAAGTCAATTCTAGAACGTGGTGCATACACAATTACTTGCAAACGCATAGGCTCATGATACCAATGATCATCGGTTGTATTAACTGATTGTAAGGGAAGTCCCTGCATCAAGTCGCTGCTATTTCCTTGCATAATGCCGAGCTTACCTGTGATGTTATGGGTAATTTTACTTCCACTGCCATAGGCAATATTATTCAAAGTAGAGAAGAAATATTGCGTATTAATCCATTCCGCTACAACCATAGGTGCTGTTAATATTGTCTCTAATGATTTCCCTTCTTCATCTACTTCCCATTCATAAGAATGCAAAAAACACCTCCCCTCCAAGTTCAAATTTTTAGTCAGACTCCTTGGTCCAATCATAAAGGCGGCATTACGTGCTAGGCCCCACTCTGGACGGATCTCAGACCAGTCACAACTTCGCTTTAAAACATGATTTTTGGCTTTAATCAGAGATGCCTCCAAACCGAATGTTCTGCACCGGTATTGACTGTTAGCGATTCCTGCGCTGGAAAAATCTGCTTTTAACTTTTCAGCTATCCCTTGATGGGTACTGTTTGAAATATTATGATTCTCCATGACCACTTCATCGGTTGTTGTGTGATGCTCGGCTCCGACGAATAAGGTGTCCTCAGGAATCACAATCCCTTTTTTGATAAGAGCTGATCTGACTGCATAAGAATTAAGGATCGCCGCTAGAATTTTGCCATTTGGTCCCCCATGGTTGCCCCCACATGCTCCACAGTCCAGAGCCGAAGCATAAGGGTTATTTTCTGTTTTACTCCCATGTCCACATAAGACAACTAATCGACTAAAATTCTTTGTCAATCCCATGATTCTAAGGATTGCTTCTCCATAGATAATTTGATCTGCAAGGGGTATGTCCATTCTTGGTGTTGTCGCAATGGATGGTGTTAGCTTCTCGTGAATGGCTTGCCTGAATTTAAAGCTACTTATGGGCATGAGAGTACGGATTGCCATCCAAAAACCACACCAAAGGCCAAGGGTTTCCACAAGTGCAAAAGGTGTCGCAAAGTTATACTTTAAATCCTGATAAAACCC